>CAZWAO010000024.1:0-17704 GCA_964631815.1 uncultured Ignavibacteria bacterium | reverse complement strand
CCTTAGCAAACGGCCTCTTTGGGGTGAACGTATCAAAAGACGAGAAGAATAGATGATCTCTGCCAAATCAGGGGAGCACCGGTCGGCTAAAGAAAACAAGGAGAATGCCGACTCCAAGAGTGCGCAGAAGGAAGCCGAGGTCGTAGAGTCCAGCGCGGAAGACAAAGAGCTTCTGGACATCATCGAGAAGGCCAAAGCGGGAGACCAAGCGGCTTTCCAGCATATAGTCGATAAGTACAAGACCCAGGTGGCCAGCATCGCCTACAAGATGGTGGGTGATTATGAAGACGCCAAGGACATCTCGCAGATCGTATTCGTCAAGACCTACCAGAACCTGGTGAACTTCGACACCACCAAGAAGCTTTCCACCTGGCTTTACCGGATAACCATCAACGCTTCCATCGACTTCATCCGGAAGCACAAGAAGCATAAGCATGAGCTGTTGGACAACATCTTCGGCGAACTGAAGGAGAAGAAGCAGGATGTAGAGAGGATCTACCAGCGCAGTCTGATCAAATGGGCGATCAATGACTCCATGGGGGCGCTTAATCCCAGACAGAAGGCGGTTTTTGTTTTGCGGGATTTGGAAGGTTTAGACATTAAGGAGGTAGCCCAGATAACCGGCATGCCGCAAGCGACTGTCAGGTGGTATTTGCATAGAGCCAGGTCCAAACTCAGGAGTGAGTTGGCCAAGCATCATCCTCAACTGTTGAAAAAGATGGGGATAAAAAATGAAGTGTAGAAAGGCGCGCAGGCTGATCCCGAGTTACGCTGAATTGGTTTCCGGTCAAAAGAAGAGACTGGACGAGCACCTTTCGTCCTGTCCCGGATGCTCCCGCGAGTTTTCCTCTTATCTGAAATCCATCGACTTGTTCAGGCAGGCGAGTTCCTTCGAGGAATCGAAGGACTTCTGGGGCGGCTTCTGGATTAATCTAAACGCCAGGATCGACCCCTCTCCCCTGTGGAGCAGGCTGTGGGCCAAGGCGGAAGGAGTGGCCGGGCTTTTTCGGACTCCGGTTTTAGGGCCGGTTCCGGCGTACATCTTCTCCGTTTTCGTGATCCTGCTTCTGTCGTTGGGGCTATACAGCAGTCTGGCTGCAAATGGGCGTATGGTCACTTTCAGAAACGACATCGTGACCCACGATCTGGAGGTCAGGGGCACGTTCGATGACGGGGAGTATTCGCACTACGTGGTGGCAGCAGTGGAACAGCGGCGATAGCCCAACGCCGCGGGGAATGTCCAACCAGTCGGGAAAGGGTGAACCGGAAAGCCAGATTGGCAACTGCTAAAGCTTCAGGTGGGTATGCGTTCGAATTGGATTAGGGGCGGGATTATTCTCGGGTTTTACTTAACCGTAATTTTAGGCGGGGGGTGCGGTGGGAACTCGCTTGAGCGTCTGGAGCACGACATAGCCCAAGTGGTGGATAAGGCCGGGCCGTCCGTGGTCTGCATCATGGGCAAAAACGAGACTTCCGGAGAGATCAAATTCGGCTCCGGGGTGATACTCGATCGAACGCACATCCTCACTACCGAAAACATCCTGGACAACGTGAACCAGATCACCGTCAAGCTGCAGGACGGACAGGTGATAGAAGATCAGGAGATATCGGGAATCTTCTGTGACTTCGAGACCAACGTGAGCCTGATGGAGGTAAAAGGCAGGGATCTGAAGCCGGTGAGCATGCCCGATCAGGGGGGGATCACCAGCGGATGCGTGGGCATCGCCCTGGGCAATACCAATTATTCCAAGGGCTTGGACGTCAACCTGGGCACGGTTTCCAGATCCTGGATAGGGGGCGTGGATGCCTATGACGAGAGCCTGATGATCTGGCACGGGCCTCCGGTTGCCTATCACGGAGGCACGCCCATATTCAACCGCAAGGGGCAGCTTTTGGGGCTGACCGAGGGGGTGCCGGAAGGAGAAGAGGGTTTGGTCTTCATCCTTCCCGCCAGCACCTGCCTGCGGGTGAGCCAGGTGATGAAAAAAGAAGGGGGAGTCCAGAGGAGTTGGATCGGGATCTTCTGCGATACCGCTCCCCAGGAGAGTGAAACGGGAAGACCTGCCGAAGGAGTCAGAATAAGCAAAGTGGTGCCGGACAGCCCCGCTTACGAAAGGGGCCTGTCGCCGGGTGATCGAATCGTGGGCTTCAACGGGAGATCCGTCGACAGCCCAGGCGAGCTGAGGAAGCTGATCTCCTCCACTCCGGTGGGCTCCCACGTGCTTTTGAGTTTGGTCCGCCAGGGGGAGAAGAAAACGGTGGACGTGGTGGTCAAAACCGCTGAGAACGATGAAGGGGGAATGAGGCGGTGTCCTTACCGTTCCATTTAGAATCCGATTTCCACCAGGAACATCTGTACCCATATCCCTGTATAAATTATAGTGAGCGCAGGTTTGATTCTCTAAAAAGGAAAGGCTGTGCAACCTCTCAACACAAGGAGGCGAAGATGGCCATAGATCCGATTTGCCTGGCGGAGATTGACGAGAAGACCACTCCCTTTAAGTGCCTGCACAGAGGCCAAACCTTCTATTTCTGCGATGAAACCTGCAAACGGAAATTCGAAGAGGAGCCGGAAAAATACGTGGACTCAGATCAAAGGGAAAACTAATTCGGCGGTCCTATAAAGCTTGAACCATGTGGGTCGGGATGCGGCTTGGTGTAGCCTTAAAGCCATCTCGACCTCTTAATATGGAATGAAGAGGAAGGAATATGTGCTCCAGTGAGATCCGGAAGACCCGGTCGATATTCGGCTCAATTCTATTCGGAGTAATAGCGGGGGCGGCGCTGGTGATTCTGCTGCTGGTTTTGGGAGTGTGGCATTTGCCCCCGTCCACGGCAGATAAGGGAACGCCGGAAACCGGACTGGTGGCTTCTAACCCCAACTTAGTCCAGACGGCAGCTCCGGTTCAAGAGCAGATAACGGACTCGCGGCATAACGCCATAGTCCAGGCCGCTCAGAAGGTCGAGCCGGCAGTGGTGTCCATAAGCGTGGTGCAGGTTCGGGTGGTCAGAGAACAGCCCTTTTTCTCTCCTTTCGGCGATGAGTTCTGGGATCAGTTCTTTCGTCCCCGCGAGTACAAGCAAAAAGTCTACGGCATCGGTTCGGGGGTGATAATCAACCCGGACGGGTACGTGCTGACCAATGCCCATGTGGTGGCCGGGGCAGACCAGTTGAAGGTGACCCTGCCCGGAGGCCAGGAGTACGAGGGAAAGGTACTGGGATTGGACGAGGCCTCCGATCTGGCGGTAGTCAAGATCGATGCCCAGAATCTACCTTCCGCGGTATTGGGGAATTCGGATGATCTGATCATCGGCGAGTGGGCCATCGCCATCGGCAATCCCTTCGGCTACCTTTTGGATGATCCCAACCCCACGGTTACGGTGGGGGTGGTAAGCGCGGTGAATCGGGACATCAAGAGGGAGCGGGGACAGGTGCAGATATATCGCAAGATGATCCAGACCGACGCGGCCATCAATCCGGGCAACTCCGGCGGTCCCTTGGTCAATGCTTACGGGGACGTGATCGGCATAAACTCCTTCATCTTCACCACCAGCCAGGGGTCGGAGGGCATAGGTTTCGCCATTCCCATCAACCGGGCCAAAATCCTGCTTTCGGATTTGATAGAGCACGGAAGAATCATCCCCGCCTGGATAGGCCTCAGGGTTCAGGAGATGAATCCCATCCTGGCACAAAGCCTGAATTTAGATAAGGCGGAAGGGGTGATCGTGTCGGACGTGGAGAAGGATAGCCCCGCGCAAAAAGCCGGTCTGAAGATAAAAGACGTGATCGTCGAAGCGGACGGTCAGAGGATGAGAAACTTGAGCGACTGGGAAGATCTGGCCTATTTCGCCAGAGAGAAGCAGAGCCTGGAGATCACTTTTCTGCGGGACGGCAGGTCCATAAGCACCAAGCTGGTGCCGGAGCCTCTGCCCGCTCAAACCAGCAGCACTTCCAGAGACAGGCTGGGAATCACCGTGGCCGGCATAAGCTCCGCCATCGCTTATCAACTGGGGACCAATGATAGAAGAGGGGTGGTGGTGGCGGGGGTGGACGATGGAGGCGTGGCTTACCAGGCGGGATTGCAGGTGGGCGACATAATCCGGCAGATCAACGACCAGCGAGTGGATGACGCTGCCGATTACGAAAGCCTGCTCAAGAAAGTCAAAGAGAAAGACAGGCTGGTGCTGTTGGTGGAGCGACAAGGCTCCCTGTACTTCGTTTCCCTTCAGCCCTGATGGCAGTCAGATACGTTCCCGAAAAGAACCAGCCCCGGCCTACCGAAAGCCGGGGCTTTTTTTTGCGCTCAAACACGAGCCTTTTGCTCAACGCCGGCCTCCCGGCGGCGGGCCGGCTTTGAAAAGATAGTTGAGTAGGTAGATGGCGTCACCCACATCCAGAATCTGGTCCCCGTTCGCGCCTCCGGCCCGTGGCTGGTCAGGCTGCGGACCGTTCTTATTGGCTGGTCAGTAGGTCCAGCGAAGATTGCGCAACTGCGGCAATCCAATCGAGATAATTCGTGCCAGGGGCCGAAGTTCAGAAAGGAGGCGCGCAGGAGAGCAGGTGTGTCAGAAAGCAGTCTATGGGGTAGGAACGGCCGGCCGGTCTTTGATTCTGCCTATATCCCATTGGAGCATCTCGATGTATTTGCTTTGGGGATACCCTGTTTTCAATTGCTCCAGGTATTCTTCAGCCTCTTGGTATCTGGCCAGCTTGTTGGCCGAGAGGGCAACCAGTTTGGCGAGTATCTGCTCGGTCTGGGGATGATCCGGTCTCAACCGGTGGAGTTTATCGAGAACATCAAAGCCCAGCTCGTAATGGGCGTATTTGATGCAATCTGAGCCTAACTGCAATTCCTGATCCTCCGGCAGAATCAACTCCTCATCTTTCAACGTGAAGGCCATGCTGTAGATGCTCAGCGCCTCCTCGATTTCCCCAGTCCGGTAGGCTACGTTGAAAGCCTCAACGTACTCCCTAATTGCGTCGTTTAGCCTCTGCTCAGCTATGTAGCTTTGGGCCAGATCCAGGCGGGTTTTTATGCTACGGGGCGAAGCGCCTATGCTCTCCTTCAGATGCATGCGGGAAGACCCATGGCCGATGGAGAATGCATCCCGACCCTTGCCGTAGGCGATCTCCGCCTTGGCCTCCCTGAGCAGATTCATCTGCATGCCCAGAACCACTCCGAACAAGAAGCCTCCGATGTGAGCCCAGTAGGCCACGCCGCTGGAATAGCCCAAAGACAAAAGCCCGAATGCCAGTTGAGGAATAAACCAGAGTAAGAGCAGAAACACCCAGGCTCTCAAGTGAAAGGTGTAGATTCGGAAGAACAGGAGGAAGAAGAAAAACCAGCGCATCTCGATCTTGACGAAATAGTATCTGGTGAGAAAAACTCCCAGCACCGCGGCAATGGCACCGGAGGCGCCGACCATGGGAACCTCCAATCCGGCTCCGCTGATATGGCAGATGGCCAGCTGAGACAAACCGGCCACCAGTCCGCCTCCCAGGTAGAAGAGCAGGAACTTAGCGTGTCCGAAGACGCTCTCCACCACCTTGCCGAACAACCATAGGAAAAGCAGGTTGAAGCCCAAGTGCATTATCCCGCCGTGGAGGAACATATGGGTGAGGAACTGGTGGGGTTGGGGCGAGCCGGGAACCAATCCGTATTTGGTGAAAAAGGGCAGAAGCCCGCAGCAGGGGGTCAGAAACACGGGAACGAATGCCAGGAGGTTGATCCCGATGAGCGCCAGGGTGACCGGATAGTCCTCCCTGTATTCCACATATATTCGTACCGGCAGTAACAAAAAGCCCCCCTTCTTATGGATTTGTCGGTCTTTTGGCTGGGCCTCTTGATGAATGGAGAGGCGATTCTGTCTTGTGAGAGCTGACTTCTGCCCCGCGGCGTAATAATGTCCGGAGTGTCTCTATCCGATTGATCGAACAGCAGGCGCGGGTCTTCCTCGTGTACGGCTTGCGCGTGAGGCGAGGCTTTCCTCAGTCCCTCCCTTAGGGTTCAGATGAGAAAAGCCCCAGCTTGTGGAAGCTGGGGCTTATGCGTTCAAAACTCAGGGTTTGTCAGGATTCCGGTCTCAGCAGCCCGGCGCCGGTCCTTCCTTGTAAAGGTAGTTCAACAGATAGATGGCATCGGACACGTCCACGATCCCGTCGTCGTTGGCATCTCCGGCTTCCACCGGGTCCGGGGCGGAACCACTCTTATAGAGGTAGTTGAGCAGATAGATGGCATCCGAGACGTCGATCAACTCGTCGGCATTGGCATCTCCGCACATGTAGGTCTGCACCGGCGCCATCCCCAGATCGGGGTTCCCCCAGAGCGCTCCCCACTCGAACATCTCATACTTCACCAGATACCAAAGATTGTGACTGTACATGTATCTCAGCGCCCACTGGTGCGCCTCACCCTGGGTGTACGAAAGAGATGTCACCCGGGTGGTGAAGTAATAGTCCAAGGATTGGCTGGAGCCGTCGCTGGGATTCTCCCAGCCCCCCGACCCGTATGCCACCTTGGTGGCGCCCAGGAAGCCTACCGCACCCTGCTGCATCATGGCCCGACCGATGTTGTTATGATCGGTGTCGGAATTGCTGCAGGCATCGGCAAAAACTATGGCCGGATAATCATCGTTGAGGTAGGGGCAGGTGGAGGTGGAAACGAAAGCCTCACCGGTGGAGTACATGATGTAGCTGGCATACTCCGAGCCGTGCCCGGCCCAGTTGACAAAGGCGTATTGGCCGGATGACCAGACCGAGCGGACATTGGTAAATCGGAGATTGTAGTCGGAGGAGTAAGTGGAGTAACCCTGCTCATACATCCGGGTGAAGGTCCAGTCCGACATCCAGGGCTGATTTATCTTGGCCTCCATGAGCACCGCATTATCGGTGTCTGACCAGAAAAAGGCTCCCAAAAGCAACATGTGTTTCTTGTAGGCCGGGTCGTTATTGGCCTCGTAGGCCGCCGATTTCTCGCAGATGTGCTGGATAGTGGAAGTTGCGCTATAGGGAATCCTTCCCACGTTGACCTCGGCATAGAAGTCGATGGGATCGGAGTTCTCGCCCCACTGATGATTGCCGTTGGCATCCCAGGAGGAGGCGTCCGGAAGGGAGAGCTCCGCATAGTAATAGTCGGTCTCCGGCTGGCCGTATCCAGCATCCTGCGCACAGCGGCGCATGGGCACGTCATCGTAATCGCCGACTAAAAGAACGTCCTGGATGCCCCACTGCTCCGAGGGATACTTGTCCCTGAGGAAGTTCCTTATCTTCTCGGCCAGATCGTAGCCGGTGTAATTGCTGTTGATCCAGGTGGTGGTCACCACATTGACGCTTCGACCCTTGAGCGTCTCCCAGTTTACCAGAGGGGCGACCGAGGCGTCCAAAAGAGGAAGGGTGATGATCACGAAATCATAGGTTTCCTTGCTCCCGACGGTGTTGGCAGGGTACCAATCCTGAGCCTGCTGGTAGTTGAGGATGATCTCTTGCGCGACCATCTCCTTACGCGGGAGATTATCCGTCATGATGTCACCCGCCGAGAAGTCTTTGGGAAAACTGTAAGCTATGTTGACCCTGACTTCAGGATAGTAAATCAGCCGGCCCGACAGGGGATGATATGCAAACGGCGTGACTCTCACATCCACCAGATTGTATTTTCGGAATCCGGCGCTGCGGACCAACTCTCCCGCGGAAGACGGATATGCCTCATCGCTCTCATAGACCGAAGCATAGTTGTCATCATAGATCTGCTTTTCGCGTTGGTACACCAGGGGATTCTCCTGGCCGACCACTCTGGGCAGCGGAGAGGGAGGTATCCGGTAGGTTCCAGGCAAAGCAATGCCCTCACCCAGATCAAAAGTCACCTGGGTGGCTTTGGCTCCCGGAGGAATGGCCATGGCAAAGATCCTTGACGGCAGATTGGGCTTGCCCGGCACCAAAAGATGCCCGAAATCATCTAGGTAGATTTCCTGACCTTCAGCCGTTTGTCGGATGTCATATGCCCCAATGGGGACAGCCACGCTGATGGTCCCGTCCTGCGAGATAACAGCCGCCCTGCCGGTATCGGCACTCAGCATGGCCCCGCCGATGATCAGCACGGCTATCAGGTAGATTACCACCCTTCCGCACTTGTACATCTTTTCCTCCTTTCAAGAGGGGAAAGGTTGATTTTGGCAAGCATTCGATCCTTTCTCACTAATGCAGTATAACCCCAACCCTGGAAAAAGTCAAGAAAAACCGGTCTTTCAACACTCCCTGCAATAGGGCAACTGGTGTGCTACAAGCCCTTTTTACCTGATACGCAAACCCCGGCTCGCGTTCGAGTCGGGGTTTGTAAAGCGAAGTCCGTTTGGGAATCCTCCGCCGGTTGACTCTCAGCAACCTGGCTTTGGCCCGTTTTTGAACAGGTAGTTCACCACATAGATGGCATCGGCCACATCCACCATTCCGCTGCAGTTGGCATCTCCCGCCGATATAGGCTCAGGGACGTCGCCGTTCCGGTAGAGGTAGTTCAAAATCATGATGGCGTCGGCTAAGTCTATCAGTTCATCCGCGTTGGCGTCACCGCATAGATAGGTTCGCACGGTGAAGGAGAGCGTGTCTGCTTTGCAGAAGTCGGCCGCCGTTGTGGTCAGAACCTCGAATAGAACCGTATCCGGGGCAGTGCCCCAGACCGTGTCGTTCGCCACCGAGCACCACTGCGGGTACTGAGGATAAGCCACGGTGTGATGGTCGTCATCCGGGTCGGTTATGCTGGGATAATAGACGAAGTCCTGTCCAAAAGCCACGTTCACCGTGTCTCCCACAGGCGCGATAGAAGGAGCCACGTTGGAGTGATCGACCGTCACCAGCACCGTCAAAGTATCCGCCATTGAACCGTCCGAGGCCGTGATCTTGAAGCTGCCGTCCTCCTGGTCACAGGCCACGCTGGCAAAGACAGTATCGCCCGAAACGGTGCACCAGGCAGGAACGTCCAGGAAGCTCATCTCCAGCTCTGTCCCGTCGCAGTTTGAGTCCGCGGCGGCGGCAACGTAGATCAAAAGCTCCTCGGAAGGAGTCACCACCCAGTTGGCGGCTGAGGTTATCTCCGGCGGTACATTGGAGGCAGAGGGGTTGCAACAGTCGTCCGCGGAGTGGTGAGGGCAAATATCACAGAGATCGCCTACACCGTCCCCGTCCCAATCTGCCTGATCGGGATTATAAACAGAAGGACAATTATCCTGGTCGCACAGGTTGGCCGTAAATCCCGGATCGCCGTATCCGTCCCCGTCGGTATCCGTACAGTCGTCACACAGATCCCCGATTTCGTCCTGATCGGCATCCTGCTGTCCCGGATTGTAAGCGTAGGGACAGTTGTCGTCTTGGCAGGTGTTTTCCGGGTGTCCCGGGTCGCCGAAACCGTCCCCGTCGCCATCCACGCACACTGCCTCCTGGCAGCGGAAGACGTAAAGACCGAAGTCATCGATACCCGCCTCTACCACTGAGCCCAAGCCCAGATCCGAAGCCTCGAAACGCACCCGGATCTGGTCAGTGGGAGTCACGAAATCCTCCACGTAGAATTCGTGCTGATTCCAGCCCACCGGGCTCTGTGGTCCGATGGTTTCCGCCAGGGTCCAATTGGCGCCATCGTCGCTGGATATGTAAACCTTGAACAGATCGCTGTTGGGGTTGTCCCCGGAATTATTGGTGTACCACAGGGCGTAATGGACCCTTACCTCGGAGCCTATGGTGGCGTCAATGGCAGGGGAGATAAGCCAGGTGGTGCCGCCGTCCACGTCCGAATTGCCGTCTGTGTTGTCCGTGAGGAAACAGCTGCCGGAGCCGTCATAGTCCGTGGCCGGATCGCCCCGATCGCCTCCTCCCACCGGAACTCCGCGATCCCAAGCCCCATCGGTCAGGCTGACGTCGTTTTCCACGGTCCAGCCCAGGTCGGTCTCGAAGTCATCCGCGAAGAGAGGATGCAGCTCTCCGATAATGGAGGAGTACACGACGGCCGGTGCTGCGGGGGGATTGTAGGTCACCCCGGAGTTGACGCCTTCGGCGCTGAAATAATACTCCGGACTCTCCTCGCACTCAGCCGCAGGGAGAGTGGCCTGATATAGATTTCCTCCCAGAGGAACCAACGCCGAAGTCAAATAGGTGCCGCCGTCGTAGCGGTAGTGAAGCATCCCGCTTCCGGGAACGTAGGTGTCGCCGCTGTCCTGGATGCTGACGTTTATGGTGGTGGTTATGCCGGGTTGGACGTAGTCGGGCACGCCATCCGGAAGTTTAATCACCAAAAGCGCGGGAGCCGGCATTCCCAAATCGGGATTGCCCCACAAGGCCCCCCACTCGAAGGCCTCGTACTTCTGGTAATCCCAAAGCCCGTTGGTATACATCTCTCTGAGTGCCTGCTGCAGGGCCTGTCCCTGGGTATAGTCGCCCGAGGTGACGTAGGTGGTGAAGAAGTAGTCCAGCGACTGGCTGGAGCCGTCATAGGGATCGTTCCAGCCCGGACAGCCCAGAGCCACTTTGGTGGCCCCCACGAACCCCACCGCACCCCTCTGAAGCATGGCCTGTCCCAGGTTCAGATAATCCGTGTCCGAGTTGCTGCAGGCGTCGGCAAAGCAGATGGCCGGATAATCGTCGTTCAGATAGGAACAGGTGGAGGTGGACACGAACGCCTCGCCCGTGCTGTGATAGATGTAACTGCCGGTTTCCGAGCCATGGCCCGCCCAGTTCACGAAGGCAAAGGTGTTGGACGACCACACATTGCGCACGTTGTTGAAATTAAGATTGTAGTCCATGGGATAGCTGGAATAGCCCTGTTCATACATCCGGGTCATGGTCCAGTCGGCCATCCAGGGCTGGTCCACCTTGGCCTCCATCAAAACGGCATTATCCGTCTGAGGATTGGGATCGTTGTCCCAGAAGAAGGCCCCCAAAAGCAGGATGTTCTTCTTGAAGGAGGGATCGTCATTCTGCTCATAGGCCACCGACTTCTCGCAGATGTGCTGAACCGTGGTAGGATCGCTCCACGGAATGCGGCCCACATTCACCTCGTTGTAGAAGTCGACGGCATCGGAATTCTCGCCCCATTTGTGATCCTGATCGGAATCCCAGGATTGATCGTCGGGCAGCGAAAGCTCCGCATAGTAGAAGTCGGTCTCCGGCTTTCCGTATCCCAGGTCCTGCTCCGTGCGGCGCATGGGGACGTCGTCATAGTGTCCCACCAGCAAGACGTCCTCTATGCCCCACTGGCCGGAAGGATACTTGTCTCTCAGAAAATTCCTCATTCTCTCAGCCAGATCGTAGCCGGTATAATTGCTGTTTATCCAGGAGGTGGTCACCACGTTCACGGTTCTGCCTTTGGTCATCTCCCAACTGGCCAAAGGCGTCACCGCCGAGGTCAGCGCATCCAGCGTGATGATCACGAAGTCGTAGTTGTCCTTGCTTCCGGGCGCACTTGAATACCAAGCTTGCGCCTGGGAGTAGTTGAAGATGATATCCTGCGCTATGCGCTCCTGTCTTGGTATCTCATCGCTTACAGCGTTGCTCCGAGCGAAATTCTTGGCTATGATATACTCCACGTGAACAGTCACCTGGGAATAGTAGGTCAGTTGACCGGACTGGGGACGATAGGTAACCGGCGTCACCCGCACGTCCACCAGGTTGTATTTCCGGAATCCGGCAGGGCGCACATACTCTCCCACGGAGGCAGGATACGGCTCGTCACTTTCATACACCGAGGCATAGTTCTCCCGATACCTTCGCAGTTCCCTTTGATACAACAAGGGATCCTCCTGGGTGATGACCCTGGGCAGGGGAGAGGGTGGTATCTGAAAAGTTCCGGGCAGGGTTGTCCCCTGACCCAATTCGAAGCTGACCCGTGTTACTTCCGCTCCAGGCGGGATGGCGATAGCGAAGATCTTTGAGGGCAGATTGGGCTTGCCCGGGATCAGCAGACGGCCGTAGCCTTCCACCGTCACGGTTTGACCTTCTTCCCCTTGCTCAACGGCGTACGCTCCCACGGGTATAGTCACGCTGACCACATCCGCGCTGCTTTGAGCCGCGATGAACAAGCTGGCGCCCAGCATAATTGCGACGGAGAAAAGTGCAGTCAGAACGCACCTCCGTCCGTTAGCGAAGGACATCATTTCCTCCTCTCGGGTTGGAGAACGATTCGTTGTCTGTAAGTAAAACAGCAGGCACAACTTAATTATAAGCCAAGTATGGAAAAAGTCAAGAAAAACTGTTGGCCGCATCAAGTGCAAAAATCAGAGGTCGGTTGGAAGGTTTGGATGTGGTGACTATCCGGAGAGGTCTCGCCAGGATGAGAATGATTGGAGGTCGTCTCTTCGGCTACCTCCGAAGAAGCAACGCCTACTGAGAATCAGAAGCGATAGACCGATCCGCTGGCTTCCAGGGGTGTCGTCTTGGAAGGGCAAGGAAGATCAAGGTCTCTTGCCGCGGCAAAGAGACTGACGGTTTCGTCCGCTGCTGACGGACGAAATCTGCGGACGTTTACAAATACAATCAAACTTCATGCCGAGACGAGCAGGATGTCGAGTCCTTAATTGAATCGATAATCCATGCAGAATGAGTAACTTAGCACGACATGGAAAGTCCGGTCCTTGGAGAAACCCATTTGTATTTCTTCTGCCGCGCAAAAAACCGCACCCAAGTCTTCAGCTCACGTTTCTATTCCACTGGTAATCAATAGGTTGGGCGGCTCGCAGAGACATGCGACCATCTTTGTTTCTGCGAATGTGTTTCGCAGAAGCGTGCCGGCATAACCAGCATACGTTTTTGCCTCCCCTTAGTGCGGCGGCGGTCCATTGCGGAACAGATAGTTCAACAGATAAACCACGTCCCCCAAGTCGATCCTACCATCCCGGTTGACGTCCCCGGCCTCCATGGGATTCGGAGCCGGTCCGCTTTTGTACAAATAGTTCACCAGATGCAGCACATCGCCGATCTCTATTATTCCGTCGCGGTTGCAGTCTCCGCGCGCGTATACCGACACGGTCAGCTCATCCGACCACTCGCTCTGGTAGTCATTGACGTCTTTCGCCTTAGCCCGGACAAGGAAATCACCGGAATTGGTCCAGGCGTGGGAAGCCCGACAGGTGTCTCCCGAGACGTAGGGTCCCAGCCAATCGCCTCCGGTTTCGTCCCCCCAGTCGAACCAGAAAAACACGCTGTCCTCCTCCGGGTCGGTGGTGGTGCTGGAAAACTCGTACAGGACTTGCGTCTCCCCGCCGGCGGGGCCGGAGGGCGTCTGAGGAATCCGGGGATAGTCGCTGGCCTTGACCAGACATGCCGACCAACCCATGAAAGCCGGCTCGATCAACTGGTTGATCACCATGCCCCGGTGATTGAACTGGTAGATCTGACCAAGAATACCGTCTTTGCTCTCTGCGGTCCAGAAGTACTCTCCGTCGAACCACAGTCCCCGACAACTGGATGTGGGCGGTGAGAAGTTGTTTTCGGACACCTCGGTCACCGTAGGCCAGGTTGAGATGTTCCAGCATTTGATTTGGTTCTCATCGGTCAGGGTCCAGTAGTAGGAGCCGTCCCAGGCTCCGCCATGCACGGATTGGTCGAAGGACGCCGTGCCGTCCTTGTTTCCGTTGATGTCGTATCGGTTCAGGTCCCATTCGGTGAGGTAGAAGTAGGTGCCGTCGAAGGCTAAATCATAGAAGTAATAGAGACTCCAATCGTCGATCACCAAATCCAGGCTCCCGGTTTGTAGGTCGACCCGATACACCCGGGGAGCGAACGCTTCGGCAGCGTATACTTGGTTGTTGACCACCTCGAGGTCAGCGAAGTAGTAGAAGGAGTATTCGAAGTAATCGACGATGGTGCCGTCCATTCGCAGCAGGTAGATGCGGGAGAGCCACTCCTGGTGGGCAGTGTATACTATGACGTCTTCGGGATAAGAACCGGCTGCAGTATTTGCATGTCCCTCGGCTGAACGGGACGGCTCCAGTGGATGAAGATCGGCTCTGCTCGTTCCCCAGAGCAAGGAAACGAACAACACAAAGCAGAAAAGGACCGCCTCAGTCCTTTTCTTCATGGGGATTCTCTTGAACAGGCAGGCTCGAGTCACATGAATCTTTCGAATTTCTCCTTCTTGGCTTTGCAGATGGGGCAGACTCCGGGCGGCTCATCCCTGCCGCACAGATAACCGCACACCCGGCACCTCCAAACCGGTTTGGACAAGGAGGGCGCGGCAGAGCTTTTGCGTTCCGTCTCCAGTATCTGTGACCTTTTCTCTCGCGGCGGCCGGCGCTCGGGAATCGAGCCGGCCTGGCGTTTTCCGTTCAAAACCTCCTGAGATACATAGAGCGCGCAATAGCAGGCGCCGTGTTCATCCACGTCCGCGTCCCGGTAATCGCAGGGACAGATTATATCCAGATCTTCGAACTTGGTCCCGGAAGCCAGCCGGCATGGGCAGGCCCAGTATCCGTACCTGTTTTCGTTTACCAAAAGACCCCTGATCAGCTCCTTGGTGAATTCTACGTCCGGGTTAAGATGATAGCCGGCTTCCTCCGCTTCCCTTTTCAGCCTGCCGTAAAGCTGATCGACCTGCTCCTGATCGACCGCGATCTGGTCGCTCATTTTCCTATAGCCTCTTTAATCTTGTCCTCTCTATAGCCTACGATGCAGCTCTGGTCGTTTATCACCAAAGTGGGAAAGGAACACTTGGGATTCCATTTCTTGATTTCCTCCATGGTCTTCTCCCGGTCCTCTCCCTCGAGCTGATCCACATCCACGTAGGAGTAGCCGACGCCCTGCTTCTCCAACAGGTTCTTGGTCTTTTTGCACCATACGCAGGTGCTGAGTGCATACAGCACGATCTTGCCCCGGTCTTCCCCGGAGACCTGTGTGAGCTTCATGCCTTGGGTCCTCCTCGAGAGTCGTTTTTCGAAACCAGTGCCCGGTCAATATAGCTCTCAAGGGGGCCTGTGGCAAGTTTTATCCGCCAGAGCTAACAGTCTCCCGGCGCACCTCCGTTCTTGAACAGGTAGTTGAGAATATAGATGGCATCGCCCACGTTGATGATCTGATCGCAGTTGCAGTCACCCGTGGCCCAGACCGTGGGAGCCGCTCCGTTTTTGAACAGGTAGTTGAGCAGGTAAATTGCATCGCCCACATCCACCAATTTGTCTCCGTTCACGTCGCCTACCGGAACCGTGCGAACGGCAAAGGAGAGAGTATCCGCCTTACAGAAGTCCTGTGCGATCACCGTAAGCACTTCGACGAACTCGGTGTCAGGAGCAGTGCCCACAACCGAGTCGTTCTCGACGAAGCACCAGTGGGGATATTCCGGATAAGCCACGGTGTGCACGTCGTCGTCCGGGTCCACGATGTCCGGGTAGTAGCCGAACTGCTGTCCAAAGGCCACGTCCAGGGTGTCCCCGGGCAAGGTGATGGACGGAGCCACGTTGGAGTGATCGATCACCAGGGTCACCTGCTGGGTGTCGGCTTTGCTGCCGTCCGAAACGAAGACCATGAAAGAGGTATCGACAAAGTCGCAACCCGCCAGGCCAAGCAGCGAATCTCCGGACGCCCAGCACCAGGAGGGAAAGTCGAAGAAACCGATCTCCAACCCGGTCCCGTCGCAATTGGTGTCGTGGGCCGTGCCCACATAGACGTGCGGCTCGGACGATGGAGCGGCCGTGTCGACCGCCGGCGAGGTGATATGCGGCGGCGCATTCAAGAACACGGGGTCACAGCAGCCCACTCCGTACTCGTCGGGACAGATGTCGCAGGTATCGCCGATGCCATCCCCATCCGCGTCCTGTTGACCCGGATTGTAAACGGCAGGACAATTGTCAAGATCGCAGATGCTGGCCGGGAATCCCGGATTGCCATAACCGTCGCCGTCGGTGTCGGTGCATGCGTCGCAGCTGTCGCCCACGCCGTCTTGGTCGGCGTCTTCCTGATCCGGATTGTAGACCGAAGGACAATTGTCGTCCGTGCCGAAGTGCCACAGCGGCCCGGTGGTAGAGGTATCGTGGTTATCCCAGGCCACCACCTGCCAGAAATACGTTACGTCAAGGTCCATGGTTCCCGGCTCATAGCTGGAAACGGTCAGATCACTGGCCACCAGCGGCGGAGGATTTGTGGTTCCCAAGTACAAATCGTAGGTGACGGAATCGGTGGGATTCGGATCCGAACAGGACCAAGAGAGATTCTGATCCAGATCCACGTTGGGCGTATTGTTTGCGGGCCAAGGACTGCCGGGCGCATTCGGCGGAAGATTGATCCAGCCGGCCGCGGCCTGGTCCACATAGTAGGCATCGAACGGATAGCTACTGGGAGGGTAAGAATATCCTTGATGCCAGGTGGAATCGAAAACCGCCGCGATGACCATTATGTTGTCCGGTGTGATTCCGCCGAAAGTATGGCCGTATCCGTCATTGTGGAGATTTCCATCCCAGGCCGTGGAGTCTTTCCAGGTTTTTCCCGCTTCCACCGAGATGTTTTGGTTAAACGCATAATCCAAGAATGCAAACGCGTAAGGATTTCCCCCGCTATCCAACCAGCCCATACTGGAAGAGATCTCGGTGACGTAGACCCGGAGGCGACCGAAATAGTCGGTGGCTTCGTTGTTTAAGGCCGTGACCTTGATATCCAGCGTGGCGCTGCCCAGCCACCCCACCGATACCTCCAAGTCGATATCCGGAACCACCCGGTTGCCGCAGGTGTTCAAGCTGGCACTGTAAGTGGCCACCGCTCCCGGAACGCTGCTGGCACCTACGTTGACAACGTAACCCCCGTCAAAAAACACGTCGGGGACATAGTAGAGGTTCAACTCGTCGAGCCTGTCCCCCGCGTGGGTGTTCTTATTGCTCACCAAGGAGACAAAATAGAAATCATATGCACCCTCGGTATAAATCTGCTTCAGCGCAGCCTGCGCGAATTTGCAGTAGGTTCAAGTGGTGCTGGTGCCGCTCTCGGTTAGGCTGGTGTGGGTCGCGGCCAACGAGGTTAGCGGATTAGCCACAAACGCAACCAAGATTAAAGTCAGTATCATCGAGCTTATTATGCCCGACCAGCTTATGTCTTTTCTTCTTCTCATCTTACAAGTCTCCTCTCCATAGCCCCCACAAAATCTCAAGGTCTCCGATTCTGTCTTCGCTTACATCAAATTCATTCGCTTCAGGACATGAGCACCTCCCGATGGCTGAGCTATGAGTCAGTATGCACTTTACGTTTCGCACGGCAAAGGGCCTTGCTTGAACAGATAGTTTAGAAGGTGAACCACATCTCCCAACTCAATTGTCTGATCGCAGTTGCAGTCGCCCGCCTCCAGCGGTTGCGGGGAAGGCCCGTTCTTAAACAAGTAGTTGAGCAAATGAACCGCGTCTCCCAAATCGATTTGGTCGTCGCCGTTGCAGTCGCCGTGAATTAGCGGACGGATGCCTTCCCTTACCAGCGAAGGATCTCCGTAGAGATTGTAGGTCACCATATTCCAGTATTCGGCATAGTGGGCAAAGCCATAGTTGCTGTGACAGAAGAACTTGGAGTCGTACACCGCGTCGCCTACCTTCTCGGCTCCGTCCGGTCCGGCTATCATAAAACGATTGAATTCGTAACACATGGATTCGCCACCGCCCGGATTTGTAGGCCACTCGGACGAACCGTACACGATCCGAGTTGCAGCGACCACTCCCACACAGGCACCGAACAACGGTTTGGTGAGAAGGTCAATCCCCA
>CAZWAO010000023.1:0-18086 GCA_964631815.1 uncultured Ignavibacteria bacterium | reverse complement strand
TCCAGGCGCGAAAGCTCATCTCTATCTGAAAGGAGTAGCCGTTGGATTTCACCCGGCCTAAGTCGATGGCCTCCAGCACCTGACGGCGGAAACACTTGAAACCCCCGGTGGCGTCTTTTACCGGCAAGCCGGTCACGATCCGGGAGTAAACGTTGGCGTAATAAGACAAAAGCAGCCGGGATATGGGCCAGTTCACCACGTTTACCCCGCTTATGTATCGGGACCCCAGCACCAGATCCGCCTCCTTGGCCGCGCGCAGGAACTCGGGGATATACTTGGGATCATGGGAAAAATCGCAGTCCATCTCGAACACCAGATCGTATTTCTTCTCCAGCGCGAATTTGAAGCCGCTGATGTAGGCCGTTCCCAGACCCATTTTGCCCGGCCGGTGTATCACAGACACCCTTTGGTCGGCCTGGGACATGGAATCGGCGATGCGGCCGGTGCCGTCCGGAGAATTATCGTCCACTATCAGGACGTGCAGGGAAGGGTCCTTTTCGAGCACCGCCGGAACGATGGCCTCGATGTTCTCCCTTTCATTGTAAGTGGGTATTATGACCAGGGCCTTCATTTTCTCCCAGGCTGTTTTCCAAATCTGTCTGGCCAGAAGCGGCTCACGCCGGTTCGTTCACGGCCGGCTTGGCGGGTTTGGCCCGTCTGGCCATGTAAAATACAAACATAACCAAAACCAGGACACAAGTCAACAAGGTGGAAGCCTTCCCGATGCGATAGGGGGCCGAATCGAAGAGGAATCTGACCTGGTGAGACCCCTGATCCAAATAAACCGCGCGGAAGAGGTAATCCGCCCGGTAGATTTTGGCTTCCTTTCCGTCCACGTAGGCCTTCCATGACGGATAATAGTTCTCGCTCATGACGAGAAAGCCGGGCTGCGATAGCTTTGCCTCTACCACCTGAGTGTTGATCCGATCCTCCTGGACGGAGGCTCTGCCCACCACCTCCAGGCTGTCGGTCCTGCCGGAGAACTCCGGGGGATTCTCCTCCAGGACTATGGTATTCCGATAGTCGAAATCCGGATCAGCGATTCGTGTCAGGATGGCCTGCCGGTCGGTTACCACCTCATAGTCGGAGACTATGCGCGCCCGGGGAAGATAGCTTTGGTTCCGGGACACGAATACCCCGTCTCCCTGAAACACCTGTTCGAATTTGGGGTGATTCAAAGATCCGGGGCTGAGCACGTATTTCACGTTCAGCAGGTCGGGCTTGATTCCGAAGAGAAACTGGGCGTACCTCTGACCATATTCCTCTTGGCTGCGGGCCGATTCCCGGTAGCTTCTCTCGGTGAAATCGTCGTAGGCTTTAAGCTGGTTGCCGTGATAGCCGAACACCTGCATGAGGTCGAAGAAGGCGGGTATGTCCTGACCCTGAAATGTGCCGGGCAGGGATAATACCCGAAACTCCTCTTTGTCCCTCTGCAAAAACTCGATGGCGCTGTCTTTGCGAAAGTAACTCTGATAATCGAAATTGCGGATGAACTTAAAGTCCACCCTCCACAGATCGAATATCAACAAAACCCCTATCCAAAAGGCGAAGACCACCGGCTTTATCCTTCCCCTGGCCAGAAGATGAACGGCGGCACAGGCCAATCCCACCAGAAGCGCGGCCAGCCAGAATCCCCGGGCGATATTGGGCAGGTTCTGGTTCATTACGCGGATTTTGTTGGAGGCGATGCCGGGGTAGAGTATGCCGGTCCAGATAGACAACAAGGTTTCCCCGGCCACGGAAAACAAAAGCGCCAGGCCGAAGAAGACGGCCACGGTGATCAGCAGCACCTTGGACAGCTTCTTCTGCTCGATCGGGTCTTTGATCCCCTTAAACAGACGTTCCATGAACATGGCGGAAAGGAAAACCAGTGAAAAGATCAAAAGGAAAAGGATCAATCCAGGCGCCCGAAAGTTCTTCACCTGGGGCACCAGGTAATAGAAAAGCCTGTAAATGGGGGTGTGACCCCCCAGCGAATAGATCAGAGCCAGGATGGATAAACCCAGGAAGAACCATTTCTTTTTGTCTCTGACAAAGAAGAAGGCGAATATCGCGAAAACCAGAAGTATGACTCCGCCGTAATCGGAGTTCTGTTTGAAGGCATTCCGTCCCCAGTAGGTGCTTTCGTCCTGGGTGTTTAATCCACTGAACTCCGGCACCACAAGAGACGCCAGCTCCTCGGGATGAGCCGACCAGGAGACCGCGTACTCGTAGCCCTTTCCTCCCTCCGCCCGGGGGGAGTACTTGTTGACATAGATGTAAGGGGGAAGCAGTTGCACCAGAGAAAGCCCCAGGCCGATGACCACCGCTAGGACGAAAAGCACGATCGGCTTGACCAGTGGCTTGATCTTATGCGAAGCGGGCTTTCCGCTTTCGCCCCAAAAGCCGGACGCCAGGAAGAACAAGAAGTAGAGACCCACGGCCCACATGGCATAGTAAGCCAACTGAGGATGGTTGGCCAATATCAAAAGGCCGATGGACACACCCAGACCCATATAATGAATCCACCTGCCGCTCTCCAGCGCCCTTTGCAGGAAGAAAAACAAAAGCGGCAGCAGGCTGGTGACGTACATCCTTCCGTCCTGACCGCCATAGACCCAGGAGACCAAATTGGCGGCGAACATATAGCCCACGGCTGAGATGAGCGAAACCAGCCGGGAGAATCTGAAAGCTCGCATGCAGAGGTAGGTGAATATGCCCGCCAAGAAGACGGTCAGAACCAGCTTCCATCCCAAGGCTCGCTGTATGGGGAGGACGAATTGCAGAGCTGCCAGAGGATAAAAGGTGTCGCCGTGCATGGCATCCACGAAAGGCAGACCGCCGAAAAGATAGGGATCCCATTGGGGCACGGCATGGTATTGCTTGACGAAGGATGAGTAGAAAGACCGGAACATGACACCGGCTTCAACGGTATCCGTTCCGAAGAGCATCTGATCCGAAAAGACAAAGCCGGAGAAAAGGAGGATGGTGAGAAGGAAAAGAAGCCCCAGCGGAAGATACCGCCAGATTTTCTCCTGGGTCCGGGAGCTGAGACCGGTGGATTTGGTCTTTGACACTGCCTGGGCTTTCTTGTTCTTTTGCTTTTTCATCTTTCGTCTCCGGACCTTCTCTTTGGTGGCTGGATTCGCAGGTTCAACACGATTAGACCACCTCTTATTTCAGCGGTACAGCTACAAGAAAGCATAATAGCTCGCCTGCCGTCATCCACAGGCGGGAAAGAAGCGAGATCAGAGTGGAGACGGGAAGCGGGAACAAAGAGGAGAGCAGAAGCACCAACACCCCTTCCCGTACGCCGATCCCGCCCGGAGTGAACACCGCCAGAAATCCCACGTTCAGCGAGAAGGCGAATGCGCCGGTGAGGGTGGGATACAGGTGAAAGGAAGCAGGAGCCATGGATTTAACGAATATCAAAAACGCCAGTCCGTACAAAAGCCAGGACGCCGAATAGAACAAGATGTAAATAATAACATCCCTGGCCCGAATATCAAGCGCAATCTCCTGTCTTTTCAATATCCTCAAGCCCAGGTTGATAATTTTCTCCAGCGCCTTGGGATAGCCGCCGATCACCAGGATGGCCAAACCCAGAACTATTCCCGCCGCCAGCAGGGCCGGCTCCTTGGAGAAAAACTGAGAATACAAGCTGGCGCCTAGGAAAATCACCGAGACCAGCAGCCCGGACATGACGGAAAAAGCCTGGGCCAAGACGCCGGTGGAAAGGCTGCTTTGCTTGGGCACCCCCTGTTTTTCCAGCATGTATATCATGCCCATGAACTGCCAGACCTTCCCCGGAAGATACTTGCCCAGATTGGCAAAAAACCAGACTTTGAAGAGCTTCAGGTACGAAACCCGGGAACCGGTATGGCTCAACATCCTCTGCCAGATTTTGACCAGCCAGCAGAGTCCTGCCAGCTGGAGGGCAAAAGATAAAATCAACAGAGGATAATCGAACTCCCAATTGAAATCCTTTACCTGGGTCCAGTTGGCGACGATGCTTCTGCCCAGAAAATAGAATATGACCAGGATTATGACGACCTGAGCCGATTTGATCAGGAAACTCTTCGTTTTCATCTCAGCAGCTTCAGATATTCCTGCAGGACCGCGTGGGAGGAGAATTTCGCTTTGGCGCTTTCGTATCCGCCCTGGGCCAGGCGATCAGCCAGCTGTTCGTCGGTCAAAACCCTCTGGATGGCAGAGGCCAGGCTTACTTCGTCTTCCGGAGGCACCAAAAGCCCGCTCTTTTCGTCTTCAATTATGTCCGGAATCCCTCCCGATCTGGCTCCGATTACCGGACGTAAACACAATTGCGCCTCCACCAAAACCAAGCCGAATCCTTCCTCTATTGCGGGAAGCACGATCACGTCGGCTTCCTGATAATATGAGGGTAGTTCCTGTTGGTTGACCTTGTCGCGAAGAAAGACCTTTTGGCTTAAACCCAGCTCTCTGATCTTATTCTCGAAACGATCCCATTCCGGCCCGCCGCCGATTATCTTCACTTCGAAATCAAGTCCCTTGTCCACAAGAATGCTCGAAGCCTCGATCAGATAATCCAATCCCTTCTGCCGGGTGAACTTCGCCACACAGAGGATGGTTTTCTTTTCTTTTTTCGAGCGCTTCTGGGGAACGAATTGCCGGTCGTCCACCGGCATGGGCAGCACCTTGATTTTGTCTTCACTCACCAGCTTATATTCCATTAGGTGCTCTTTGATAAACGAAGAGACCACGGTCACATGTCGGGCCCGCTTGAAAATGCACTTGGCCAGCGGTCTTAGGAGTTTTTGTTTTTTCAGCACCCGGTAATCGGTTCCGTGCAGAGTCACCAAAAGGGGTTTTCCGCTCCACAAAGAGGCCAGCCATCCCACCAAGCCCCCCGGTATCCACCAATGAGCATATAGAAGCTTGATCTCTTCTCTCTTTATCAACGATAGGGAACCAACGGAAAAGGAATATAGGAAAGATAAAAACAGAATCCAGTTCAACCGGTTTCCTTTCACCCGCTTGTCCATGTCTCCTTCATACGCCAATCGTTCGTAGGAAACCGGTGCATATCTGAAACGGTGTATCTTAACCCCGTCAATTGTCTCTAAGGTGGCCAATCCTCTCTTGTGAGGCGCCAGCACATGAACTCTATCACCGATACCGACCAAGTTTTTGGCGACATTATGAATGAACGGCCCGGCCAGGTCGCCAGAATATCTGATATAGCTGTGAGCTATGAATAATATGTTGAGTTGAGGTTTCACCATCAGGAGAGTGGTAATAGCTTGTTCTCTAAAAATAGGTGTGCACTTTTGATTGACGACGATCTTCGGAGCTTGCGATAATGTTCAAATTCCTGGAATGCAGATTTGCTTTCAACGCTGGCGTAGATGGTGATTCAAATCGAACCCCCATCGTCAGCCGGCAAACCAATCAAACTCAAATCATCCTCAATCCCTTTTTCCTAAACTCCCTGACGTCTTCTTTCTTGGGATAGGAATAGGACTGCTTCAGCATGTCACCCTCCATGGGCCTTCCTCTTTCGCCTTTCTTGATCAGCTCAACTGCCCGGAGCATGAGACCGGCGGAGGCATTCTGCGCCCTTTCGAAGAGGGTGTAGAAGGTGTCCTGGGGGAGCACGGGAACGGATTGTTCGCGGACGATGGGACCGGCGTCGACTTTCTTTGCCATGAAATGGACCGTCACCCCGATCTCGGATTCTCCGCTCAACATGGCCCAGAAGACAGGATATATGCCCCGGTACTTGGGCAGAAAGCCGGAGTGTTTGTTCAAGATGCCGATGGTCGGGATGTTCAATATAGAGGGTCTGATTATCTGGGCGAAGGAGGAGATTATCAAATCCGGTTTGCATCCACGGATGTACTCGATGGTTTCGGCCGAATGGATGTCGTCGGTGACGTGCAGAGGCACATTGAAATGCCTGGCCACCTGCCGGATGGAAACACACTTGCCGGAGAGCTTTCCCCATGCCAGGGCCATGGTTTTTCGAAGATACTTGCACGCCAGCTTGATGGACCCTAACAGGCCGAACATGATGTAATGTCTCTTCAGGTGAACGTAAAGGGAGGTTTTCTTACCCTTAACCGGGGCGGCGATGATAGCCTTGACCTCATCTCCCAAAGGGGGAAGAATCGCTTTCAAGAATTCCGGCTTGAAAAACAGGGAATTGGAAACGAATATGAGTATGTTCATTTTTTCCTATTCAGCGTGGCCAGCAGGTCTTTTGCCAGACATGCCAGCCGGTCTCTGGTTGCCTGAACCACATAGTCTCTGAGACTTGTGCTCCACCTTTCCGGGTGCATCAAGAGGTAAACGTCCCGGGGTGATTCGCTTAAGAATCGGCACAAATCGTCGGTGGTGCGAAGAGCCGGTCGCTCCAGGTCCTTCCCCCCCGCCAGGAAATCCTTGACGTTGTGTTTCCCCTCCTCCCAAGTGCGGCCCGTGTCGGAGAGGTAGATGATCTTGTTTGCATCGAAGGATAAATAACACTCTCCCACCAAATCGAAATCGGAAAAACCGTAATGCTGCCACAGGTCGCGATTGTCCCAGCGGGTCAAGGGATTCCCGTGCATGGAGACGGTTTTAACGTCCACCATGGATCTGAATTCCGCCAGTTCTCTCTCGAAAATCTCCTTGGCCCTCTGGATGTCGCCTTTGGCCTTGTCCAGAGCCTCGTAGTGATAACCGACTTCATGGCCGAGTTGAGCCACCGCACGCAGAACTTCCGGAGAAAAGGTCTTCTTCACCTTCCGATAATAATAGCTGGTCCGAAAACCGAATTTAGCCTCGATCTCTGCCATCCGCAGCGTCCTCTTGCCGCTTATGTCCACGTCATGACGCATGACCAATTTTCGGGCTTCCGGAGGATGGATCAGGTAATCCACCACTGGAAGAACGATCCTGCCGGAGTCCTTCACCGCCATGCAGAATTCTTTGTACTTCTCGATGGTCCAATCGCGAGCCACGTTTGTCAATTCCCATTTACTGATGACTGAAACGGAAACACACTGTTAACTGTCACAGCCGATTTCAATCGATAAGAGGGCGCCTCTATTCATACGCCGTCGGCAACGGATTCCGCCTCATCCGCACATCCCGGAGCCTCATGTTCCTTGGGCAGCGTTTTTCTCCTTGATTCCTCGGATCTCCTCTCTGAGTCCGGCTATCACCTCGGCCAAGAATCCCAGGGCGAAAAGCGATATGCCCGAGAGCACCAGCAGGATCACAAGATACAGAAGCGGCCTGAACCCCTCGCTTTTGGCGATTCTCAAATATACCGTAACCCCTCCGGTCAGGATGCCCAGGAGAATCAAAACCAAACCAACTGATCCGAAAAGCAGCAGAGGTTTTTTCATGAAGGAGAGCTGGAATTTCACCGAAAGCAGATCCAGAAATCCCACCGGGATTCTCCAGAATCCGAACTTGGACTCACCCGACCTGCGGGGATAGAGATTCACCTTCACCTCCCCGATTCTGTATCCCTTGTCTGCCGCCATCACCACCATGTATCGGTGCCAGTCCTTGCGCATGGGCACGTCGTCCACCACCTCCCGGCGAAATGCCTTGACCGAGTTCAAATCGTGAACCTTGATCCGGAACACCATTCGGGAGAGAAGGTTGTAGAGAAAGGAGACCAGTCTTTTCAGACCATAGGAGCCCTGCTTCCATCCGCAGACCACGTCATATCCGCTGTCGATCCTCTCCACCAGCTTGGGGATGTCCCGAGGGAGATACTGCAGATCGGCCGGCCAGAAGACGAATATCCTGCCCCGGGCCCTCGAAAAACCGGTCATCAGAGCCTGCATTATCCCCAGATTCCTTCGGTGAGAAACCACCCGGAGGAAATAGTATCTCTGGCGGCATTCTCTGGCTCTGAGGTAAGTGCCATCCGTGGAACCGTCGTTCACCAGGATGACTTCTCCTCTGATTCTGGACTCCGAGAACATCCGTGAGAATTCCTCCATGAGAGGCACGATGTTCTCCACCTCGTTGTAAGCCGGAACCACCACCGAAACCTTAACGTTTCTATTGGCGTTGCGCATTCTATCAGTACCCCTTTATGCTTTGCAGCCGTGCTGCCAGCTTGGTATTCTGTGGGAAGATCTTCAGCGATTTTTCCCACTGATCGATGGCTAAAAGCCTGTAGCTGTCTTGTTTGGTTTGTTGCCCCAGGTTGAGATAGACCGTTCCCAGCTGCTGGCGGGTCAAAAAATCAGAGGGATTGAACCCGATGGCCCGCTCCAGTGCCTCAGATGATTTCTCGAAATCGTTTAGGTTGAAATACATCTCCGCCAGAGCCGCGTATCCGCTGTAATTATCCGGGTTGCGGGACACGAACTGCTCCAACATGACCAGGGCGGAGTCGCTGTTGCCTTGATCGAGCAGCAGTTTGGCTTTCTCGAAATCCGAGAGGGGATAGTCCTCGACCCGGGGATTGCCCGTGTGCCCCGCCACCCTGTATATGTCTACCGGGATGTTCCTCAGCCAATAGGTGGCGACCACCGGGGACTGGTTCATCACCTCAGGGTAATCCTTGAAGGCCCGGTCGCGATTGCCGCCCCTTTCCAGGGCCAGATGGGTGATGGGGTAGGTCAGGAAGAGTTGGGGATCGGGTTGGGTGACGCCGAACATGTGGATTACGTCTCCCAGCCGGTTGTCCCACACCAGGGCCGGACCATAAGGCCCCGAGATCACCGCTTCCGGGCTGAGCACCTTCTCTAAATCCAGAGAAGACCGGTTCAACGAATAGGTGGGAGACGATGCCCAGCTTACATACTGCCCGCCGTTCACCACGAACGCAATCAGGATCAAAAACATCGCCAGAAGAATTCCCAGTCCTGCATGGGATGATCCCGCCGCTTCCCCGGAGGCTTTTTTGGAGGCGGATGACCGCCAGTAGTACAGGGCTCCGCAGATTACGGCGATGACCAGAGCGATGGGCAAGGACGATGCTAACGTGATTGGCTTTCGGCTGAGGGTGTAGAGAGTGGTTATTACATAGTTCACCACGAAGGTGACGATCACAAGGAAGACCAGCCAAAACAGAACGCCCAAGGAAGCTTTCCTGTTACGCTCGGGAGAAACCACCCGGTCCAACCACAAGCCGGCCAAGGCACAGAGCGGCGGAATAAGATAGATCTGGTATCGCAACGGCCGGTAGTTCAGGATCATCAGCAGGAAGAAAGCGGCCAGAAACCAAAAGACAACAAAGGCTGCGGCCTTGGAGCGATCATCCTTCCGCCTGATGAATTCCCGTATCGACGGGCGGTTTCGGAAAAACAACAGCAGGCCCAGAAACGAAAGAACGAAGGCCACCGGCATGCGGTAGAAAAGATCGGTCCCGAAGGTGAACAAGGAAGAGATAAAGCCCGAGACGGACTTAAGCGCCGTGGGGAAGCCGTAAAGGCCCAAAGCCTGCTCGCCTAAATAACCCGCCACCTCCTTCTGGGCAGGCAGGTAGCTGAAGAACAGCCAGAAAATGGTCACCGAAAGAAATCCGGCGGCGAAGAAGATCGGCGGCCGGATGTCCACCTTCCTCTCGGAAGAAGAGTAACGTTGGAACGTCCAGAGAAGCAGGAGGATCAAGCAGGCCGGAAGAATGAACGAGGCCATGGTCTTTCCGAAGAAAATGGCAGCGGCGAAACATATGCCGGAAGGAATGAGAAGCGCCTGCTTCTTAAAGCCCGAAACAGCAAAGTAGAAACCCAGAGTTAGAAGAAAAAGCGCAGATATCTCCAGAAATGGATTCCGGCCATACATGATGAAGACATAATTCACGGCCAGCAAGAAGAAGGAGAAGAATGCAGTCCGTTTTCCGAAAGCCTTCTTCATGGCCAGAAACAAGAAGATCATGGTCAGCAGGTTCAGGAGAACAGCCACCAGGTTGGCTTGTGATCTGCCCGTGCCGAACACCGAAAAGATCACGTAGGAAGCCACCGAGCTGAACGATTTCAGGAAGAAGACGAAACGATTAGGGGGGAAGACCACCCAGCTATCCCACAGCACTTTGTTCCGCGCGAAGTTGGTATATTGGGGGGGGTCGGTAGCCACGTCCTGGCTCCAGGAGATGGCCGGCGGGTCGGCATTCAGGTGGATTATGCCACCTGCGAAAGCCAATCCCAATATGAAGCAAAAAAGGAGAATCTCAAAAACCCGGGAGGAGAAGAAAGGGTTTCGGAAGAACTTGGCCAAGGCCGACTCTCCACGTTTGGAATCTTTGGCCTTCGGCGTCTGCTTCTTCTCTTTTCTGCTTTTGGACTTCATGTGAGCTAACCTTCTTATGTGTGTCCGCCAGGTCCCCTGACCTGGCGGGATTCTCGTCGGGTCGGGGGGACTTGACGACCCCCCCTAGACTTCTACTTCCTGATTCTCAGCAACAGGACAAAGAGCGGCTTGACGATGGGCCACCAGTCCACAAAAGGTCTGATCTTGGAATACTTCTTCTTGGACGGATAGATTTTCGATACCGGAACCTCTGCAAATCGGTATTTCAACTTCAAAACCCAAAAGTGAATGTAGTACTCTAGCTCATACGTGGAAAGCCATGATTGCCATATGTTTATCTTTGGATCGTCAAACAATGAAACCTTGTAGGCGCGGAATCCGTTAGTCACGTCGGTCAACTTCTTTCTGAGAAGAACAGACCACAAAAACGTGAAAGCCTTGATTCCCACCCTCCTGGCAAAGGGAAGATTCCCGGCCTCGCCTCCCTCTAAGTATCTGGATCCCTGTATGTAATCGTAATCCTGTTCAAGTATGGGCCTAAGCAGTCGGGGTATCTGTCGGGGATCGTCTTTTCCGTTGCCGGCCATCACCGCCACCAGCGGAAAACCGTTTTTTCTTGCATGATCGATTCCGTCCCGGATGCAGCTTCCCACCCCCTGCTTGTCCGGATGACGAATCACCAGCACATCGAAATCCTTCAGTACTTGCGGAGTGTTGTCTGTGGAACCGTCGTCCGCCACCAGAACCTTCTCCACCGCCACACCTTTGAATCGCTCCAGGACGGTCTTGATCCTGTTTTCCTCATTGTACACCGGAATGATCACCAGGGTTTTGGTATCTTTTGCACCCAACCCAAGACTCCGAATATGAGATCAAATCACAGCGCGGGAGGGATTCCCACGTGTCCAACATCGCTTGTAGCTTCGGCTTGCTCCGTCAATCAAAGTCGTCTCAAGGGAGTGCACCAGCTTGCCGATGCGGTGTTCCCGTGGTTGGACTTCGCGAAAGCCCCGCCAAGGCGGGATCTACGACAAACTCTCGCACTCCGAGTCTTCCCTCCGGCTTCTGGCTTACGGGCACCAGCCGATTGGTACCCTCGTGCTGCCCCGGTGTTTTGCGGAGGCAAGTCTCCGCACTCCCAAGCTCTGGTCTATTTTACGCCGGCTACTTCTGCCCGTAAAACTCCTTGATGCAATCGGCCGTGTACTTGATCTCTTCCTCGGTCAACTCGGCGAACATGGGCAGCGAGAGAATCTGATCCATGCATCCTTCGGTCACCGGGAAGTCGCCCTTCTTGTATCCCAGGAAGCTGTATGCCTTTTGAAGATGAATGGGAATGGGATAATGGATGTTGGTGAAGATTCCCTTATCCTTGAGGAAGTTTATCAGATTTTCCCTGTCCTTCACCCGGATGCAGAAGACGTGGTAGACATGCTTGGCGTACGGCATCTCCCGGGGCAGCCCGACATCGGTCCCTTTGAGATACTTCCGGTAGAGATCGGCGTTTTTTCTTCGGCCGTCGTTCCACTGGTCTAGGTGCTTCAGCTTGACCGCCAGAACCGCGCCCTGAATGCCCTCCAGCCGACAGTTGTTGCCCACGTACTCGTGATAGAATTTCTTGGGCGAACCGTGATCCCTGAGCATCTTGACCTTCTGGGCGATCTCCTCATCGTCGGTGGTCACGCCGCCGCCTTCGCCATAGGCGCCCAGGTTCTTTCCGGGATAGAAGCTGAAACATCCCACCCTTCCCAGGCTGCCGGTCCTCTTTCCTTTGTATTCCGCTCCGTGCGCCTGGCAGGCGTCCTCGATTACCACTATCCCTTTCTTCCTGGCGATTTCAAGAATCGGCTCCATGTCGGCAGGCTGCCCGTAAAGATGGACCGGGATTATCGCCTTGGTCTTCTTGGTTATGGCCTTCTCCAGTTTGGCCGGATCCATATTGTAGCTCTCATCTTCGATGTCCACCAAAACGGGCCTGGCGCCCGCATAGGAGATGGCCTCCGCCGTGGCTATGAAGGTGTTGGTGGTGGTTATGACCTCGTCGCCCTCCCCTATCCCCAGGGCCTTCATGGCCATGATAAGAGCGGAGGTGCCGGAGTTGATCCCCAAACAATACTTCACCCCGCAATATGCGGCGAATTTCTCCTCGAAATCCGCGACCGCTTTTCCTAAGATGAAAGCGGTATTGGAGATGACGTCCTGAATGGCACTGTCGATCTCGGGCTTTATGCTTTGATACTGTGCTTTCAAATCCACGAAGTTGACCTTCATCTAATCCTCCTTGAATTTTCCCATTTGACGACACATTCGGGCCTAAGATAGCGTATCGACCTCAAAAGTCAAGCTTTTACTCCACCTCGGGTAGCGGTCCGTCTTTTGTCCCAAGATAAAGCCAGCACCTGGCTTAAGCCAGGTGCTGGCTTCAACATTCCTCTTGGGAGCTATTGCCCGGTCCGAGGTTGCGTTTTACTCTTCCTTATACGGCGGCCAGACATAAGGTCTTTCGAAAGCTCCGATGTAACACTCCAGCTCATCGATTTTCTTCATCACCCTGGCAGGATTTCCGGCCGCCACCATGTCTTCGGGTATATCTCTGGTGACCACCGATCCCGCTCCGACTAAGGCATTCCTGCCGATCTTCACGCCGGGGCAGAGTACCGTGCCGGCCCCGATCTTAACCAAGTCAGCCACTTTCACCCCGCCTTTGCACTCTTTGTACTTGGGGCAGAGCATGGGATGAGGATCGTCGGTGAAGACCACGTTGGGCCCGAAGAAGACGTGATCGCCGGTGGTGACCATCTCCAGAAAGCACAGGCTGTGAATTCTCACGTCGTTGCCGATCTTGTTCTCGAATTCCAGAACCGCATTGGTGCCCACGCTGACATTATTGCCGATCACGTTGTCCTCGCGGATGGAAGCTCCCTGTCCGGTCTGGAAGTTGTCTCCGATCTTGTTTCCGGCATAGATAGTGGTGAAGGGACGGATCACCGCGTTCTTTCCGATCACCAGTTCCAGCTCTCCGTCCTTCTTGCCCCGGGGCGGCTTTCCCAAAACGCAGGGACCCTCGATCAGCGAGCCTTTGCCGATCTTTACGTTCTTGTAGATGGTGACCTCGCCGGTGATTTCCACGCCCTCGAATTTCGGTTTGCCCGTGGGACTCATAGCTTGATTACCTTTCCTTTCTGCTTGATCGACTGGTTGGACGACTCCAACAGCCTGACCACCCGCAGCCCCGCCACTCCGTCGGTCAAGGGTTTCCGGTTCTGGCTGATGGAGTCGGTGAACTCCTTGCTCACCAGCCTAAGTGCTTCCGTGGGCTCCAGCTTGGGGCAGAGCATGTCGCCGGAGCGATACTGAACCAGCATGTGATAAACGTCCTCCTTGCTCTGCGAATAGGAGACGCCCTTGTCGTAGATTTTGACCTTCTCGGAAGGCTGATTGTCGTCGTATACGATCATCTTCTTGGTGCCGCCGATGAGGGTGGTTCTGACTTTGACCGGAGCCAGCCAGTTGACGTGGAGATGGCCCAAAAGATTCCCCGGATACTGCACCGTCACGTAGGCGATGTTCTCCAGATCGCCCAGATGGCAGGCGCCCACGGCGGACACCGCCTCCGGGTCCTTCTGCAGAAGGTAGTCCATGATGGAGAAATCGTGAGGGGCCAGGTCCCAGATCACGTTCACGTCGTGCTGGAACAGTCCCAGGTTGACCCGAACCGAATCGAAATAGTAGATGTCGCCCAGTTCACCACTGTCCACCAATTCCCTCATCTTCCTGACCGCGCCGGTGTACAGGAAGGTATGATCCACCATCAGGGTTTTCTTCTTTTTCCCGGCCAGCTCCACTAACTTTTCCGCTTCTTCCACCGTGGTGGTCATGGGCTTTTCCAGCAGCACGTGCTTGCCCTTTTCCAGAGCCTCCTGGGCTAAGGGGAAATGAGCGGATACGGGCGTGGAGATGACCACAGCGTCCACCTGGGAATCGTTCATGATGTCCTTGGGATCGCTGGTGGTTTTGATGGAAGGGTATCCGGCCTGCACCAAACCCAGCCGGTTTTTGTTGAGATCACAAACCCAGACGATCTTGGCGTCCTTGTTGGCGTAGAAATTGCGCACCATGTTGGGACCCCAATAGCCGTAACCGAAAACCGCAACGTTAATCATCATCACCTCAAAAGCTAAAATGTTGGAACCTATCAGAACACGTCCCAATTAATACGAAAACAGCCCCCAAGTCAATAGATTTAGCGGCTTCTCAGCCTTCGGAGAACAGGTCGTAATTGCCGGGCAGTTTCTGGTTGGAGGCTGTTTTAGGCTGCGATCCCGGCTTGAGTAACTCCGCATCGAATCCCTTTTGATTAAGGAACTTGACCAGCTCCGGGAAGCCGTGGACCGTGTATATCTTCTCCGGTTTGACTTTGCCTGCGTACTCGAGCAACTCGGAAAAATCGGCATGATCCGACAGGGGAATGCACTGGCAACCCGCCAGGTGCTTCAGCGGTTCCGGGTCCACTGCCCAGCCGGTCAACATGACGATTCTCTTCCGGGGAATGTTCCGGAGAAGGCTTGATCTCTTGTCCTGGGGAGGAAAGATCACGATCCGGTCCTCAAGATGACCATCGTCCAAGAGCCGGTAGTCTCCGAACCTGACCCCGAATTCCTCGTAAATTTTGCAGATGTCGTATATGGAGCGATGCACGCTGAGCTTGTATCCCCAGTGCGACAAAATCTTCATGGCCTCCTGGGCTTTGCCCAATGAATAGGCTAAGAAAACGGGTTGCTCCCGGTCGGCCCGGGCTTCCTCCACAAACCTTACCATTCGGGCCTGAATCTCATGAGGTTTGGGAAACAGATATTGAGGCCGGCCGAAGGTCGATTCCATGATCAGAACGTCGCATCTTTTGACCTCGGCCTTCTGCGCGGTCCAGCTTTTACGCAGCTTGAAATCGCCGGTATAAACTATCCTTACACCGCCGGTTTCGACTAAAATTTGGGCACCGCCCAGAATGTGACCGGACGGAAAAAGTTGAATCTTGGCGCCCCGGATTCTTTTCACCCGGTTGTATTCAACCGTGTGAAACTTGGCCTTGCCATAGCGGTGCTCGAAAAACCTGGCGGTTTCTCTTGTGGTCAGAATGGCGTTGTGCTTGACCGCGTGATCGGCATGGGCGTGTGATACAAAGCAGAAATCCGTTTTTCTTTTGGCGTCGAACCAAAGATCGGTGCCCCTGACGTGTATTCCGTTGTCATACTCGATCATGCGAATTCGGGTCCTCGAGTCATGTCCTTTTTACATTCGTGCGCGGGATGAATTCCCGCGCCTATGTATGGAAGTCCGTGATGGACTTAACATAGTGCAGGGCAATCAGCCCTTGCTGTGCACTCAACGTTTGGCATTCAATGCCGCATCCAACTGGAACCAATGGTTCCTGGTGGGGTAGGCATTCCTGCCTGCCCACAGCTTGGCCGAGGATGAATTCCTCGGCCTATGATAAGCTTGTCTTCCGCCAATCATAGGCGGGGGCATTTAGCCCCCGCCTCCGCTCATCAACCGAGCTTGTATCCGATTTTCCTCAAAAACTGCTTTCTTTCCTTAACCTCTTCTTCGGTTTCCACTCTCTTGGGCACGTAGCCGTCGATCACGCCGGTTATTCCCCGTCCCAAATCGGTCTCGGCGATCACCAATTGCAGGGGATTGGCCGTGGCGCAGAAGACCGTAGCCACCTCCGGGCAGTTTTTCACCGCGTTCAGCACGTTGATGGGATAGGCGTTTCTCAGATAGATTATGAAGGTATGACCCGCCCCGATGTCGAAGGCGCTTTGGGCCGCCAGCTTTTTTAGCTCCGGATCGTTTCCTTCCGACCTCACCAGGCAAGGTCCCGAAGCCTCGCAGAAAGCCAGGCCGAATTTGATTCCGGGCATGGAGCCAACCAGAATCTCGTACAAATCCTCGGCCGTTTTGATGAAATGGGTCTGGCCCACGATTACATTAGTATCTTCCGGCATGGGTACTTTGTATGCTCTGAATTCCATATTTTCCTCCTGGTCGCAAAGGAAAGGAGTTCTGTCGCGTTGCTCACCGCAGTCTCCGCATTGCCTTGCCACAGAAAAGGGGTAGCCAGAGAAGAGCAAGACGGAAGCTCTGAATGCTCAATTTAGAGACTGGGGGGAAAAAAGCAAGGGAATAACTGACAAGGGAGTTTACAACCGAGGTTTTACGTGTCAGTCACCAAATATGGGTTGGCTGGATGAGGGACATCCGTTACATCTGTCCATACGGACGCCCGTCTGGGCGTTCCATCCGTTGACACCTTCGTTGTTTTATTTTTTCGCCTTCACCAGGAGGATCACTCCCAGGATGGCAAACAGGAAGTTGGCCCCCCAGGCTGCCACTAGCGGAGGCAGTTTCTGCGAGTAGCCCAGGGACTGTCCCATTTTGATGAGGGTGTAATAGACGAAGGCGATGAAAAGGCTCACGGCAAACCCAATGACCAGACCCGATCTTCTGGGATTGGCGGCGATGGGCGCTCCGAATAAGACTATTATGAAGTTCACGAAGGGAAAAGCTATCTTGACCTGAAGGTCGGTATCCTCCCTGGCCACCAACTGACCGGCTTTTTTTCTTATTCTCACGTACTCAGCCAGCTCAGAGTAGCCCATCTCGTCGGTTTTTTTGGGCCTGCGGGCCAACGCTTCAGGGAGTATCTTAAGGTCATGCAATGGCAATCGGTCGAAAGCCTGGTATTCCTCTCCGCCTGCGGCAAGCAGCGTGTCGGCACTAGTCTTTGCGGACTTATCCGATGCTTGGCTTTCAACCAGCGAATCGGCGAAAACTCTCCTGACGCCGTGCTCGAAAACCCAACTGTCGCCCTGCCAACTCATCCTCTCTCCCCAAATTTCCTCTTTCAACCGGTTTCCTTCGAATCTCTGCAACAAGACCCCAATGCCGGTTTTGTCCATGGCGTCGTAGGTAGCCACATAGAGTATCCGGCCCTGATTATCCTGAACAAAGATGTTGCTCAGCGGAACGTTTTGGTCTTTCCGGCCCTTCTCGATCTCCACGGTCTTGACCTCCTCCATTTTACCGTAGGTCAGGGGAACGATCCATCCGCCGATGCCTATCACGCTTAAGCTTATCAAAAAGGACAGGATCAGAAGCGGCAGAAGAATGCGGTAGAGGCTGACCCCGGCCGACTTCATGGCCGTCAGTTCGTTGTGCCTGGCCAGTTGGCCCAGCGAGAAAAGACACGAGAGGAGCATGGCCACGGGAAGCGCCAAAACCAGGATGTAAGGTGTGTAGTAAAGGTAGAATTTGAGCACCAGAAGAAAGGAAGCGCCCTTGTCCACGAACTTGCCCAGGTTGTCGATCATGTCCACCACCAGAAAGATGATCCAGAAGGACACCAGGGCAAAGAGCAGGGCAAAGCAGAACTGCCGGATCAGATATTTATCGAGTATTCTCATTTGATCCCTATTCGCGAGTTGTGGAGTTTCTCGCCAGAACCTGCCTTAAGGCAGGTTCTGGTTTCAAGATCTCCCACACTTGAAAATTCCTCAGCCCTTTAGACTCTTAGACCTTTCGACTCTTGAACCCTTGAACCCTTGAACCCTTGAACCCTTGAACCCTTGAACCCTTGAACCCTCTTCTTACCTTTCTCTCATCTTTCTGGGAATCAACTTCTCTACCCATGCCCACGAAATGAATCTCGTTTCCCGGGCCGACTTCACCAGCATGTAGATCCCTGCCGCTCCGATCAGGATATTGGCCGACCACATGGCCCAGAATGCGGGGATCATCTGCCGGTCCGCCAGCTCCTCGCCGCCGATCAGAAAGGCCCAGTAGAGCACGAAGAATCCCAGGCTCAA
>CAZWAO010000022.1:0-18107 GCA_964631815.1 uncultured Ignavibacteria bacterium | reverse complement strand
AAGGTTCGTATATTGATAGTTCGGCCTCAAGGGAGGTGAAGGCAGGTGGGTGAGAATTACATTCGCATCAAGGGCGCCAGAGAGCACAACCTCAAGAATATCGATCTGACTATCCCTCGAGATAAGCTGGTGGTGATAACCGGCTTGTCCGGCTCGGGCAAATCCTCTTTAGCCTTCGACACCATCTATGCCGAAGGCCAAAGAAGGTATGTGGAGTCGCTTTCGGCTTACGCTCGTCAGTTTTTGGGCGTGATGGAGAAGCCGGACGTGGATTTCATAGAGGGACTCTCGCCGGCGGTGTCCATCGAGCAGCGAAGCTCTTCCAAGAATCCCCGGTCCACGGTGGGCACGGTCACAGAAATATACGACTATCTTCGCCTCCTATACGCCAGAGTGGGGGTGGCCTACTGCTTCAAGTGCGGCAAGCGGATCACCCGGCAGACCGTGCAGCAGATAGTGGACACGATTCTTTCCCTGCCTTCGGGCAAGAAGATACAAATCCTGGCCCCCCTGGTGAAAGGGAGGAAGGGCGAATACCGGGACGTATTCGACCAGATCAGGAAAGAAGGGTTCGTTCGCGCCAGGGTGGACGGAAAGATTGCCGAGGTGGAGGCCCCCATCAAGCTGGAGAAGAACAAAAAGCACAACATAGAGGTGGTGGTGGACCGGCTGGTGGTGGGAGCCAGGATCGCCAAGAGGCTGGCGGATTCGCTGGAGACCGCGCTGCGTTTGGGCTCGGGCATAGTGATGGTGGAGGTGGCGAATAAGGAGGAACTGCTGTTCTCCGAGCAGCACGCCTGCGCCAACTGCGGCATCAGCTATCCGGAGCTTTCTCCCAGGATGTTCTCCTTCAACAGCCCCTACGGAGCCTGCCCCACTTGCAGCGGACTGGGAACCAAGATGGAGATCGACCCGGACCTGGTGGTGCCCGACCCCAGCATCTCCATAGCGCACGGGGCCATAGTCTCGTGGGGCGATCCCATAGGCAACTGGTATTATCACAAACTCAAAAGCTTGGCCGAGCATTATAATTTCAGCCTGTACGTTCCCTTCGAGAAGCTCAAGCCGGAAGTGAAGAAGGTGGTCCTGTACGGCACCGGCCGTAAGGAACTGCGCTTCAAATGGGAAAACCAGGAGGGCAAGGGGGAGTACTACGGAACCTTCGAGGGCGTGATCCCCAACCTGGAGAGGCGTTACCGGCAGACCGAGTCGCAGGCGGTGCGGGAGTGGATCGAGAAATTCATGCGCATCCTTCCCTGCCCGGAATGCAACGGTACCAGGCTGAAGAAGGAGAGCCTGGCGGTTAAGGTGAAGGGGTTGAACATCGCCGAGCTGACCCAGCTGTCGGTCAAGGAATGCCGGCGATTCTTCTCCGATCTGAAGCTCTCGGCCAGGGAGCAGCAGATAGCCAAACAGATACTCAAAGAGATAAATGAAAGACTAGGGTTCTTGGTGGACGTGGGATTGGACTATCTGACGCTGCATCGCTCCGCCACGTCGCTCTCCGGCGGCGAGGCCCAGAGAATAAGACTGGCCACCCAAATCGGCTCGCGGTTGGTAGGGGTGCTCTATATTTTGGATGAACCCTCGGTGGGACTGCATCAAAGGGACAACAAGAGACTTCTGTCCACTTTGGTCGGTCTGAGGGATTTGGGCAACACGGTGCTGGTGGTGGAGCACGATCGGGAAACCATCTTAACCGCGGATCACATCATAGATTTGGGCCCGGGCGCAGGAAACGACGGCGGATACGTAGTGAGCCAGGGCACGCCACAGACCATCATGCGCAGCAGGAACTCGCTGACCGGAAAGCACCTCTCCGGAAAGCTGACCATACCCATTCCCGCCAAGAGAAGGAATGGGGACTCGGATTTTTTGACTGTAACGGGAGCCAGAGGGAACAATTTGAAGCGAATCAAGGTCGACTTTCCGCTGGGACTTTTCGTCTGCGTGACCGGGGTGTCCGGATCGGGGAAATCGACTTTGGTCAACGAGACCTTGTACCGGATTTTAGCCCAGCAGTTCTACAACTCCAAAGTGGCGCCCTTGGACTACGACAAAATCATGGGTTTGGAGAACGTGGACAAGGTGATTGACATAGATCAATCGCCCATCGGCCGCACGCCTCGCTCCAATCCGGCCACCTACACCGGGGTTTTCACCCCCATCCGGGACCTGTTCGCCATGCTGCCCGAAGCCAAGGTCAGGGGCTACCGGCCGGGGCGTTTCAGCTTCAACGTTCGCGGCGGCCGGTGCGAAGCCTGCGAGGGCGACGGTATCATAAAGATCGAGATGCACTTTCTTCCGGACGTCTACGTTCCCTGCGAGGTTTGCGGAGGCAAGAGATACAACCGGGAGACCCTGGAGATCAGATACAAAGGAAAGAACATCTCCGAAGTACTGGATATGACCGTGGACGAGGCTTACCAATTCTTCGCCCCCATACCCAAGATCAGACGGAAGCTGCAGACGCTCAAGGACGTGGGCTTGGGATACATTCACCTGGGACAGCCGGCCACCACCCTGTCCGGCGGCGAGGCCCAGAGGGTTAAGCTCTCCACCGAGCTATCCAAGGTTTCCACCGGCAGGACTTTCTATATTCTGGATGAGCCCACCACCGGCTTGCATTTCGAGGACGTCAAAATGCTGCTTCTGGTTCTGAACAAGCTGGTGGACATGGGCAATACCGTCCTGGTCATCGAGCATAACTTAGACGTGGTCAAGACCGCAGACTACATCATAGATTTGGGGCCTGAGGGAGGTGACGAGGGCGGTCAGGTGGTGGCCGCCGGAACACCGGAGGAAGTAGCCCACGTAACTCAATCCTATACCGGGAAGTTTCTGAAGCGGATTTTACTAGATAAGGCCGGTCGGTTGCTTCTGGTTCCCAAGGCCCAAAAAGGATGAGAATTCGTTTGAAGCGTTCCTGAGTTGCTAACATCAAAGCAGATAGCCGAGGTAAACAACCATGCCCGAACCAAAGAAGACGCCCTTTTATCAACTGCACGTTGCCAACCACGCCAAGATGGTGGAGTTTGCCGGATTCTTGATGCCCATCCAATTTCGAGGAATCATGGAGGAACACCGCCGGGTCAGGTCCACGGTGGGACTTTTCGATATCACTCACATGGGTGAGTTTGAGGTGTGGGGAAAGGACGCGGAGAGCTTTATTCAGAGGATGACCACCAACGACGTATCCAAGCTGGCCGTGAATCAGGTTCATTACTCCTGCATGTGTTACGATCACGGCGGAATCGTGGACGACCTTTTGGTCTACCGGCTGCCGGATCATTTCCTTCTGGTGGTCAACGGAGCCTGTCTGGACAAGGATTTCCAATGGCTATCCGATCACCTTTCCGGCGACGTCCAACTTAAGAACGAAAGCGACAACACCGCCCTTCTGGCCCTACAAGGTCCCCGGGCCGAGGACGTGATGCGAAAACTTACCGACGTGGACCTTTCCCAGCTACATTACTACTGGTCCACCCGGGGCAAGGTCAACGGTCGGGAAATCCTCTTTTCCAGAACCGGATACACCGGAGAGGACGGCTTTGAGTTATACTTCGGCCCGGATTTGGCCGAGAGCATGTGGAATGCTCTGATGCAGGCAGGCAAGGAGTTCGACATCGAGCCTATAGGTCTGGGCGCCCGGGATTCGCTTCGGCTGGAGATGAAGATGATGCTCTACGGAAACGACATCGATCAAACCACTAATCCCATCGAAGCCGGCCTGGGATGGATCGTCAAGCTGGACAAAGGAGATTTTGTCGGCCGGGAGCCGATCCTCAAGATGAAGGAACAGAAGCCCCAACGTAAGCTGATGGCTTTCGAATTGTCGGATATGGGGTTCCCCCGTCCACATTACGACATACAAAAGGCAGGCAAAAAAGTCGGGCAGGTGACCAGCGGCACTTTCTCTCCCTCTTTGAACAAGGGAATCGGCTTGGGTTACGTACCGGCGGAACTGGCTCAGATCGACACCGAGTTGGACATCATCATTCGAGGCAAACCTTGCCGGGCAGTGGTGGTGAAACCTCCTTTTTACAGGAATGCGACACACAAGTGAGCACCCGTTGTCCTGGGACATCAATATCCCGGCGGAATCGACGCAAACAGGATTTCCCGGTCAGATCGAATGAAAATAGACAACATATATAGAATTGTGGATGCCAACCTGAATCGCGGCCGGGAGGGAGTAAGGGTGGTGGAAGAGGTGGCCCGGCTTTACCTGGATGATGCCGCGCTGTCATCCAAGTTCAAGAAACTCCGGCACGAGTTGACCGGCGTTGCCCGAAAGAGCTTCGATGAGAAGAAGTTGTTATCCTTCCGGAACAGCGAAGGCGACGTGGGCGCAAATGGCATGGGAAGTCTGGAAAAGAAGAGAGCCGATCTTGGCTCAATTGTCCAGGCCAATCTAAGGAGATCGCAGGAAGCCACCCGGGTGCTGGAGGAGTTCGGCAAGCTGATCAACCCGGATTCAGCAAGGATTTTTAAGAAGATCAGATTTAGATTATACGTCCTGGAGCAAGAGATGCAGGCTTTGTTGAAAGACTGATTTGCCGGTCATGCTTGAGAATGATCGGAACGTCGGATCTCCTTCTGATTCTCTTCTTCCAGGGCAGAAGAATCGTAAACAAAGACCTCCAACTTCTCACTTTCCTGCAAAGCCTTCTGGGTCGAGTCTTGTTCCAGCCTAAGCGGTAGACAAATGGTGAAGGTGGTTCCCCGACCGAGCCGGCTCTCCAGTTCTATTCTCCCGTTGTGCAGGTGGATGATTTTCCTGACGAAGCTTAAGCCCAATCCGGTGCCGTTCTCCTTGGCAGTGAAGAAGGGATTGAAGATCTTGTCCTGAATCTCTTTGGCTATACCACAGCCGGTGTCGGTGAATTCGATGCTTATTGCCTTATCTCCGGAAGGGGGACTTACCGGCCGAAGATTCACCGTAAGCTTTCCGCCGTTGGGCATGGCCTCGACGGAATTCTGCATGAGGTTTTGAAAGCTCTGCTTGAGAAGCAGAGCATCTCCCAATATGGGAGCCAGGTCCGGCTCGCAGTTCACGGCAAAATCGACCTCTTTTTCCCTGAAAGTCTCCTTCAAGGCGGCGTGACATTCCTCGACCAGCTTCCTTAGATTTACCTTGTCGATCTTCAGTTGATACGGTTTAGCGAAGGCCAGAAACCTCTGCAACATGGATTCCATGCTCATGGCCTCGTTGAAGATGGCATCCACGGTTCGGCTCTGGGAAGTGGTTTCGTTTCTTTCCTTCCTGAGCAGCTTGACGAACCCCATAATGGCTCCCATGGAGTTCCTCAGTTCGTGAGCCAGACCGGAAGACATCTCGCCCAAAGTAGCCATCTTGTCCTTGAAGGCAATCTCCTGTTCCAGCCTTTTGATCTCCGTCAAGTCGGTCATGAAGACCACCGCTCCCAGCATCCTGCCCGCTTCATCTCTGACCGCAGAGGAACTGAGTGCCAGGTGAACATCCTCTCCGTTTCCCTTGGTAAGCGATGCTTCCGGAGCGGAATACGGCTTCGGCTCGGAAAAAGCCGTTTCAAGAGCCAAGCGAAGAGGATTGCCCGACTCGAACGCTTCTTGATAGCGCTTGCCCAGCACGTGCTCCTCGGCGATGTTGAGAATCGCCTGTGCCGGGCCATTCATTCCGGTGATCCTCCCTTCCCGGTCGCAGATGATCATCCCGCTGGTCATGCTCTTGAGAATATAGTCGTTGTAGCTGGCCAAATTCCTGGCTTTACGGTCCGTCTGGCGGTAAAGCTCCTGTAAGGTCTTTTCTTTCGTCTTGAGCTCGCCTATCACCTGTTCGAATATTCCCACCGCAGCGTCCAACTCTCCTGCTTTTTTGCATTTTTCCGTTTGAGGGAGAACCTCTTCGGTGGCGGCCTTCCTGATCATAGTTCGATAAGGGCGCAGCAGATTTCGGATAAGGAGCATGGTCACCAGGGCGGCGATGAACAGCCCCGCCACCCGCACCAGGAGATTGACGTTGGCCATCCGCCGGATGCCCACAAATCCCGACACCTCCTCCTCTACCATAACCCAGATTCGGCCTTCAGCACTTTGGCTTTGCAAGGGAGCGTAGCAGGATAAATATGCCAGACCGGACTCATCCGTGTAGAGGTCGGAGAAGAATTCCGCTTGCTCGCGCTGTTGGCCTTTCGCCAGAAGGTCTTCCTTCCGGGTTTTGATCTCCCGAAAGATATGGCCGTCCCGGATCGAGTGAGTCTCTCGGGAGGATAGCAGAAGCTCTCCATCGGCGGAGAGAAACGAAATCTGTCGGACCCCGGAGTCGAAACAAAGCTCCAGCAAGTTCTTTTTCAGCTCGGTCTTGGGACTATTCTGCCAGATGAACCCGGCGGAGAGTGCCACGGTTGTAAGATGTTGATGAATCTGACTCTCCAGGACACGTTTGGCCCGGTGCAGGAGATAGTCGGTGCCGAAGTTCAGAAGGAGCAGGAATATGATGAAGATAATCAGAGAGATGCGAATTTGCGACTCGTAGTTCAGGCGAAAGAAACCCTTGTCTCTCAATTTTCCTCCTGCTGGGCGGACGGCAGAAAGCTTTATAGCAGTGTACTTTTTAGATTATCGGCACGAAAGAAGCTCGGAGTTAGCGGCGTCTCTATTGGGTCAGAAGAGGCAAGGGAGCAGCCGCACGGCTATCCAACCCACTTTCTTGTTCCCCCTCGTGATTTTATGAAGAAATCGGCAGGAGAAGGTCTGTGGTTCTAGAAGAAAGCTCTGAGATATGCGGAGATTATGGAGTCGCCCAAGAACATGGCAATGACCGCCCCCAGGGCCAGAAAGGGGCCGAAGGGTATGGTTCTGGTCTGTTTGACGTCCTTGGAGAACAGAAGAGCCAGGCCGCCGATTAAGCTGCCCAGAAAGGAAGAGATGAGCAGTATCAACAGTATATTCTGCCATCCCAAAAAAGCCCCCAACATCATGGCCAGCTTGATGTCGCCGCCGCCCATGCTTTCCTTCTTGAAGAGCAACTCTCCCAATACCGCAGCCAGATAGAACATGCCCCCGCCCACGGCGATTCCTATAAGCGAATTCAACACGGAAGGCGAGCTAACCAGGAAAGACATTGCAAATCCCAGAGCTACTCCTGGGAGGGTGAGAGTGTCCGGGATGATCCTGTGTTTCAAGTCGATGAAGAAGGTGAGAATCACAACTATAATCAGAATGCCCCGGGCGGCGAAATCCCAGGACAGCCCGAAGCGCAGATAGGCCAAGGTGAGCAAGGCGGCGGTGAAAAACTCCACCAGCGGATACTGCAGGGGGATTTTCGTCTTACAATCCCTGCATTTTCCCCTCAAGATAAGGTAGCTCAGAATGGGTATGTTGTCGTAGAAACGAATCCTCTTGCCGCATTTGGGACAGAAGGAGTTGGGGAACAAGATGGACTTTTTCTTCGGTAATCGGTATATACACACGTTGGCGAAACTCCCCAACGCCAAACCCACGATTATCACGAGAATCAAGGTCAAGGTGCTCATTGTGATCCGCCCAAGCCTGAGGCTTGCGGCTACCCCCTTTCCCACTCAGATATGATTTCCATCCGCGCGAGCTACTTCTTCACCAATTCGAAGAAATGGTCCTGGTAGTCCCAGGATGAGTGCCACAGCAATCTTCGCAAGAACATTTCGAATCTGGCTACAGCCCCCAGCCAGGCTTTAGGAACAAGGCCCAGGTAGATGGGATATAGCAGCAGGAAACGTCCTTTCCTTATAGGATAATCGGCAAGTTTTTCGAAATCATTCCGTTTGAACGAATCAAAATATGTCTCCAGACCTCTTTGCCATCGGTTCTTGTTCTTGGTCACCTGCTCGATGCACAGGAACCTGCCGCCCGGTTTAAGGCTTTTTCGCACCTCGGAGAGAACCCGGTCCAGCTCGGAGTCATCGGTGACATATTGCAGCACGTTCACCGAAACCGCCAAATCAAGCTCTCGGTCCTTGACAGGCAGGTGCAGCCCGTCGAACAGGACAAAGCCGACGTTGGCGGATCGGCAATCATGCCGGGCCATATCCAGCATTTCGCGGGTGATCTCCACCCCTACTAAGAAGTCGCAATTTCCAGCCAGAAGATCGGAGAATCGACCGCTTCCGCAGCCGAAGTCGAGGATGAATCCGTTTCCGGCTTTGCCCAGCGCTCTTCGAATTACCATCTTTTGAAGCTGGTCGATGTAGAAGTTTTTCCTTCCCCGCAGATCGCCGGGATCTATGACCGCGGGCAGGCTCCCCTTTTGTGCTCGTCTCTCCCAGGTTTCACCGTCGGTTTGGAAGTGTTTGAGCTCTTGGGCTTTCATCTGTCGTGCTCTCGGATTAGAGAAGCGAAACGGTCAAGGCTGGGTTCCCGGACTTGTATGGTCACCACAATCTGGGCTTTTTGATCTTCAGCGCGGCAAGAAAACAACCGGTCTCCCCCAGAATCATCCAAACCCTCATAGCCAGAGATATGAGGACGGCTGCGGAGATGGGGATAAACAGGCTCAAGAGGTAACTCTGTACCCCTTCTCTGACCCCCAGTCCTGCCGGCACAAAGAAGCTGGCTATTCCCGCCAAAACCGAAACGGCAAAGATGCCGCATAATATGATGACATGCTGAATGTCCATTTGATAGAACGAGTTTATCAGAAAACAGGCTGCTGCCGCGAAAATCGCCCAGTCCGCCAGCAGGACCAGAAGTATGCGGGCGATATCAACGGTTCCTCCTTTGAAGCTGAATCTCTCGCGGGTCAGAGCCCGGCTGAATCGTTTGGAGACGAAGCCCAGCAACTTCGACATCAGGTTCTGAATTCGTCCGGAGAATAGACTCCAGAATATCCACAGCGATACCAAGAGAAAACCGGCAATCAACCAAGGGGAAAAGCCCTCCCAGAAGAAAAGCGAGAAGGCAAAGACCATGGCACCGGCCAGGACGTATCCGGAGAACAACAGAAGCATGCTCACAAGAGCGACGCCTTTGGGAATACCTGCCTTCTGGGAGAGATAAACCTGGCTTAAGTACATCCAGATCTTCCCCGGGACGTATTTGCCGGGCGCGGAGACGAACATTATCTTGTAGCTTTGGCTGAAAGGCAGCTGAATTCCAAAAAGCGCCAGGATCATCTTCCAAACCAACACGGAGACAGCCAGATTCGCTCCCAGTAAAAGAAAAGAGAGCAAAAGCAGTGCGGGTTTCAGCTGCCACTGATAGGAGCCGATCTGCGTCAGGTTGCCGAGCAGTGTTCTTCCCAAGAAGAAAAAGCAGGCTGAGATCACGAGGAGAGCCGCGATCCTTCTGAGCCAACGGTAGCCCGAAGGTCGCGGCGGGCCCGGAACCGGCTCCGCTCCTGCGGTAATTACAGGATCGGCGATTCCGGCCTGGGATAAGCAGCGTTCTTGTGAGGATTCTACCTTCACTTTTCCCCCTTGTTTCCCGCCGACCCATGCGGGCGGCCCGGCCTGAAGGCGCGGTGGATGGCGGAGCCAAACGACGTTTGCGCCAGTTTCAGGCCCAGTCTGAATGCCAACGGCCGCAACGTCCCTAGGTCCCGGTGAAAATTGAGCAGCTCCTCCCTGTGCGTGCCCCACTTGTCCTTGAATCGGATCAGAGAAACCAGGCTCTTGGCAGAACCGAAGAAGTCGAAGAATTCTTTCCCCGTTTCCCTGGCCGATTCGATGGCATGATGAAACAACAGATCATTAGGTCTCAGATGCAGGGAGCGGGTTTCCGACCCGCCGTGAAAGTAATGGGTTGTGTCCTGGGAGTGAACCAGCACCATCCCGGCCACAGCCCTGCCCTGAGATTTGGCAAAGAGTATCTCGGCCCGTTCGCGGACAAGAAAATCGTAAATACCATAAAAGAGTTGAAGAGGATACTTGGCCAAGGCCCTATTCCTCCGCATCGATTCCAAGTACAGCCGATAGAATTCCTCTATTTCTTCCCGCTGCCTGATGGCCTCTATGTAAAGCCCGGATTTCGTGGCTTTCCTGATGTTCCTCCTGACGCTTTCGTCATAATCAGCGGCTATCCGATCCGGTGATTTGCCTTTCAACTTGAGCAGGTGTCGGAACGACTCCACACAATTGAAATCGGGCAACTCCCGTCTTTCCTTAATGGTTGGGTCCACGATCTGAACGCGATGGATTTTCTGGTTTTTGGCCCATTGGTTCAGCAGTGTGAGAAATTCCGGGATTTGCCTGCGATCTCCTACGAACCCGCCCAAAGGAATAAGCGAGTAGAACACCCGGAAGAACCGGTTTCCCACGATCATGCCGGGCAGCGCGCAGGACCATTCTCCCTCCTTCTCCAGTATTAAATATCTGGTGGAGCAGTCATATCCTTGTTTGAGGACTTTCCGCCACTTGGAAGTATGAAACAACAGGCCGGAATATTGACCCACAAACTGATCCCACTTCTCATCCGGTTCTTCTAAGACGATGAGACTCATCTTTTGGCTCGGGGAAGGACCTTCTTGACGGTATCGCACACCAGCATCACATCCCGCTTGGTGAGCAAAGGGTGAAGAGGAAGCGTGACCTCGCGTCGGCCCACCTGTTCGGTCAAAGGGAGTCGCACGCTGCGCCCCTTTTGGGTTCGGCGATAGTAGGAAAAAGTGTGAATGGGAGGGTAATGGATGCTGGTCTGAATTCCCCTTTCCCGGAGAAGCTGCATGAATTTCTTCCTGTTTACTCCTCTATCCAGGATAATCGGAAGAAGATGATAGGCGGAACCGCGGGGGTAGTCCCTAAACGGGAGGGATAAACCGCTGGTCCCTTCCAGCCGCGACCAATACAGCTCGGTTAAGGCCTTTCTCTTTCGATTCCCATCTCGAAGTTTTTTGAGCTGGAGAATTCCCAGCGCAGCGGAGATTTCGGTCATCCGGTAGTTGTATCCCAGATCCACCACGTCATAAGAATGAACGTGTCCCTGGTGCCGGATTAGGGTCATACTGGTCATGCCGTGAGATCGGAGAAGTTTCAGCCTGCGGCCGAGTCGATCATCGTTCGTGGCCAACATGCCCCCTTCGCCGGTGGCCATGTTCTTATTGGAGAAAAAAGAAAAGCAGCCGATTCGGCCGAAGGTTCCCGCCATGTGCGAATTCATGCTCGCCCCAATGGCATGGGCCGAATCCTCCACCACCCAGAGATCATGCTTCCGGGCGATCTTACGGATGCGTTCAACGTCTGCCAAATAGCCGCCATAGTGCACCATGATTATGGCCTTGGTCCTGGAGGTAATCTTCTTCTCAACGTCGTCAGGCGAGAGATTCAGATCGTTCAGCGAGCTGATGTCCACGAACACCGGTTTGGCTCCCACGTAAAGAACAGCATTGGAGGAAGCCACAAAGCTTAAAGAAGGAACCAGAACCTCGTCCTTGGGCTTCAAATCCAAAGCGATCATGGCCAGATGCAGAGCCGCGGTGCCGCTGGACACGGCAACGGCATGTTTGGCTCCCACGAACCTGGCGAAATTCCTCTCCAGCTTTTGTACCGTCTCGCCCATGGTGAGCCATTTGCTTCGGATCACCCGGTCGACCGCTCGCTGCTCGCCCTGGTCGAAATTCAGATCGGATAGAGTTACTTTCCACTTCATGTCGGTGATTCGTGAATGTGTTGCACAACCGAGGTTTCTTGGGCCGATGGAGCCAAGACGATTCCGCTGAGCGCCTGGGTTCTAGCCCATATAGAGCATCTATCTCATCTCTTGGCCAAGAAACGCTTGGGGTTTTTCTCGAACTCCTCAACGGCTTTCTGATAGTCGTCCGGCCTTCCGATGTCCAGCCAGAAGTCCTCGGAATGATAGATGGCTACCTTCTTCTCCTTCTCCAGGAGGACGTGCATCAAATCGGGAAAGTCGAATTTCCTGCCCGGTGGTATGAACTTGAGTATCTGCGGCTCGAAAATGTAGACTCCCATGCTCACCAAATAGGAGAGCCGGGGTTTCTCCACATACTTGAGCATGCCCTGCTCGTCTTTGCTCTTCTGGATCACACCGAAGTCGATGTCCACCCACCTCTTTTGGGCGGCCACGGTGGCTAAAGCGTTCTGTTTCTTATGATACTTGGCCAGATCCAGGTAATCCAGGGTGGTGAGCAAATCTCCGTTCATCACCATGAAGGTTTGCGTCAAATTCGGCAGGCGGGTGAGCGGCCCGACCGTCCCCAGAGGTTCATCTTCGAAGCTGTAACCAATCTTCAGGCCCCACTTGCTCCCATCGCCGCAGTAGGCCTGAATCAGATTGCCCAGATGGCCCACGGCGAGAGTCACCTGGCTGAACCGATGGGCCTTAAGCTGCCTCAGGATCACCTCCAGTATGGGAAAATCCCCCACCGGCATCAGGGGCTTGGGCAAGCTGACGGTATAGGGATAGAGCCTTCTTCCCTTGCCGCCCGCCAGTATGATCACGTTCATAATAAAATCCGTTAAATCAGTCTACGTTCTGGTTTCTTGCGAGACTGCTTTTGGGGCGGGATGAATTCCCGCCCCTATGAGTTAGGGTTCAACAAAGCAACACCTGCATGGCCTGTAACCAGGCTTCAACCGGGTTTTGCAATTTTACCAGTTTTGTGCCTGCGAAGCGGCTTTTGCCACAATGCAAAAGATTCCAGCCACGATCTGGTTCAGATATTGTATAGATGGGTCTTGTACCTGTTCAGGTTCTTCCTGTACCAATCTATAGTTCTCTCTGTGCCGTCGTCGAGTTTGACCCGGGGCTGCCATCCGAAAAGCATGCGGGCCTTGTTCGAATCAGAAAATAGCCTTTCCACCTCGCTTTTTCTCGGCCGGATTCTGCTTTTGTCCGACTGAACTCTAATCCTCTTCTTTAGGCACTTGGAGACAACCGCCACCACCTGCTCAATGGACACCTCGCAGCCCGATCCGAGATTCACCACCTGGCCCACGGTTTTGTCGCACTCGGCGAAATCGATAAACCCTCTCACCGTATCCTGAACAAAGGTCAAGTCCCGGGTGGGAAATACCGAACCTAAGTTGATGCTGCTTTTCGACAGCGCCTGGGTTATCACCGAGGGAATCACCGCCCGGGCCGATTGCCTGGGCCCATACACGTTGAACGGCCGAATGATGCCCACCGGCAGGTCGAAAGAACGGTGGAAGCTCAAGGCCAACAGGTCCGCTGATGATTTGCTGGCAGCATACGGGGATTGAGGATTCACCGGATGGTTTTCGTCCATGGGAACGTACTGGGCCGTGCCGTATATCTCGCTGGTGGAGGTGTGCACCAGCTTTTCCACCTCGCAATCCAGCGCTGCGGCCAACACGTTGAGCGTACCGTTGACGTTGGTATCCACCACGTCTCTGGGATTGACATAGGAGTAGGGGATACCGATCAAAGCCCCCAGATGAAATACCACCTGCCGGTCTTTGACCGCCTCCCTGACGCAATCTGCGTCCTTCAAGTCTCCGGTAACAACTTCGACTTTGGAGACTGCGTTTCTCGGAGCATCCTCCAGCATTCCCCAGTCGTTTCGGGAGTTGTAGTGCACCAAAGCCCGCACCCTGGCTCCGCGCTTCACCAGCGCCTCCACCAGATGACTGCCCACAAAGCCCCCGGCTCCGGTGACCAGAACCCTTTTTCCCTTTATCTTCAAGTCGAATATCTCCTTGTTTTCGATTCGAGCTAATAGATAATCAATTCCATTTGCGAGCGCAAGTCAAATTGGTCTGTGGGACTGCCGTGTCGGATCTTCAGAGTCCCGTCGGTCATCAAGTAGATAGGCTCACTGCTGGTGTGTGGCTATGCTTTGCAGTGTTTGTAGCCTTCAGGTAGTCGTCGACTGCCCGGTCTGAATCCAGCAGCTTCAGAGCTTCGGGGATTCTTCGAGAGTAGCCTCTTTCTTCTCTCACAAACTCGAGCATGGCCTGAGCCAGCTTATCCACGTCACCGGCAGGGAATGCTTTTCCCAGTTGGAATTCTCTGACCAGCTTTCCCATGTCTCCCACGTCGCTCACGATCATGGGAGTTCCCATCTGTAGCGCCTCGGAGAAAACCAGAGGTATGCTGTCGCTTTTGGATGGAATTACCAGACAGTCGGCCTGTCGGATGTAGTCTGCAAGCAGACGAGTCGGCACCCGACCGACGATTCGCACGCGGTCGGTCAGCTTGAGCTCTGCAATCAGACTTCTCATTCTGTCTCCAAATTCACCCCATCCCACTACATGCAGATTGGCCGAGTCGATTCTGCCTGTCGCCTGCGAGAATGCCTGGATCAGATCGTCCAACCCTTTTTTTGCATCCCAGCGGCCCACATACAGGAAGTTGAACTTCGATGAATCCATCACCTTCTTTTGTCTGCTGCCAGACGGTAGTTTCCGCACGCTGGGGAGGAAAGAACAGTGTTTGCCCGAAAGCTTGCGAACCCTTTCACACAAGTCGAACCCGTCAGCAAACAAACAATCCGCCTCCTGAAGTACTTTCCTGGTCAGGCCTTTAAGTATGGGCTTCTGCGCCCAGACGTAAATGTCCGAGCCCAGGCACCAGACCGAATAGGGAATGCCCAGCCGCCTTTTTGCCTGCAGAGCGAACCAGCCCGACGGCAGCGCCCACAGAGCCAGGCAGGCATCCGGCTGGGTTTTCTCCAGGTGTTCAAAAAACTGACGCTTTCCTTGTTTCAAGAAAGACAAAATGTGCAGCAGCTCTCTGGGATTGAACGGACTGAGTGCACCTACGACTTTCCGCCCTCCGGCCCAGCGGAAGCGCGTGACTCCTTCCGTCCAATCATCTTCCGATGTCTCGTAGTAGGGGGTGAAGACGGACACCTCCACGCCTCGCTTCTGCAGACCCAAATGAAAGTCGCGCACGAACGGCGACGCCACGTCGTCCGCATGCGCGGGATAGCGATTGGTTATCAGACAGATTCTTTTTGTGGGAGGCATATTTGACAATGTGGGTTTAGACAGATTTTGCGGATTCCTTTGTTGCCGTGGCCGCAGTTGACCTCACCATTGATTTTCCAGCAGGAACCGCGTCTTTTTTGGCGACAGGCTTGGACCAAGAGTGGGCTTTACCTCTGGGTGCCCGGCGGCCAAGCCCGGCAACTGCTCTCTCCAACCGGGAATTCTCCCGCTGCACCTTGTATATCTCCTTGCGAAGTTGAACCAACTGGGTTCCCAGAAAGCCGAACAAAAGAACCTGTATCCCGCCTATTATCAGCAACGCCATCAAAGTCATGAGAGGACGATTGGGATTGAGCGCCCCCTTCTGCCACAAATAGACAATGTAGGTTCCCGCAAAGAATCCCAACAGAAGCATGAAAAGACCCACTGCACCAAAGAGAATCATGGGTTTCTCGAAAAACGAGAAGACCAGATGCGAAACGGCCGTCGCCCTGAATCTGAACTTGGACTTCCCCTTGGTCCTGGTCTTCAATACCGCCGGCACTTCCATGACCTTGTAGCCCATGGCCAGAGCTTTGGAAAGAATCTCCAAATGGATCTCCTTGCCGTCGGATTCCAACTCCAGCGAGCGAATGCATTCCCGGCGATAAGCTCTCAATACTCCGGTGACCGTGGTCAGCCCGCCCTTCATGGCAAAACCCAAAATTCTGTTGCCCCATTTGCTGGGCAGCAGCCGGGAAAGAGGAACCCCCTCGGCGGCGCCGCCGTCAGCGTAAGGAGAACCCACGACCAGATCGACATCCGGGTGGCTATCCAGTGCTTGCACCATTTTCAATATGTACTTCTCGTCATAGCTCAAATCCGCATCCGTGGTGCAGATGATTCCACCTCTGGCATGTTCGAATCCCGTCCTGAGTGCTTTGCCTCGTCCTTGATTGACCGGATAGGAGACCAGCCTGACCCAACGATTGAGACGGGCATACTCCTGTACCCTTCTTTTGGTTTCGTCGGTGGAACCGTCGTCCACCACGATTATCTCCCATCTCTTGGGCATGGAATCCAGCGCGCGAGTGAGCCGTTCCAGCGTGCCTACGGCGTTGGCCTCCTCGTTGAACATGGGCACCACCACGGAGATGTTGATGTCTTTTGTTCTTCTCATGTTTCTCCTCAAGTTTGCTCCAAAAGCCTTCTGGCCTCGGCATTGTATGGCTCCAGCTCCAGCCCTGCCTGAAGGAACTTGGAGGCCGTAACCTTGTCCCCCTTTTTCAAGAAGGCCTCCCCCAGCTTGAAATAGATTCTTGAATTGGAGGGGTCGACTTCCAAGGCCCACAACAGATACTCCACGGACAGATGCGAGCCGCCGATCTTGTCGTAGAAAGCTCCCAGGTTGAAAATCAGGTTTCCGAAATGCTCCCGGCTCAGAATGTCGCATCCACCGGTAGGGATATCTCGTCTCAGGCGGTCTCTTTGCTTCTCAATATCACTATCGGTAAGAGCCACCGTTTCGGTAGAGAGCCGGTAAACATATCCTGACGGGCGCAGATGTTGCACCAACAGGGGATTGCCGGAAAAGTAGGTCGAGTAAACCGGAAATCTGCCGGCATTCAGTCGGCCCAGCTCATAAACCAGCGCGCCGGGGTCCCGAATGGCGGCATCCGGAAGTTTGATTTCCGGGTACTGCTGCTCTATCTGTTCACGATTCCCCTGACCGGTCAAAGCGGTAATGCTTACGATCTTGACGTCCGGCCGCTCGTTCTCCGCAAGGTTCACATACCAGAGCGAAGTCAAGGTGTTGTCGTCACCTGCCAGGATCAAGGCGTCTTTTTCCACCGAACTTAGGATCTGACGGGCATAGACCTGCGCCCAGATTTGCGAGCTCTTGTCGCACTGCTTGAGATTTCTGCTCAACTGCAAAACCGGCAGGAGTATGACCGTCAAAAGCAAGACATAGACCGTCAGGTAGCCAAGCACCTTATGGGCTTCCTTCTGAGGATTGCCGTTGACGGCCCTGACCTCCTTCAGAATCCAGAGCAGGACGTTCCTCGTTCCCAAGGCGAACCAGATGGTGAACATGGAAAGCGAGGGTAGAAGGTAACCCAGAAGATCATAGTTGCGGGCGGAGAAGTCGGCCGCCCAGGTGGCAGTGCCCAGGTTCAGGGCGAAAACCGACAGCGTCAGGAATCCCATCAATCGAGAGGACCTGAATAGGGATGCGATCCCCACTACGCTCAGCCAAAAAAGCGGCAAGCCGAATTGATCCACCGGGAAGGAGAGATCGAACCAGAGCCTGTTCAAAAAAGGTACAGCCGCGACAGATGATCCGGTTGACGCCTGACTGGTGCGCAGCAAATAAGCTAACAGGTTAGGCCAGGAGTCCGGCTTTCCCCAGTTCACTGCAGGACCGAGGCTCGATCTGATGGGCAGATAGAGATACACGGAAAGCCCCAGGAGAACAAAGATCGCCAGCAGTCCCAGTCTTCTGGCGCTTAAAGTGATCTTGAAATCGGTGCACAAAATGAACAGCAGAAACGCCGGCGCCAGCGTCAGGGCCAAAAGTGGATGATTAGTCAGCGACAGTCCTTGGACGAACGCAAACAACAGGAGCCACCGGAAACCTGTTCGAGTCGATCCCGCCCTCCGCCATCTCAAAACAAGCAGTATGGATGTCAGGCTGAGAAAGAGGTTCAAAGTGTAGACTTCCGCCCGGACGGTCTGCAGCCAGAAAGATGAGGAGAAGGCAAAAAGCAGCACGGCCATGCTGCCGGTCAGACGGGAGAGCCACTGCCGTATGCTTGCCTGACTATATATTTCGAGGATCAAGAAGAACAAGACGGTCAGAGCCGCGCTTCCCCAGAAGGCGGACATCAGGTTGGAGCAAAAGGCGGAGCCGGCAAAGGGCAGCAAGGTGAAAACCCGGCCCAGCAGGACATACACCGGAAAACCGGGGGAGTGGGGTATGCCCAGCAGCGAATGCACCGCGCAGAAGGCGGCCGAGTCCTCCCAGTAGATGGTAGGGCAGAGGGTCGCCGCGTAGACCGCGAATGACAGTACGAGAATTCCTCCGCCGATCAGATAATCCCTTCGCATAGTTATATCTTCGGAAGCAGGGCCCACGACTTGATATGATCGATGCCGACAGGGCCCAAGACGTTGCTGGGCAGGAAAGGAAATGAAAAAGGGGACTCGGGCTTTTCGAGTCCCCCTTCCGCCTGCGCAGTAAGGTAAGCCCTTACAGCGCGTCAT
>CAZWAO010000021.1:0-18511 GCA_964631815.1 uncultured Ignavibacteria bacterium | reverse complement strand
GCGCGCCCTTCTTTATTATGTAGAAGTAGCCCGCCAGAAGTATCAGGAGGAACACGCCCATCTCTATCAGGCCAAACAGCGCCAGCTTCCTGTAAACTACAGCCCAAGGATACAGGAACACCACTTCGATGTCGAATATTATGAAGAGGATGGCGATTAAATAGAATTTGACCGGAAACCTTGCCCGGGCATCGTCGAAAGGCTGATTTCCGCACTCGTAGGTTGCCATCTTTTCCTTGGTGGGCACTCTCTTTCCTAACAGGTAGGAAAGAGCCACGATCACCAGAGCCATCGCAGTCACGAAGAATATCATCAGAAACAATGGAAAGTAGACCTGAAACATATACACTCCTCCGGCGCTTGTGAAAAAAATAACAAGCGTCCGAGAAGTTGTCAAGCTAATTCTTCTGTCTGGGCACTAAAATGCTTCGCTCTTCAAGTTTAACGGCTGAACGCATTTGTGGAGGAAACTCTGGGATTGCCACAAGCACCTGCAGATCGACACCTGGCATGTCCGGAAAACCCTGTTTTGCTTTCGACTTTCACCTCCGCCTATTGCGGCGTGATTCCTCTTGATTGTCTGTCACATAGAGCCCGGCAAGGGTGGTCGGATGCCCACAGGATGTTGAGTTTCTCCAACAACTTAGGATGTTTTTCGGAGTGTTGATTGATTATTTTTCCATCATGGCACGGATTTGTATTGTGGATAAGTCGCTAATACTACAGCAGTTGGCACTTACAACTTAAAGCGCAACGTCAGGCCGGCATACTTCCGGCACGTCAGTTGCTAAATAGGTCATAGCCCCCTTAAGCATACCGTTTCCCTCAAGAGCGCGATTCCGCGTTCAGGGAACGGCTGTTTCCTTGTACTTAGCCCAAAATCGAAAGGTGGTCTTGACATGCCGGGGACGATGTATGATGCAGGGGGTTTTTCGAAGGGAACGTAATGAGTCGATTCAGCGCTTGGACAGTTTGGGCGATTCTGCTGGTCTCCTTTACTGCCATTCAATGCTCCATAGAGAAACCGGTGACGCCGACCTGGAACCTGAAACTGACCTTACCATTGGTGAACAAGCATTATGACATGGCAACCCTGATAGACAAAATGGATCAAGAATACCTCACGCTGGACAGTTTGGGCAATCCTCTCTTCTACTTTCAGGAGGAAATGGACACGGTACGACTGACCGACAAGCTGCGCTGCGACCCAATGACCCTGAGCTTCAAGGACACCCTCGGCATCGCAAGCGTATACCCCGGAGAGTCACGAGAGATGACCATCCTTTTGAGCGAATTCTACGACGGTGAGCCGGGAGACGTCCCGCCCTGCAGCGCCACTGTTCGAAACGATTTTGAGCCGTTCTCCGATTTCTCCCAGGTCCATGTGCAGCAGGCCTTCGGCAGCCTCGAAATGCACAGCAGCCTGGGGCTGGATTTGAACCTGATCAGACTAAAACTGATAGATGGGGACTCGGGCGACACCCTCTATACCATCATGTTGCCGGATGGATTAGCGGACAGCGGATCGTTCTCTCAGAATCTCAGTTTTGAGGAGACCACCTTTTCCAATCAGTTGAGTGTAGAGATAAGCGGGGCCTCGCTGGGCGGATATCTCCCCAGCACTCAGGACAAAAGCCTTTCGGTGGCTTTGAGTCTTGACAGCATGCAGGTATTGGGGGGCCAAGCCAAGGTTCCTTCACTTGAGATTTCGCAGAGCGAAACTCTGTTGCTTCCCACCGCCAGCCTTATCGACAGCGCCGGCATAAGAAGCGGTCAACTCACTCTCGATTTGCATAATTTCACCAACCTGGGTGCGAACGTATCTATCGACTTGCCTCAGTTGAGGAAAGATGGCCACAACCTGTCTGCCGAGCGCAGTCTCCCGGCATTAGGATCTTCTAAGTTCAGCTTGTCTTTGGATGGATACTCTCTCACGCTGGGTGGCCACAGCAGTGTGGTGATAGAGACCGAAGTGTCCTCGCCGGGATCAGGAGCCAACTTGATCGACTTCTCATCGTCAGACTCGGTAACTGTAAGTGCAGAGCTTTCGGAATTGGTTTTCACCTATGTGGCCGGAATCATCGAGCCGACCCGGGTAACAATAGGCCCTATGGATCGCGAACTGAACCTCCCCCAGGGATTCGAGTCTGCGCAACTGGTCAATGCCGGCCTGAGCCTGGAGATTCACAGCGGGGTCGATCTTCCGGTCGATTTGTCCGTCGACGTTCAGGGAAACAACGGTCAATATCTCACTCTGCAAGCGGAAGTGCCTGCTGCCGGTCCGTTCGGAACGGCGGTGACCTATGTACAGCAGGACGATCTGGGCTCATTCTTATCGCCGGTTCCCCAGAGAGTCACCATAACCGGCGAGATGATCTGTGGGGACGGCCAGACCTTCGGCATCGCACGGGAAGAGAACTTCATGTTCGGGACGGTCAAGGTCAGCTCGCCTCTGGATTTGATATGGAATTCGTGTCGGATTCAGATTGATCCGAGCTCGGACGAAGCAGATGACGATTTGAGGGAATTGATCCGGGATCAACTCAATTCCGGAAAGGTGGTCTTGCAGGTGGAAAACCACCTTCCGCTGGCAGCAGAAGCGAAGATTTATTTCTCCGAAAACGAAAGCCGGCTTTTCTCAAACCCGGATCTGGTGATCGGGCCGGTGGTCGTTGCCGCAGGCCGGTTGGATCGTGACGGATCGGTCGCGGAATCAAACCGCAGCACGACCGAGATTGAAATGACCTATACGGATTTGCAGGTGTTCGCGAACGGTCCCTTCTATATGGGGGGAATCGTCGATCTTCCCGGTACGGGCGGCGAGTTGATCAGGGCTTCGGCTGCGGATTATCTGAACATAACCTCCTATATGGAGCTTGAGGTCAAAAACAAAAAGGATTGAATCACATGAGGCGGATGTCGATCATATTAGCTCTGAGCCTGCTCTGGCTGATTCCCCAGGATGCGGATGCATCCGGGAAACTCTCAGGCAGAAGCGTGGGCATGGCCGGAGCATATACCCAAGCCGCCAGGGGAGTCGAATCCGTGTTCTGGAACCCGGCCAACCTGGGTTTTTCTCGAGGCACGGATAGAAGCTTGGAATTTCTGTCTCTGGGGATCGCCGCATACAATAATGCCTTCTCGTTGAACCAGTACAACCGATACAACGGCGAGTTTCTTACCACCGACGACAAGGAAGCCATTCTCCAAGACATCCCGCCGGACGGTTTCAGCGGGTCCGCGGAAGCCGGCATCCTGGGCCTGGGCGTTTCCTGGGGCAACCTGGCTTTCACCATCTCCGGCCAGGGCAATTCCCGACTGCTTCTCCCCAAGGACCCCATTGAGGTTTTGTTCTTCGGCAACCAGATAAACGACACTCTGGTTATCACCGATTCGGACGGGGAAGCTTATGCCTCCGCGGATTTCGGCTTTTCGTACGGCAAAATAACGTGGAAGCATGATGAAAAGGCGATTCTCTGCGGGTTGGGAGTCAAATACGTTCGGGGACTTGCTTATCAAGAGGTGGTTCAATCCCAAGGCGAGATGGTCACTCTCCAAACCGGGGTAACCGGACAAGGTGATTTCGCGGTACGGTCGGCACAGGGCGGCAATGGCTATGGATTGGACCTGGGGATCACCTTCAAATATAATCGAAAATGGAGCTTTGGCGCTTTTCTGGCCAATGTTGCCAGCGCGATCAAATGGAATAGAAAAACGCAGGAGAAAGGATACGTTTTTCGAGTCGATTCGCTCTTGGCGGAGGATTTCGACGTGGACTCGTTAGTGGTGGACGAATCCTACACCCGAGATATAAGCTCCTTTACCACTCACGTTCCCATGTTGCTGCGCTTGGGGATCGGCTGCCAGGGTGTCAGGTCGCTTCTGACCTTTGACTTGGAGCAGGGAATGGGCGTTTCCGACCAGCCGAGAGCTTCGGTCGGCGGGGAGTATCGAATCTCACGCCTGCTGGCACTGCGGGCGGGACTTGCAGTCGGAGGAGCCGAGGCACTGGAAATCGCCGGCGGGCTGGGTTTGAAACAGGGTGGATATCACCTGGACATCGGAATGGCCATGCAGAAAGGACTGTGGCCCACCAGAAGCAAGGCAATCAAACTGGCCATTACCAACGGCCTGAACCTTTAGACAAGGAAAGGGGGTGAGAAGAATGCGGAAGACCAAAAACACTCGCAAGACCACGACCCGGAGGAAGAGGACCACGACTCGCAGAAAGACCCGGAAGTAAAACTCCGGTCTCAACACAGGGTGGTGTCCCGAGCCCGATTAGGTTCGGGACACCGCCTGAAATCTCAAGGAATGATGGCACGTTTCCATAGAAGCCGCGCGTTCATTTGTAAATTTGCCGGACAATGTGCGCTGAATGGGGGTGAGAAGATGAAAATCAAACGCATGATCCGCTTGGTATGTCTGTCCCTATTATGTGTTACTATGATGAGCATGGCAGCCTTCGCCATGCCGCCTCATCCCGACTTGGAGCACAGAATCAAAAGCGGGGAGGTGGTGGCTCCCAAGCATCTTTTCAGTCCCCGCCTGGCCCAGGAGACGGGTTTGGATCAGCCCAGCCTGCATCCGACAAGTCCGGTCTATCCCACCGGCACCGGACCAGTGGGAAATTTCAATACTTTAGTTCTCCTGGTGCAGTTCAGCGATAATTCGTCTGCGGTTAATGCTTCTTTCTTCGACACGCTGATTTTCGCCAATCAGACGGGATGTGTACGTCATTTCTATCAGGCGGTTTCTTATGGCGCGCTGGACGTCCTCACCATCGACTTACCGTCCAGCACCGGATGGCATACCGCACCGCAGACTTATGCATATTACGTGGACGACCATTATGGGGTGGACGGAACCTATCCCCACAATTGCCAGAAGCTGGTGGAAGACTTGGTCGATTTGGCCGATCCCTATGTGGATTTCTCCGACTACGACAATGACTCCGACGGATACGTGGACGCCCTGGTGGTGGTTCACGCCGGACGGGGAGCGGAAATCACCGGGGATTCCACCGATATCTGGTCTCACAAGTGGGGTGTTACCTGGTCTTGGTCCAGCTCCAACCTGAAGGACGGAGTGCAGGTCTGGGACTACACCATGCAGCCCGAGTATTGGCTCTCCACCTACGACATGACCTGTGGTGTTTATTGTCATGAGCTGGGCCATGTTTTCGGCTTGCCCGATCTCTACGACACCGATTACACCTCTTACGGAATCGGGAACTGGAGCCTGATGGCCGGCGGAAGCTGGAACGGCTATCTGGGAAACTCGCCTGCCTGGCCGGACGTCTGGTGTCTGAGCAGGCTGGGATACGTTACCCCCACCGTAATAGTCGCCAACACCAGCGGCGTGTCGGTTCCCGAAATAGAGAGCTCCCCGGTGGCTTACAAGCTTTGGACCAATGGTCTTCCCGGCAACCAGTATTTCCTGGTGTGCAACCGGCAGAAGACCGGCTACGACTCGTCTCTTCCCGCGGAAGGGCTTTTAATTTGGCACGTGGACGAGACCATAGGAGATTATGGAGCCAACGACGACGAATGGTATCCCGGCCACACGGCTTACGGTCATTACAAGGTGGCTTTAGAGCAGGCCGATGGTTTATGGCAACTGGAGTCCACCCGGCCGTTCGGAGCGGTGAGTTACATTGGCGATCCCTTTCCCGGAAGCACCGGCAAAAGAACTTTCAACGGCAGCTCGGTTCCCAATAGCAACAGCTATGCTGCATCTCCCACCTATGTGGCGGTGCAGAACGTCTCCAACTCCCTGCCGGTGATGACCTGTGATGTTTTCGTCAGCCCGGCCGGAACGGAGGATGACTTGGAGGAAGCCGGGTTATATGGTTATGAATTGGAACAGAATTATCCTAATCCTTTCAACCCTCAGACCAACATCCGCTATTCCCTGCCCCAGGAGGGACGGGTTAATATCGAGATATTCAACCTGTTGGGAGAGAGAGTTCGCACGTTGGTGGGGCGAACGCAGGCTCGGGGCGCTCATACTATCGGCTGGGATGGAACCGATGACCAGGGCCATCCTGTTCCCAGCGGAGTCTATTTCTGCCGATTAAAAAGCGACGATTTCGTTAAAACCGACAAAATGGTGCTTTTGAAATAGAAAAGGAGCGACTTGATGGACGACTTCCTTAGGCTCAACGATGAAAGACCGAAGAGACGCTGCCGAAAAGTCACCCCCGCCGCTAACGCGGAGATCACGGCAGAGAGAATCCAGAAGCTGAAAAAAACTTTCCAGCCCTACTGGATGCGGGGAATGATTCTGCATCGCAGCCCGAAGAGCGAGACGCCGGAGGGAATGGAGAGCTTCGGCGGAGCATAGTGACGGGAAGAGGACACCGGAGGCGACGGCATCCGGACCCGACAAGCAATATTCCAAGGAGGGTCGTCGGAGTACAGGTTCGAACTTAAACCGGGACGGGGAAGCCGCAAGAAGGTTGAAGTCTCCCTTCCTTTGTCTTCGGATTTGAGTTTCCGGTCAGGAGTACAGGACAGGGAGAGGCTTTCGGAGGCTCGAAAGAAGTGGTCTTTGAGCGTCAAAGCTATTTTCCGATGTTTTCCCCACGAGACGAACCTGACCTGGCGGCCCTCGCCCAATTATATCCTCTCGCCTATCGACGACCTAATCGGCAGCAGTTATTTGTGGTAATCCGAGCCGTGCAGAATGGAAAATGCTCTGTAAAGCTGTTCTGAAAGAATCATCCTCGACATTTCGTGAGTGAAGGTCATTCGGGAAAGCGAGAGCTTCAGACGGCACGAATTCAGCACTCGGGGAGACAAACCCAGCGGTCCTCCCAGAATGAAAATGAACTCGCTTGAACCCCGGTTCATCTCTTGCTTCAAGAGATGAGCTAACCCTTCGGAGCTAAGCTCCTTCCCGCCCTTATCGAGAGCGACAGACAGAACCGACGATCCCGAACCGCTTTCTTTCCTCAAGCGCTCAATGATTCTCTCGCCTTCGGCATCCAGGATGGCTTTAACGTCTTTGGAGCTTGTGGCCTTTTCCTCCTTGACTTCTACCACCTCGGTCTTGCAGTACTTTCGCAAGAGTCGCAGGTAGTGGAGCATTCCTTGCTTTATCCACTCCTCCTTGGTTTTCCCTGCCACCAGCACTTTTATCTTGACCAATCTTCACTCCCGGACAGAATGTAATTCGGCGATGGACGTAAGTTGCAACGTCCGTCCTACTTGCTCCCTATCACGAAAAACCGTCTGGTTATCTCAGCTTCGTTTCCGGCCCGATCACGCGCCCGGATGACCAGAGTGTGTTCGCCGGCTGCTAAGGCGCTCATGGGCCTGGCGGAGAGAATCTGATGGTCCACGTCGTACTCGGATATCAACCACTGTCCGTCTATCCGAATCTCCATGTCGTCGTCCTCCCCTGTGCCGGACAAATCGTCCCTGACCAAAGCGGTGATCTTCGGCTTTCTGTTTTTGAGCTTGGCTCCCGGCCGGATCGATATCCTTTCCATCGTGGGGGCCAGAGTGTCTTCCAGAAGAGCGTAGGTAGACAGATACCTTACTTTCCCTGCAACTGTGCCTTCCGAGGCATCCAGGGCCTGGCCCACGAGATTCCATGAATCCTTGCTCGTCAGCTCGTAAAGCCCCAATTTGGATTGATCACAACTCTGGTTCGGATATTCAATGGAGATTTTGGCCCGGCCGTTCAAGGGCACGGTTGAAGGCTGAAAGGAGTAAATCTTGCCTACCGGTTTTCTTGATCTCTCCGAACCTTCGCTGATTTCTTCGATGGCCACATTGATGTCGTCATAAACTGTATTCGGCTCCATTTCCACATTGGCCATGCCGTCGGAGCTGACCGCCATCCCTCCCCTGGACGGTGTAACGATGGCCACGGGAAACCCGTGTCTTAACTCCACTGTATCGCCGTTCAAGGCGACCGCATTTGCCAGCAAAGTCATCTCCTTCGGCCCTTCCAAGTAGAACGGGAAGATCACCCGATACTCCTTTGGTTCTACCTGTTCCAGAAACAATGGGTCCAAGTCGAATCCGCCGGATTTCAGTAAAAGCTGCGGAGTATGCAGCAGAACTTGGTCAAACCGGATATCAAAGATAAAGGTGTTGTCTTCAAATCGACAGTGGGAATTCCAGTTGAGCGATTCCGGGGCAGTCGAGCTTGCCAAATGATCGACATCGACCAACAGGTATTTGGCGTCAGAGAATGCTCCCCATCCATCCATGAGCTTCACTCTCAGAAACGTCGGCTCGTTTAAGCTGTCTTCCAAAACTACAGTCCTCTCACCTTGGCGCACGTTTTGTGCCTCTCTTTTCACCTCCTGCCAGGCCGTACCTTCCCAGTCGCGTTTCTCCAAGATGATCTGTTTGACCGTATCGTCCGGGTCTTCGAAAATCAGATTAACTTCCGGTCGTCCGGCCCGGGTCGACGTCGAACATGAGAGAATGGTCGGCGCCCGGTCGAAGATCAGGGTGAATTTCGCTGTGGAAACGTTGCCCGAGGCGTCCAAGGCTTTGATTGTTACAATGTGGCTTTCCGGCCCTGGGCTTCTCGCCGCCACTTGTCCCTTGGCCACCCGGTATAGGGAAAGCTCATTGCCCGGTTCAACGTAAAGCTTATAAGGACTCTTCCCCTGGGTTTGCCTGAGCTCAAAATCCCGGTCCAGTTCCACTTGATGCGTGGTCTCGAATGAGATTCGATCGTATCGGGACGAGAAAAGCAGGCTATCGTCCAGATACAGCTCTAGCCCCAGTATGCCGAATTTGAATCCGGAATCGTCCATCTTGTCGTAAACCGAAATCTCCAGGCCCACTTCTCCCTCGACCAGCGGTGATAGGTTCGGCCTGTACAGGCCGCTTCTGCGGTCATAAGAAAGCGCCAGGATTTCAGGTTCGACGGAGCCGTCCACCCGGGATGTCGAATTCAAGGGTCTGAGAACCAGGTACTGCATTACCGGCGGAATTCCATCCGCCACGGACAAACCGGAAGTCAGCGGATTGAGGGGACGATTCTCGGAATCCCTCAGCTCGAAGTGAAGGTGCGGGCCTCCCCAGCCGGTGTCTCCGGAATATCCGACGATCTCCCCCTTCTCCACCCGGAATTCATTCTCCTGCGGGAACCAATCCAGATGATACTTTTGGTTGGCAAGCTGCTTTTTCGCTGCCAGTCCGGCGATCCTCTCGGAGAAGCCCGACAGGTGTCCGTAGACGGCGAATTTTCCGTTATCCAGCTTCAGGTAGAGCGCCTTTCCGTATCCCTTCCACGAGGCATACACCCGGTAAACGTAACCGGATTGGCAGGCCAGCACTTGGTATCCTGTCTTTCCATGGGTAGGAATGTCTATGCCCGAATGGAAGTGGAAATAGCGATAATCGGCGAACATCGAAGACAGGCTTCTGAGCCGGGGTATGGGCCATTGGTAGTCCGATCCCCCTGTCTGGGCCACAGAAGAATGGGCACAGAAGCCAATGACTGAAACAGTCCACAAGGCCACTGAAAAACGAGCTAAACTCATCATCGCCTTGAAATGGTAAACCATGATTGGAGCTTTGTCAAACCTTTTGTGGGCAAGACGCGGAACTTGGATTGTGTAGAATCACGCCCTAGGCTCAGGTAAATGGATGCTCATCCGGGACGGGTTGGCCGACAGAGGTGCAATAAGTGAGAGGAACTCGAAATGTCTGGGTGGGCTTGGGTGATGATCCGTTGCCGGATCTATGAGGTTTTCATGGGCTGCGTTTTCTCGTCATGGTAGGCACTTGAGGCCTGGTCGATGTCCACTATCTTTATGTTCTCCGCATACCTTTTGGTCCGGTAGCGGGTGATCTGTCCGATCTTCTTCACCAAGTCCACCATTCTTTCCACCTGGGCCATCACTTTCTCCAGTTTCTCCACCAGGGGATCACCATCGGGGAGCTTGGCCATCACCAGTTGCAGATTTCCCATTATGGCGGTCAGGGGTTGATTCAGCTCATGGCTGGCAGCTCCCGCCATTTCCACCACCGCGGTTTCCTTTTCCTTCTGGATCAATTTATCCTGGGCCTTTTTCAACTCGTCGTTCAGCTTTGCCAGCTGGTCCTGCATCTTCTTCATCTTGATCAGATTCCTCACTTTCAGCGGAAGCTGGAATCTGCGGTCGTCGTCGCTTAAAGGCTTGGTGAAATAATCGTTGGCTCCCAATTCCAAACCTCTTTCGATGGCGGAGGCGTCCTTCAGGGCGGATGCTATTATCACCGGGACAAACGCAGTTAGTGGATTCTCCTTGATTTTCTCCAAGGCCTGAAAACCGTCCATGCCGGGCATCATCAGATCCAGGATGATCAGATCCACGTTCTCCTGGTTCAATACTTCAAGCGCCTCCTCCCCCCTGGTCGCTTCCAAAAAGCGATATCCTCCGGAGCGCAGTATGGTGCTTAAGATCTTCAGATTCACTTTCTCGTCATCGACCAGGAGTATGGTCTCCATCTTCTCCCCTCTTCACTTGGTACACCTTCTTGGGAGGAAACCGACAGCCGCCCGTCTGCGGATACTTAAATCCCATCGGAACCTTACGCCGATTTAGCGCAAACGACTTTCCCCATAGCGCTTATCGGCACCGGCGGAAAATACTTTCGCTTTTGTTGTCCCCTCAGGTTTTGTTTTTCGAAGCTCCATCCTGTGCAATTTTTCCCGCCTAACCTTTCGGTCCGGTAGCAGTCGGCAGACGACAGGGAGGCCGGCACTCAGCCCTTGGGAACCGGCGTCTTTTCCCTTCTCATCCATCCACCAATGCTTGTTCTTTATCTTCCGGATGTCCACACCTTACCATATCCAACAACGCCTTTTGGTCGATTGGCTTGATCAACACCGGCGGCACGGGGTCCAGATCGCATTCCGATAATCTTTTTTCCACCCACCTTTGATCCTGTCCGGTTATCACCACTATGCGAGTTTCCCGCAGGTGAGGGTCTTTCTGCAATATCTTGGCAATCTGCGCCGCGTCTTTCAACTCGCCCCCGGTCTTTTGAGTCAAAGAGAAGTCCAACAGCGCGACCTCCGGATGATGATCCTTGGCCAAATTCACGGCGTCGTCCCCGTAGCGGGTCCGGATGGTGGCCAGGCCTTCACCCAGGAGCAAATCCTCCAGGTAGGCCCCTACCGCTGGATCATCCTCAGCGATTAGGACCAGCGGGCCCGATCCGCTGCCCCGAATCTCTCCCAAGCCCGAATCCAAATAGGTGGACTCGCCGTTATCGGCCTCTCGAAATACGGGTACGGTGAAGGACACGGTGGTGCCTTCGTCCTCTCCCTCGCTCTCCAAGCTGATCACGCCGCCCATCATCTCCACTAAGTTCTTGGTTATGGTCAGCCCCAGCCCGGTTCCCCCGTGTCTTCTGGTTGAAGAGCCATCCACCTGCCGGAATTTCTCGAAAAGCCGGTCCTTCATTTCTGTCGGCACGCCCACTCCCGTGTCCTGAACCTGGATCAGCACGTTGCCCTTCTCCCCACGCACCACCGACTTCACCGTAACGCTCCCTCGGTCGGTGAATTTAATGGCGTTGCCAACCAGGTTTACCAGCACCTGTCGGAGCTTCCCGGAGTCGGCGTAGACCCTGGGAGAGGGGTCGTCCGGGCATTGGAACTTAAGCTTCAGCTTCTTCTGCTGGGCCTGGACCTCGGCCAGCGAGCGCACCTCCTCCAGCAGCATCTTCAAATCCACCTCTCCCAATTCCAGCTCCATCCGGCCGGCCTCGATTTTTGCCAAATCAAGCACATCGTTGATTATGGCCAGAAGGTGCTTGGCGCTTTGCTGGGCATTTCGCAAAAATTCCTTCTCCTCCTCCCGATTGGCGCAATATCCGTCCAGGGCCAATCCCAGAAAGCCGATGATGGAATTCAGCGGAGTGCGTAATTCGTGGGAGGTATTGGCCAGAAACTCGCTTTTTATCTGGCTGGCCTCTTCCAGTTTCCGATTCAGTCTCTGGAGTTTGTCTTTGGTCTTCTGCACGTCCTCGAACAACAGCGCGTTGTCCACCGCTATTCCGATTTCGTTTCCCACGGACGAGAAAAACTCAATTTCCCTCTCCGAGAATTTCCTGTCCGGTTCCCATGCCAGATTCATCACCCCCAGCGCCTGGTCTTTTGACTTCAGGGGAACGGACATGTGTGACGACAGTTTCAACCCGGCGGCAACGCATTGAGCCAACCGGGGACAATCTTGCATTCCGATCAACCGCGGCTGTTTGGATCGCAGCACCTCCCAACATCGACAGTCCTCATCGGCCGGCGTCGTCTCCTGGTCGGGTGGATCCAAGCTCAACCCGCGATGTGCCACCAGATTCATCCGACCGTCGCAATCCCGGTCCAACAGCATCACCCAACCGGCCCGGCAATGGCTCAGGTCCAGCACCGCCGACAAGCTTCGGTCCAGAATCTCCCGCAGATTAAGCGACTGGCCCACGGCCGAGGCGATGGTATTCAGGGCGGAAAGCTCCCGGTTGCTTCTTAGTATCTCGCGCTCCATCCTCTTCTTCTCGCTGATGTCCTTGCAGATGCTCAAGATCCCCAGCGGCCTTCCTCCCGGGTCTTTGATCAGGGAGGACGATATTTGAGCCGGGAAAGCAGTCCGGTCCTTTCTGGGTTCCTCCAGCTCGGCCGACCAGGAACCCTCGATGAATATCTGCTGCAAGGCCTGATCCAGGGTGGGCCAATAGCTCTCCGGGTAGAAATCCCTCTGGTGTTTGCCGGTCATCTCGTACGGCTCGTAACCGTGCATCCGGGCGTGCGAACGGTTAACGAAAAGAATCCTTCCGTCCAGATCCACCACCACGGCGCCGTCGGTGGCGGATTCCACGGCGAAGGACAGAAGGCGAATGTTCTCCTCGGTTTTCTTCTTCTGGGTGATGTCCTCGGCCATCAGAGTGTAGCCGATGAGGTTTCCCTCTTCCCCCTTGAGCGGGGTGATGGTCACCACCGCCGAGAAGCTCTGTTTGCCCCTTCTCATCAGTTCCACTTCGCCCTTGTATATTCCCGCCTCGCGGGTATGCTCCAGCAGGATGTATATGAAATCGCTCTCCGAGGCGAAGAAATCCTGAAGCCATTTCTTCTCCACCACCTCTCCCACCTCGTAGCCGAAAATCAACTCGGAGCTCTTGCTGTAGAAAGTGATCCGGCCCTCGGTATCGATGGTGATGATGGCCCGGTCCACCACGCTTTTGAATATATTCTCCAGCTGCCTTTTGGTCTGCCCCAACTCCCGGTTCACCGAATTGAGATCATTCAGCATTTTGGTAATGGTATGCTCATTCGCTGCCAACTCGCGGTTGGCTTCGGTCAACTCGGCGGTCCTCTCCTCCACCTTCTGGGCCAATGTCCGGCTGTATAGCTCCAGCTCGTCTTTGGACTCCTTCAGGCTGAGGCTCATTCGGTTGAATATCCCGGCCAGCACACCCACTTCGTCCGAGTACTCCAGGGGAATCTGAATGCCCCATTCGCCTTCGGTCAGACGATCTGCGGCCCTGGCTATCTTGCGAATGGGTTTGGTCAGGGGAACGGAGATGAAGTGAGCCAGCACCAGTCCCAGAATGATCATCACCGCGTCTATGGCCAGGATCAGCTTCTTAGTCTGACCGGCCTCGGCTCGGGCCGATTTGAGATCCATGCCCAGAATAACCAAACCGGATACCTGGCCGTCGATCTTGATGGCGCTGGCAGTGTGAATTTGATCTCCGGTTGGCCGACCAAAGGACCGAGAAACCGTAGTGGGCTGTGTCGCACCGGAGGTGTTGCTTCCCTGCCCGCCCGACTCGAACCACAGGGTGTCGCCCCAAGGATAGCGCAGCACCTTAACCCACAGGAGATCCGGATCCTGCAGGGCCGTCCTCACCCTGGCTTCTATAAACTGAGCGTCATCCAATCGGCGCTCCAGGCTGATCTCATGCGCCAACAGGGCGGCTAAGTTTTCCCCTTTGGACGAGATGGCCCGGGAGACGACTCTCTCCTGCCGGGCCGGGAAGAAGAGGAAGTTGAATGCCGATATGCCCAGAAGCAGCACCAGAATTCCGGCGCTGATCTTGGATCGAATGGGCCTATCGAGGAAAGATCTTAGGATCTCCATTTTTCGCTCAGTAATTCGGTTTGCCCTTCGGATTCAGTTGACCATCCTTCACGGGAATTGGCGATTTAGCACCGGCCGGGAGCCGCCGTCTGTAGCAGTCCGGCCTGGTGATCTGAACAGATTCGCGTGATCCCCGTCGACCTTCTTAGTCGGCGAGAATGAGCACTGCTCCAGTGAGACCCCCGCCTGCTATTCATGATATGGCAAGCTATCCTTTTCGATGCGGATCTTCTTGGAACCGGACAGTCCCCAACCCCAAGGCATGGATTTGGCTGTAGTGGACCATAAGTTCCGGCCCTGCCGCAATTGCGAGATCCTCAGTATCCTTAGGTTGAATCGGCAACCTTCAGGGGGTGCTTTAATTCCAATGCTGTCGGGGCCAGGCGAATGTCGGACCTTTGCTCCGGCCGGAGCAAAACAGGCTGTCTCTGAAGATCGCAGCCTGGTCTTGATTCTGATTCCTATCGGCGGCGTATCCGAGTTCAACGGCATCCCGGAAAATTCCGGACAAAAAAAGCCAGCCCTGGTTCGAACCTGTCGGCTGGCAAAAGCACTTTAAGCTGGACATTCTCATCTCATCTCAGAAAGCAGGCTTCTTTGGTGCGGTTTCTAACTTCCTTCTCTACGTCCAGTAGTTTCACCCCCGGCGGATAGGTCTTGTGCTGCACCTGGTATATGTCGCCGAAAGCTTTGACGATCGCGTCCATTCGGAAAATCTCTCTTTTGCTGGCCCGCACGAATTTCTCCACCTCTTTCTTGGTCACCCCGCCATCGTCGTTCATCCGGGCCAGAAGCTCCACCTTTCCCAGAAGAACGGTAAGCGGGCTGTTCAGGTAGTGGGAAATGGTGCGAGTCAATTCATTCAGGGCGCCAACTGTTGATCGGGCTTTCTCAATTTGTGCAATCCCTTGCTCAGGGTGTAGCTCATCTTGGAGAGAATCCCTTCCGGTTGAGCCTCCCTTTTGTTCGACGGGATTCCGCTTGGGCGAGACCATTTTCAGGCAACGCTTCATCTCCAAGCCCTTCTTTAAGTTGGCCTTGTCCTCCAGGGCCGCCTCTGCCGGCTGCAATTGGCGGCGATTGCTGGTGTTGATGGCACGGTATTTGATTTATCGGCAGGCGAAGTAGAAGGTTTAGGCCAAACCAAGGTGACGCGCTTGGCCCGGTGTTCAAAAAACGCACAGCATCCACAATCACGAATGAACAAGACCAGTGAAAGCAGATATGTTCCCCAGCCGAACCTCCCGCAATTACGGATACGTCCTGGGCGCGGAGGAGAACGAAGGGCCACAGATGTTCACAATCTATAACCTCGGACATTTACACGTTAACCGAAAACTTCAAACCGTTACGCTTCAAACAAGGAGGTATCATGAGAACGGGTAAACGTTCATTGGCCATCTGCGCAGTGGCGATTTGGCTTCTGTTGGGAACCGGCTCGGCGGTGGCGTACTACTATCCGCCCACCAACACTCCTCCGGGTCCGCCGCCCAACTACAACCAGGTGGACACGGTCTATTTCCTGGGGACGCCCAGCCTGCCCCTTCCGCCCCCGGACAGCGGAGGGATTTACATCTATTACGACCAGGGCGTCTTCAACGTGGCCAACCACATTTACTCTCAGGGAAACTCCCTGGAGCAGTTCCACTGCTGCGTTCTGGTGGAGCTGGACCAGCCTCCCACCCCCGGAGTCAATGTCTTCGCCGAGCAGTTCGAGCTGGACGTTCCGGGATTCGCCGCCGACACGAGCAAATGCACTTGTCTGCTGCAAAACGACCGCTGGGGCTGGGTTCCCTGGGGCGAGGGTTTGTACGAGATATGGTGGGACGTGACCACCAGAGAGTGGAACGCCAAATGCAGCGGTGACCCCAACGATTTCATGAAATTCATGATCGCCGGGTGCGCCATCGATTTCAACCTCTGGTCAAGCGACCACGGATGCGGCTTCTGGACCAACCAGGTATTCTTGGGCGCCAACAAGACCCCTCTGTCGTCCGTTCCGGGATTTGTAGACACCTACACCGGTGTGGTCGATCCTTATCAATCCCAGGCCGGCAGCCATCCCACCGACGATCCCAACATTACCATCTTCACCTACAAGTCGTCCACGCTGCGATCCTACAACAAGCTGGGGTTGATCCACTCGAACGATTCCTATTTCTGCGACCCGGCCTGGCATTACGGACAGAGGTATGCCGGCACTTTCGCCTATGAAGGGAACGGCATACAGTTTTCCACGGCCACATTCTGTCCGCCCAATCACGATCCCAACATACAGATAACGCCGGATACCAGCGTGTTCCTGTGCCAGGACGACTCGGTGAGGATCTGGATTTTAGCCAGCGATCCGGATGGCGACGTCATCACTGTGGAGAAGACCTATGGACCGGGCACCTACGTCCCGCAGACCGGCGTTTCTCCCATTTCCGACCATTTCTATTTACACCCGGACACGGCGGGCGTTTACAAATTCATCTTCAAGGTGACCGATGACGGAGGCTTGACCGACGAGGACACCAGCCTTATCACCGTCCGTCTCAACCGGCCCCCGCAGCTCACCTGCCCGGAGGATGACAGTATCAAAGCCGGCCAGACCTTCACCAGCTCGGATTACTCGGTGACCGATCCCGACGGCCCGGCAGGCGTGAATGTGACCGTCCAATCGGTCTCGCCGACTCCCACCAACGCTCCCAGTGTAGTAGACCAGCACGTGGAATGGCTGACCGCCGAAGCCGACGTGAGCAACGGACCCGACTTCACTTTCACCTTGGTGGCCACCGATCCCTGTGGCGCAGCCGACACCTGCCAGTTCCTGGTGACCGTTTATCCGCCCCTGATTCTGATTGTTCCGGAGGATGATTCGATACATGCCGGGAATTACTTCACCAGCCAAGACTTCGTTGTCACCAGCGGGAAGAACTCCGTTACCGTCAGCATATGCGGAATAACCCCCACCCCGGTCCACCAACCCTTCATAGTCGACGACCACGTGGAATGGCAGACCGAGTGCGCCGACTACGGAAAGGTGTTTACCATCTGTCTGGTGGCTGAAGACAGCTTCGGTTCAAAAGACACCGGCTATTTCGACGTGACCGTTTACAACCGGCCGCCGGAGATCACCTGCCCGGATGATGGCGTGGTACACGCCCTGCAGACATTTGTCAGCAGCAACTTCTCCGCTACCGATCCGGATTTGGATCCGGCTCCGGTCACCTTCCTGGACATCAACCCCTCCGCCACCAATGATCCTCAGGTGGTGGGTAACCATGTCGAATGGGTGACCACTCTAAGCGAGGCCGGAGACTACACCATCCGTCTGGTGGCTACGGACCCCTGCGGACTGGCCGACACCTGCGACTTCAACGTATTCGTGGACGAGCCCACCGGCGATTTCTCCTGTCCCGACGACGACAGCGTGCATGCCGGCGACTACTTCGCCAGCACCAACTACGTCCTGACCTATCCGGAATGCGATCCCTCCTCGGTGGAGATTCTGAGCATAAATCCTTCGCCTACGTACAATCCGATTCTGGTGGGCTACCACGTGGAGTGGCAGACCACCTGTGAGGAAGGCGGTGATTATGTCATCACATTGATCACCGGGGAGAACTGCTCCATTCCCGACACTTGTTCCTTCACTGTCACGGTCTACAATCGGCCGCCCGAGCTCATTTGTCCGGATTACGGCACGGTTGCGCCTCTGGGGCTGTTTGTCAGCACCGACTTCTATTTCAGCGACCCGGATGGAGACGAGGTTTCGGTCCGGCTGCTGGGGATCGATCCGCCGGCGGAACATGATCCGGTAATCGTGGAACATCACGTGGAGTGGCAGACCGAGTGCGTGCTCGGAGATTACATCATAACCTTAGTGGCCACGGATGAATGCGGTTTGGCCGACACCTGTGAATTCATGGTGAGTGTCACCCAGGATCCGATGCCGGACTTCTACGTTTGGATTTATCCCATCACTGCTTACGTCTCCCAGGGTGGCTCGGTCGGTTATCTGGTCGAACTCAGCTCCATCAACGGCTATCACAAGCCCTGTGACCTGTATGTATCCGGGCTGCCGGACCCGCCGAACAGCGCCACATTCGATCTCCCGGTCATGACTCCCAGCAATTTCACCACCATGACGGTTTATACCTCCATCGCGACCGATACCGGAACTTATGCTTTGATCGTGACCGCCAGAGAGTCCGGCGGGATAATCGCCCACAGCAAGCTGGCTTATCTTAAGGTTCAGGATCCCTTGGGGCCGGCGGACGTGGACGACGATGCCGACGATGCCGGAAGACCTCAGACTTTCACCCTGTTCCAGAACCAGCCCAACCCGTTCAATCCGGAAACCAATATCAGTTACCACCTCTCCGGAGAGTGCAACGTGCGGGTGGAGATATATAACATATTGGGCGAGAG
>CAZWAO010000020.1:0-18543 GCA_964631815.1 uncultured Ignavibacteria bacterium | reverse complement strand
TGTCCAGCACTATATCGGTCATGCCGATGATGGCGTTCATGGGGGTGCGGATCTCGTGGCTCATGTTTGCCAGGAACTGGCTTTTCAGACGGTTGGCCTCTTCTGCCTGCTCCTTGGCCTTGGTCAGCATGCCCTCCGCCCGTTTCCGCTCGGTTATGTCCCGGCTGACCCCGACCAATCCCAGCATGTTTCCTTGATCGTCCAAAAGCGGCGCCTTAATGGTCTCGAAGAAGACTTCCTCTCCTTTTTCCGTAATGGAAAGCTCCTCGCAGCGGACGGTCTGACCTTGTTTCATTACGTCTTCGTCACTCTGGCGACATTGAGCCGCCAGGCGTGCCGGCAGGATCTGTTCGTCCGCTTTGCCGATCATCTGCTCCTGTTTCAACTTAACCAGTTCCTCATAGGCCCGGTTGACCAGCAGGTTACGACCTTGATTGTCCTTGACGTATACCACGTCCGGAATGGCCTGGACCAGAGTATTCAGCAGGGCATTGGTTTCCTTGAGTGCATCCTCGGCACGTTTGCGCTCGGTGATATCGTCGGTCACTCCAACGATGCGATGGATTTCGCCCGATTCGTTCCTAACGGGGTATACCCGATCACGTACCCAGCGGATGGAGCCGTCCGGCCACAGAATCCGATACTCCTGGCTGAACTGGATTTTGCCCCGGCCATGCTTATCGATGTATGCGTTGACGCGCTCGCGATCTTCGGGATGAACGGCTTCCAGCCAGGCTTGAGGATCGGTGTATGCCTTCTCGACCGGCCGGCCCCATATCTTCTCATAGGCCGGACTAACATAGATAGCACTGTTATCGGAGGCATCGCTTAAGAAGAAACCCTCGCCCACGTTTTCAGCGATTTGGCGAAGCCGTTCCTCACTCACCCGCACCGCTTCCTCTGCTTGCTTGCGTTCGGTGACGTCTCTGAAAATCGCTCTGGTGGCAACGAATTCGCCTTCTTTCATCCTGGGATTGACGGAACCGCTGGCGAAAATCTCCCTTCCTTCCTTTGTGACAAAGACCACTTCCACATTGTCCAATGTCTCTCCGCCCACCACCCTTTTGAACAGGCTCATGCAGTGAGGAATCTGGTCTTCTCTTAGGATGTCGACAAGACTGAGCTTCTTGACTTCCTCATCGGAATAACCCAGGACCTCCTTCCACTTCTTGTTCACATAAACGAACTTACCCTTGTCGTCAACGCTTTGGATCAAGTCGCTGGCGTTGTCGAATAGATCCCTGTACCTCTCCTCGCTCTCCCGCAATCTCTCCTCGGCCCGCTTGCGCTCGGTGATGTCGATAAAAGCGGCCTGCAAGGCGGGCTTCCCGCGGTATTCAATGGATGCGCTGAACATCTCTATCCAGCGCACCGTGCCGTCCTTTCGCACCAGGCGGTACTCGTGCCTGGAATCGATCGCCTCTCCGGCCATGCGCTCTCTGAACCGATCCCAGGCCAACGTGCGATCCTCGGCATGTATTGTTTCCCGCACCCGTTGTGGGGGAAGCGACAAGAGTTCATCGACCGTGAATCCGGTTATTTCGGCTGCAGCGGAGTTGGCGAAAACCACCTGGTAGTTTTGTATCACCGCCAGCCCCTGAAGCGATTGTTCCACCAGGGTTCGGTGTTTTGTTTCGCTTTGGCGCAGCGCACCTTCTGCTTTTTTTCTCTCGGAGATGATGCTGAGGGCATAGATGCTCAACAGAATCAGGGAACCCAACACCAGGGAACGCATCCACATCTTGTGAGGATCGAGTGTGAATATCTCCTCGATCAGACCTCCCTCTCGGAATATGAAGACGTCCACGGCGGATGCCATAACCCAGTAAAGCGCGCCCAGGCCGATGGCCATCCGTATCATGCGCTTCCAGCTGGCCACGCGATAGGCCTTTTCGTTGTTCATTTAGTGTCTCCTCTCCTCGCCCAGCGAGTGTTTGGCAATCGCTTCAGGCCCATGCGGATATACGCCTCCCGAAACGAGCGATTCATCGGTTGATTTTCGGATATCGGTGCAGAATGAGTTGGCAGTCAGAGAGATGCCAAAGATACCCGCCGTCCCCACCTACCATGTTAATCGGCGGCACACCTTCTGGCTTTAGGTTTTGCTCGGAGTTTCTTGAAGACCATGCGGGTGACCCAGCATGGCGCGTGCAGTGAGCGACGCTCCGGGATAAAAGCTGGCAAGGAGTTCCTCGAAACTATACTCCTGCGGAAACGAAAACGATCAAGGTCGATGAGCCAAATCAAGCTGGGGAAATCTCAGCCGGGAACTGACAGTGAAACTACGGCGTTCGTAACGCCGGCGGCACTGCGGAGAATCCTGTTGGATCAACCAGCTTGAGGTCAGGAGGTTTGCCCTGCCGCCTGCGGTTGACTCCGAGAGACGAATTCCTCGAGTTTGACCAGCTCTTGCCGAAGAAGCCCGATCAATTCCCCGGCAGTCGACAGATCACCTTTCTTGCCTGAAAGTTCAAGTCTGTTCGCCAGATCGGCAGTGCGTTGGGCGCTGAGATTGGCGGCAGCGCCCTTGAGGCTGTGGGCTTCGGATTCGATGGTCTGGTGGTCGTGGCTCTCGATGGCCGCTTTCAGAGTCTGGAGAGTTTGCGGCACGTCATCCAGAAACTCTCGAAGCATCTGATACAGGAAGGCCTCGTCACCATCGAATCTTTCCAGTGCCTCTTTTAGATCCACAAGAAGTTTTTCTTCCCGACCCTCCTTCTTTGCATCGTCTTTCGGAGAAGTGACCTTGCTGTTACCCGGGGATTTGGTCCATCTCTCGATGGTCTGGATAAGAGCTTGGGTGTTGATGGGCTTGGAAACATAGTCATCCATGCCGGCGGCCAGGCAGCGCTCTCTATCGCCAGCCATGGCGTGAGCGGTCATGGCTACGATGGGGGTATGCTTTGTGTCGCCCTCCATCTGACGAATGGCCTTAGTAGCCTCGAAGCCGTCCATCTCCGGCATCTGCACGTCCATCAGAACCAGGTTATAGGACGCACGCTTCATGGCTGCGAGAGCTTTTCGTCCGTCTTCCACCGCATCCACCGAATAACCTGCCTTTTTGAGCAACGTCAAGGCCAGTTTTCGGTTGGTGGGATTGTCCTCCGCCAAGAGAATGCGTGTCAGTCGACGCTTCTGTTCCTCGATGGTGTGATGCGTGACGATGGGGACCGGCCGTTCCTCGGCACCGCCTTTATGCCGACTTAAAACCGTAATGATGACATCGAATAACTGAGATTGCCTAACCGGCTTTAGGAGATATCCGGCGCAGCCTGCCGCTTCCAGTCGGGAGCCGTCACCGCGTCCTCCTCCCGAGGTCAGTATGATCACCAGGGTGTCTCTGATCTTAGGGTCATCCTTGATCGCACGCAGGGTCTTCTCACCATCCATCTCCGGCATTTGCATATCCAGCAAGACCAAGTCAAACGGTTTTTCTCCTTCAGCAGCCGTTCTCAAAACTCGGATGGACTCGGAACCACCCGGCACGGCCTGAGCCGAGCATCCAAAGGACTCCAGCATCTTGACTAAAATGACCCGGTTGGTTCGGTTATCGTCGGTTACCAGAACTCGCTTCCCCTTGATATCGGCGGGGATTAACGAATGAAGAACCCGGGATTCTCTGCCCTTGTGAAAGGCTGCAGTGAACCAGAAGCGGCTTCCTTCCCCTTCCCGGCTCTCTACGCCTATTGCGCCGCCCATCATCTCCGCCAACCTCCGGGAGATGGAAAGACCCAGGCCAGTGCCTCCGTATTTCCGACTGGTTGATCCGTCGGCCTGGGAGAAGCTTTCGAAAATCGTGTCGTGCTGATCCGGGGGAATGCCTATGCCCGTATCGCTGACAGCGAAGAGCAATACAACTCCGTTTTGCGTCTCCTCCTGTAACTTCACATCTATGTCCACCTCTCCTCGTTCGGTGAATTTCACAGCGTTGCCTCCCAGATTCAACAAGACTTGACGCAACCTGCCGGGGTCCCCCTTAAGCAGGACGGGCACATCCGGATGGATCATGCAGGTCAACTCCAAATCCTTCAGCCAGGCTTTGGCAGCCAACGTTTCGGCGGCTCCTTCCACGGCCGCACGCAGGTCGAAGTCGATGTTCTCCAACTCCATCCGACCGGCCTCGATCTTGGACAGATCCAGAATGTCGTTGATCAGCCCCATCAGGGCCTGGCTGCTGTCTTTGACCGTTTTGAGATAGTCACGCTGTTCATCGGAAAGTTCGGTATCCAGAGCCAAGTCGGTCATCCCGATGATGGCGTTCATGGGCGTACGGATCTCGTGGCTCATGTTTGCCAGAAACCGGCTTTTGGATATGTTGGCCGCTTCTGCCTCCTTTTGTGCCTCGCGGAGGCTTTCCACTTGACGGGCGGAATGAATGGCCACGGCTGCCATGTTGGCCATGGTGAGGGCCAGATTGAGGTCGTCGGGGGAGAAGCGGTTCTTTTCATTCGTATGTCCGATAAACATGATCGCCTGCACTTCGCCGCCTACCTTGAGAGGCACTCCGATGCAGGCGTGAATGGACGGATGCCAATCAGGATAGCCGACATAGCCGCTCTCCGTGGTGACGTCTTCCGTGAGCAACACGTGCCCCTGAGCGACCTGCCCCAGAATCCCCTGGCCTTTCACCTTAGTGTCGGGGGGGATCAGGCTGGTGGGGTAGTTGGACGAAAAAGCCTGTCCGGTGGAGCCGGAGTCCGGATCCATAAGGACGATAACGCCCACCTCCGCACTGGTCAGTTCCCGGGTACGATCCACAATGGTTTGCAGTAGGGGATCCAATTCCTTCAGGCCCACAACTTCAGTGGCTGTCTGGTTGATCGCCTCCAGCCGCTTTTGGCGAGCTTGAACAGCCTCTTCCGCCTGCCTACGCTCAGTGATATCGGAAAAGAAGCCGACGTTGCACTCCTCGCCGTCGATTACCACCTTGGCGGTGTGGATATCTGCATAAGTAACCATTCCGTCCTGTCGCAAGCAGGGGATGTTCAGTGCCGTGGTTTTTTCTCCTCGTGCCTGCGCCTCGAATTCGGAGAGCACATGCTCCAACGCATCCTGAGGATGGATTTCAAGCACCGTCATCCGCTTTAATTCTTCTTCTGCGTACCCCAGCATTCGGCAGATGGCTGGGTTGGCGTACTTAAACTTCTTGGTCTTGACGGAGGCGACAAGGATGCCCTCGGCTGAGTCCTCAAACAGCGTTCTGAATCTGGCCTCGGATTCCCGCAGCGCCATCTCCGCCTGCTTACGCTCCGTGATGTCTTCCACCATTTCTATGGCTGCGATTATTCTCCCGTCATTGTCCTTGATGGGAGATGAGACGATTCTGAAGTTGATGATCGCATCACCGGACGGCGTCTCCGTTGTGGATTCGTGAGTCAGTCCGTCCCGCAACGTCTTGCAGGTGGGACAATATGAACACACCTCTTTTTCTGGAGGTTCATTGAATACTTCGTAACAGATCGGCTTTTTCGAAACGTCGACATGAGGAAACCACTTCTTCATCTGTTGGTTAAGGGTCAGTACTTCCATATTCGGACTTATCAGGGAAACGCCGATGCCGACGTTTTCGACAACGGCCCTGTATTTCTCTTCGGATTGGCTTATGGCCTCCTCTGCCTGTTTGCGTTCGGTGATGTCTGTAAACAGCCCCAGGGAACCGGTATAAACTCCATTTTCATCGAAAAGGGGAGAGGCGGACAGAGCGAAATATCGGGGCTTCCCTTGTCTGGTATATAGCTTGATTTCGTACCTGGAGGATTCGCCCTTTTTCCTGTTGGCAGTCTGTAATCTGATTTTCGCCATCTCCTGCTCGTCCGTGAGCCGGCTTAGATTAAGATTTACCAACTCCTGCTTTTCGTAACTCAGGAAGTCGGCAAAGGCCTGATTGACGAAGGTGAGGTTTTCCTCCGAATCTCCGATGACAACTCCTTCCTGGGCGTTTTCCACCAATTGTCTGTATTTCCGCTCCGAGTCCCGCAGTGCTTCCTCTGCCAGCCTGCGCTCGGTGACATCCTGAACCGCACCGATCATGGTCTCCGGCTTGCCATCCGGTCCAAACCGTCTGATCTCGGGAGTAGTTGCTGCTATCCATCGGACTTCCCCATCGGGACGCACTATGCGGTAAGTAAGTGTCTCCCCGGTAGAACTCTCGATAGCTGCCTGCGCCGCTTTGGCAATCTTCTCTTTGTCGTCGGGATGAATGGTCGCATCTATCAATGATTGCAGGTCCTGAAACGCACCGTCAAGCGGGATTCCATAGATGCGACACATCTGGTCCGACATGTGGAATGAGCCACTTCGAAGATCCCATTCCCAGTTCCCAAGGTTTGCCATCTGCTGGGCTTTTCTTAGTCCAGCCTCACTATCCGACAACGCCTCTTCGGCCTTCTTGCGCCGAAGGATATTTCCCAATCGCTCGGCGACGGCGTTGATGAGACTCTGCTCCTCCTTAAGAAAAGAGCCTTTGCCGCCTTCTGACCTATCCCCCAGGTAGCAGACATCCAACCTGCCGACTCTGTTCCCCTGGAGTGCTATCTGGGATGACTGCATCCAGGCCGTCTGCTTGAAGTTAGGTGTTTGGGAAATTCGATCTTCAACCACAATGCGGGCACCGGCAACCTCCGGATATCGCATGGCAGGCGGGATCAGGTTTACGGTTTCCTGTAGGATTTCCTCCAGTGAGGCATCTTCGTTTGAGGCAATCTTGGAAATAGAGTAGAGGCAATTCAGTTCCTTGATCCTCTCTTTTAAATCCTGGGTGCGTTCGGCCATCTTCCGGTCCAGGGACCGGTTCAGCTCCTCGGCCAGCCTGCGCTCGGTGATGTCCACGGAAAAACCGATTATGCCGACTACGTCTCCCTTCTTGTCGCGATAGGGGATTTTGTCAGTCTGAACCCATCGAGTGCCCGAGACCGTTTCCATAGACTCTGCTATGTTTCTCTTGGGCTCTCCTGAAGCCATGACCTCTTGATCGTCAGCCCAGTATTTCTCCGCTCGACCGGGAAAGAGTTCGAAGCAGGACTTCCCCTCCATGTCCGGTGGGGTCATGCCCATAGCTTGAGCTAGAACGCTGTTTACTCGAATGAATCTATTCTGCCGATCTTTGTAGAAGATCAAGGCCGGCACAGAATCGAGAATCGCGTCCTGCTCTCTCTGTTGTTCCCCGAGAGACAGCTCTCCTTGTATGCGCTTCACAATTCCGCCCAGAAGCTTGGAGATGGCGTGGATCATTTTTCCTTCCCCCATAGCTGAAGGTCCTTTTTCCCAGAGTCTTCCGGTTCCTCTTCAGCTCCGGTTCGCCGCGGTTATGTTACATGCACGATATTCTTTCGCCCCGAACCGGTCTCAGGATGATTCGATGCTCTAGCAGTTGTTCGTCTCAAACCAATTTGAGGCATTCCCATAGGACTGTCGTGACTCTGTGGTTCCAACCCGCCCTGAGGGAAATCAGGTCACTTCGGATGCATGTGAGCGCGACCCGGGACTCTCGCCCCATGATCTCTTGATCACTTCCAACAGCTCTTTGGCTTGGATGGGCTTGGAAACGTAATCATCCATGCCCGCTTCCAGACACTTTTCCCGGTCTCCCGTCATGGCGTAGGCGGTCATGGCCACTATAGGCGTGTGCTTTGTCTCCCCCTCCATTTCGCGTATGGCTTTGGTGGCCTCAAAACCGTTCATCACGGGCATTTGGACATCCATCAAGACCAGATCGTATTGCCCTTGCCTGAGAGCCTCCACTGCCTTTCTTCCATCCTCCACTGCATCCACCAGATAGCCGTCCTTGGTGAGCAGTGCCACGGCCAGCTTCTGGTTCATAGGGTTGTCCTCGGCCAACAGTATGCGAATGCCCTTGCGCTTGCCCTCTCTCAAGCTGTGCCGGGTGACCACCGGTCCGGTTGGCGTTCCGGGCCCGCTTCGGCGAGGGCTCAGAACGGCCGCGATGGTCTCCGCCAGCTGCGACTGTTTGACGGGCTTGGTCAGATATCCGGCGCAGCCCAAGGCCCGCAGGCGGGCGACCTCTCCCCGCTGCCCGATGGAGGTGAGCATGATCACCGGCACTTCACTTATCTGAGGGTCTTCCTTAATGGCGCGCAGGGTCTCCTCGCCATCCATCCCGGGCATCTGCATGTCCAAGAGGACCAAATCGACGCGGCTTCCGAGATGGATGGATCCTCTTAGTTGGTCAATCGCCTGGGCGCCGCCCTCGACCGCTTGAGGGACGCACCCCATGGATTCCAACATCTTCACCAGAACGGTGCGGTTGGTCTGGTTGTCGTCCACTACCAGAATCACCCGATCCCGGATGTCCACGGGAAGCCCAGGACCCGCTTCCTCCCGTCCCTGGTGCCTCCCAAAGGTCGCGGTAAACCAGAAACGGCTGCCCTCACCTGGTTTGCTGTCCACCCCGATCTGTCCCCCCATCAGCTGCACCAATCGTTTGGAAATGGAGAGACCCAGACCGGTGCCTCCGTATTTGCGGGAGTGAGAGCCATCCGCCTGGGTGAAGCTTTCGAATATCATGGCGTATTTGTCCGGCGATATGCCCACTCCGGTGTCGATCACCTCGAAGAGCAGCTTGAGACCATCCTCACCCTGTTTGTCGGGCCGTACGCGGATAATCACCTCACCCTTTTCGGTGAACTTCACGGCATTTCCCCCCAGGTTCAACAGAACCTGCCGTAATCTGCTGGGATCGCCGATGATGTAGGTCGGCACCTGAGTATCGACCGAATGTGTCAACTCCAAGCCCTTGCCGGATGCACGTGAAGCCAAAGTGTCCGCAATCCCCTCCACCAAGGCGCGCAGGTCAAAATCCAGATGCTCCAGCTCGATTCGCTCGGCCTCGATCTTGGACAGATCCAAAATGTCGTCGATCAGGCTCAAAAGAGAATAGCCGCTTTCCTTGACGATATTCAGGTATTCGCGTTGCTCTTCAGTCAGCTCGCTCTCCAAGGACAAGTCGGTCATGCCGATGATGGCGTTCATGGGAGTGCGGATCTCGTGACTCATGTTGGCTAGGAACTCACTCTTCAGCCGGCTGGCCTCCTCGGCCTTCTGCTTGGCTTGTATCAGATTCTCCTCTGCCCGCTTCCGCTCGGTGATGTCCCTGAAACTCCAGACCCTTCCCGCTATACTGCCTTTGCTGATTAAGGGACAAGAGTAGCGTTCGAAGACTCTGCCGTCCCTGAAATTCAGCAGGTCTGTTTCCTCTTCCGTCGTCTGATACAGTTGGCGGACCTTCTTTAGAAAGGCTTCTGGATCCTTAAGCTGGGAAAGAACGTAGTTCAGCAACTGCTCATCGTCTTTGGCTTGAATGAGTTTATCCGGGATGTGCCACATCTCGGCGAAGCGAGCGTTGGAGTGCGTGACGCGACCTTTCTCATCCACTACCAGGATACCGTCGGCGGTGGACTCGATGGTTGACCTTAGCAGCTCTTGGTTATTGCGCAGGGCCTCTTCAGCCCGTTTGCGCTCGGTGATGTCCCAGAAAACGCCTAATATTCCGGTAACATTCCCATTCTCATCTTTAACCAGCGTCTTGCTGGTATGTACCCAAATTTCCTTACCATCCTGTATATATCGTTCTTCTATATCTTCTGCTGTCTTCGATTCGATTACTCTTTTGTCATCTCCTCTATATTTTTCAGCCAAGTCCTTGGGGAAAAAATCATGGTCCGTCTTCCCCGCTATCTCATCAGGTTTGATTCTCAAATCTTTTGCATAGTTTTCATTGCAGGAGATATAGACTGAGTCTTTGTTTTTGAAGAATATCTTTTGTGGGATATTTTCAACTAATGTTCTGTACTTACCTTCGCTCTCCCGCAGCGCCTCCTCCATCCGCTTGCGCTCGGTGATGTCCTGATTGGCGCCGTAAGTCCTGACTGTACGGCCTTGAGCATCTTTGACAATGAAGAAGCGAACGGTGATGTAACCAACCTCGCCGTCGGCATAGATGATGCGGTGCTCCAGTTGGCGGCTGAAATGGGGGTCGGTGGTTTCCAGAGCTTTACGAATCTCTTCGCCGACTAAGGCCATATCGTCGGGATGCACGAACAGTTCAGCATAGCGCGCTGAGCGCATGGTGTAACCGCCGACTTTGTCAGCCGACGTACGGAAGATGGAGTAGAACTGGTCGTTGAAAGTAAACAGGTCTTTGACCACGTCATACTCCCAATATCCCAATTTAGCTATCTTCATGGCGTTGGAGAGTTGGGCTTCGCTGGTGCGCAACGCCTCTTCCGCCTGACGGCGCTCGGTGACATCCTTGAAGACGGTCACGATGGTTTCTCTCCCGGCCAAGGTCAGCATGGCCGGACTGAGATCCGCGAGAAACACAGTTCCGTCTTTTCTCTTGAACCGAATGTCATGCCGGACGCCGCCCTCTCCGCTGGTGAATTTGTTTATTTCTTCAAAAACAAAGGGGAGATCTTCGGGAGGGTGGATGTCGGGGATTCCCAGACTCAGGAACTCCTCTTGGGTGTAGCCCAATGTTTTCAAACACATGGCATTGGACAGGACGACTTTTCTGGTCTTCAGATCCACAAGGAACATGCCGTCGCTGGCGTTGTCGAAGATGGTCCTGAATTTCTCCTCCGACTCCACCAGCGCCTGCTCCGCCCGTCTACTGTCGGTGACGTCCCTGAAAATCGCCCTGGTTGCCACGAATTTGCCGTTTTTCATCCTGGGACTGGCAAAACCACTGGCAATGATCTCCCTTCCTTCTTTTGTGACAAAAACCACCTCAACATTGTCCAGTGAATCTCCCCTGGCGACCTTTCCAAACAGCTCCATGCAGTGAGGGATTTGGTCCTTTTTGAGGACATCGGTAAAGTGTAGTTTTTCCATTTCCTCGTCGGAATAACCCAGGGTCTCTTTCCACTTCTTGTTCCCATAAATGAACTTGCCCTTTTCATCAACACTTTGAATCAGATCGCTGGCGTTGTCGAACAAATCCCTGTACCTTTCTTCGCTCTCCCGCAGTTTCTCCTCAATCCGCCGGCGCTCGGTGATTTCCAGTTGCAGTTCTTCAGCCCGCTTTTCCAGACTCCGGTTGGCGTCCTCCAATTCGGTGTGAGCGGACTCCAAATTGTCGACCATCAGGTTGAATGCACTTGCCAGGTGGCCCACTTCGTCTTTAGAGGAGACGATGGCCCTCTGAGTCAAATCGCCCTGGGAAATCAACTTCACCGTTTCCAGTATTCGACTCAAGGGGCCGGTCACCACTCGGCTGATGCCGAATGCAATGGTCATGCCGAAGACAAAAATCAACAGGCTGACCAGCGCGGTGGCTGCGTGACTCTTGCCAATCTCCGCTTCCAGCTCCTTCAGTGAAAGGCCCAGATATAGCTGTCCGATGGGGCGTCCATTCTTCAGGATGGGGGCGCTGGTCTGATAAAGAGACCTGCTGGGAGAAGCGGAGCGATCACCTTCCTGCAACAGATAGCCGGCTTCTATGGCTGTCTGGTGGTTGAATGCGGCGAATACCCTTCCCGACCGGTCCAATACAACCACATACACCAAGTCCCGGTTCTGTTGAGCTCCTTGCAGTGCCTCCCGAGCCGCTACCGAATCTTCGAAGAAGACCGCGGAGCTGATACTGAAGGCGGTCATCTGGGCCACGCTCCGCGCCTTGGCGTCTATGGACTGGACCGCCTGTCGTCTCAACTGGGCGGGGAAAAGCAGGTATATGAAAAGAGAGATCAGGGCTATCAGCAGCGTGATGAGGGCTGCAAGTTTGGTCCCCAAAGACGAGAATCGTTTTTGTCGCACAACTCCCGGCTGCATTCTCATGGTTTGATCCCTTCCGGTCTACTGAATGACCTTGGCCAGCTTGAGCAACTCTGAGCTGAAGTCGGCCCCCTCGGCCTTGGCTGCCGGCAGGTTGATGATAATCTGAGGTTTATCTCCTTTGATCCCGATTGCCACGGCCACGCCGGACTTGATGTAGTCGGGCACGCCGGTTACGGTCGTGGTTTTCTTCTCTCTGCTGACTGCGGTGATGCTTTCCGCGACCGCGCTGCTGAGCGGGGTAACGTACAGAATGTCCACGCCCTGCCTGGTGATAACGGCGGCCAGATCGTCTTTTTGCATATCCACAGAGGTGAACCGAAGGGGAATGTTCTCGATGCTGTCCAACGAGGCCTTGGTCGCCTCTAGAAGTTCGTCTTTGACCTCCACGGATTGTTTCTGCTCCTGATGATAACAGATGGCCACCAATATCTCGCCGTCGGCTTTCTCTTTCAGATGGCGGTCATAGGTCAGCGCTTTCAGCAGGATGGCCAACTGCAGTTTGACCGGCACGACCATCTTCTGAGCGCACAACGCCGTGGTCCACAGGATAACCAGAAGCGCGGTCAAACCAAAGACGCGCATGATGGTCTTGGAATTTCGCATCTTCCGCAACAAACCCTCGTGATTTCGCGAACCGGCCCAGGTGGTTAGAGCCATTCAACCGGCAGCTCGTAACCGATTACCAGATTGATTCCCGGACCATCGATCCCGGAACCATGAAGCCTGTAAGCCTGGTTAGTCACGTTCTCGCAACCCAGCGTGAAGTTGCCGTAAGGACGAATGTCGATACCTCCCCTCAGATTGAGGGTCAGGTAGCCAGGCGTACCACCATCCGGGATGCGGGGATCGCTCACATCTCCCGGTGCCAAGCGGTCCTGCTTGGCAGCGAACAAGCTGTAGACCTCAATCCACATGCCCTTTGTGGTGCTCCAATCCAGTCCCAACTTGCCCCGAAGCGGCGGCATGCGTCTGAGGGGCGTGTCGGCGGCCAGATCGTCGCCTCGGATCCAGGCGAGGTTGGCGATTGCGGTCAGGAAGGGGAGAATCCGCAGCCGGCCTTCCGCTTCCGATCCCTGGATGCGGGCCCGGCCCAGGTTTCTTCTTTGGTAAACATCCTCTTCTCCCGGATCCTGGATGCCGTTGCCGTTGTAGTCCATGAAGGGAAGACCGTTGAATTCACCGGCTCCACGGACGATCATGTCCTGGATATCGGTGAAGAAATAATACACGGAACCGGAATACCTGCTATGCTGCACCCGCAGACCGAACTCATAATTGATGCTCTGCTCTGGGGTGAGATCGGGATTGGGTACCTCGAAGCCGCTGCTAAAGCTTCCCAGGATGGTCAGATCGTCGATGTCGGGCGCCCGAAATCCCTGGGCCACACCGAGGGTGGCGGTCACCTTATCGGTCAGCCTGCAAAGGGCGTAAGCGCTGCCGGTGACGGCATGGGGCGTTGAGCGGATTTCCAGGCTCCCGGTATTCGGATCGTCCAGGTTGGCCCGGACTCGGAAACGCGAGTAGCGGGCGCCCAGGACCAAGGACAAAGGACGGTAGACCTGAATCTCATCCTGCAGAAAGGCTCCCATCGACCGGTAAGTTGACCCATCGGCGAAGGTTCCTTCGGCCTGGGTCTCCGTTCCGGTGGCGAAATCGACGTTGACTTTTGAGCTGGCTATTCGGTCGCCGTAGTATTCAACTCCGTAGGTGAGAAGCTGTCTTTTGCCCAGGGTGGAACTTAGCTGGAATGAGGCCCCCAGCGTGTTGACCCGGTCGAAGTATTCATCTTGGACATCGGGTGTGGCAGTCAGAATAGTTTGCACGGTTCCCGACTGGGTTTGATAAGACAAGGCCAGTCGAACCGTGTTCACCAGCGAACCTAAGTCACTGGCCTCGTACTGAGCATAGGCCAGGTCTCGGGCTTGAGGGTTCCACTCATACTTCAGGTTGACCCCGGAGGCCAGTCGGTCGGTTCTGGGAACGTCGGTCTGGCGGACGTGCTGTAGAGCTGCCGTCACCTGATGCCCTTCCTTCAGCCGTAGGTTCAACTTGAAGTCGGCATCCGACTCGTCGTAACCGGTGTAAGTCTGAAGTCCGATTCCGCGTCCGGCCCGCAAGTCTCCGAACTTCTTGTAGCTGAGTCCCCCGATGAGACCCCAGGGCCTCCCGCTTCCGCGGAACTCAACCCGACCGATGGTTCCCTGGTCGGCACTGGCGTATCTGACGAAACTCCTCCCCTGCAGGTCGATGCGGCCTTCTCCGGCCTTCTCGGACTTGGTGACGATGTTGATCACGCCCCCCAGAGCATCGCTTCCGTAAAGCACGGAGCCGGTTCCCCGAACCACCTCTATTCTCTCGATTTGGTTGATGTCCACCGTGTTTAAGTATTGATTGGGCCCCAAGCGGAAGATGGCGTTGTTCAGCCGGATTCCGTCAATCAGGATCAGAATCTGGTTGCCCACCAGCCCCCGGATGAAGGGCGATCCCCCCCCGTAGTTGGTCTCCTGCACCAGGACCCCCACCAGTTCGTTCAGCGCTTCGGGCGTGGTGCGGTAGTTTCTTCTCCTGATTTCCTCCCGGGTGATAACCGAGACCGATCTGGGAGAGTCCGTCAGCTTCTGTTGGTGACGCGCTGCGGAGAAGACGCTTATCTTAAGCAGATCTTCAAGCTCCATCCCCATCAGGTCATCGAGGTCGTCCGATTGATAGACCCCTTGTCCGGTCTGGGCCTCCACAGTTCCGAAGAGAAGACATCCGGCCGCACATAGTAGGCACATCAGCATGTGAACCGGCCTCATTGATCTTAACCTCCGTTTTTTGGTCTCTCATTATTTCCAAATTTGGGAACGGCCGTCGCCCCGAATGGCCAAGGTTGGCCGAGGACGCAACCGGGGAGGGACGTTTGTATTTTGCTTGCCTCCGGCATGACTTTTCGGGTTGCCCTAAAGTCGCACCAGGCAATTAGAGACTGCTTCCCGATCAAAGACTGCCGGTATGCTTGAACGCATCCGAGACTACTGTAAGTGGGGACGTGTTTCTTGTTTGGAGATCATGCGTGGGGACTAATTGACTGCTTCACTTGTTCCAGATCGGCCGTGAATTGCGACTCTTTAGCCCCGGGTCTGACAGCACGGCTCAATCTGCGCGTGCACCGGCCCTCTTTTTCGCCATGCGACAGGCGAGAAGCACGGCGCTTGTCATGCCGGTGGAATCGGCCAGGCCCTTTCCGGCGATGTCCAGCGCCGTGCCGAAATCAGGGGAGGTGCGGATTATGGGCAGCCCGATGGTGACGTTGACTGCCCGGCCAACCCCCGCCGTCTTGAGAGGAATCAGTCCTTGATCGTGGTACATGGCCAGAATGCAGTCGAAATCTTTTGATCGAGTTGGGGAGAAGATGGTGTCCGCCGAAAACGGTCCCCGAGCGTCGATTCCTTTGGTCTGTGCGATCCTAACCGCCGGGCTGATGATTCCCCTTTCCTCCCGGCCCAGGATTCCTCCCTCGCCGCAATGGGGATTCAGTGCGCATACCCCGATTTTCGGTTCCTTCACGCCGAAGTATCTCCGCAGAGCATCCCGGGTGACCAGCAGCTTGTCGACGATGGCCTTCTTGGTGATGGCTCCTGTAACTTCAGCCAGGGGGAGGTGGGTGGTCACCAGCACCACCATCCGGCGGTCGGAAACGAACATCATGGCGTAGCGGCTGGCACCTGTCAGGAATGCCAGAAGCTCGGTATGGCCGGGAAAGCCGTATCCCGCCAACTGCAGACCCTTCTTGGAAAGGGGGGCAGTTACCATGGCATGGATCTGATCGGAGAGGGCTGATTGGGTGGCGCAGAAAACCGAATCGGCCGCCATCTTCCCGGATACGTGATTGATTTTCCCGGTCCTGACTGCGCGATGGTCCAGGTCGGTACAGTGTAGTACGTTCACGCAGTTACTCGGGTCTTTGATCTCCTGCACCCGGAGGACTCTCCTTACCGAAGTTCCCTTGGAAAACCGTCCGGCAGCCTGAAGAATCACCGGGTGAGAGCCGAAGACCAGCGGATAGCAGGCTCTCCGGACTTCTTTGCTGCCAATTGCTTTGATCACCACTTCCGGTCCGATACCCGCAGGGTCGCCCATGGTGATGCCGATGATGGGTTTGTCTGTCATAGTCTCGCTTTACGCCACAATACGGGTTATCGACGACACCGTTTCTGGTGAAAATTAGCCAAAAGGCGGACCGACGCAAGAAGAATTTGACGTTCGGTCCCTTTCCCGGATGCAAAAAGGGGTGAGAGGAACTCTCACCCCGTGCAGAGATTGCGATGGCAAGCTCAGACTGTGAAAAAGCTAACCGGTATACAGGTTGTTGAGCTTGGTTGCCAGGTCGGTCCTGCCCTGGTCAGTATCCAGGTCTACGCTGAAGCTGGGGTCGAAGTACTGATTGACCACATCCAGGCAGCTTTGGAACTGGGCCGTCATATAATAGCTGTGGGCCAAAACCAAGGCCACATCCAGATAGTTGGTGGAGGGGTCGGTCGAAAAGCTCCAACCGGGATCGGACGACAGAAGCTGGGTGGCGTAGTCTATGACATCCTCAAATTCGTCCTGGGCATGGCAGGCCAAAGCCAGACCGGCCCAAGTGTCATTCGAGCCGGAGGTTTGGCTGACATATTTCTCGAAGGCCTCCTGGGCCAAGCCGGCGCTGCTTTCGTAAAGACGGGACCAGCCCAAACGGAAATATGCCAAAGAGTAGGTGCTGTCCAAGCCGATGGCCGCCTCGAAGTCGGCGCTGGCTCCGCTGTAATCGCCCGCGGCGAACTTGGTCCAGCCTTGGTCGGTCAACTGCTGGGCGGTTACTTCTGTGGGCCCGTTATCCTCGCCGCAGCCGAAGATCAGCAAAGACGAAGCGGTTAAGACCACGAGCAACACGAGAATCTTTTTGGTCATAGTGTCTCCCTTTCACATGACTTTTTTCATCGCCGGATAGGATCAGGCAGATCGACCATCCCATCTTCTACTTGATGAGCACCATCTTCCTGATCTTTTCGAAATTCTCCACCTTTATCTTGTAGAAGTAAATGCCCGATGCCACATCCCGTCCGTTTTCATCATGGCCGTCCCAGCGAACCGACTTGCGCCCTGCATCCTGGACCTCGTCCACCAACACCCTCACCTTCTGGCCCAACACGTTGTATATGGCCAGATTCACGTGCCCGGAAACCGGAAGATCATAGCGGATCTGGGTCTCCGGGTTGAAGGGATTGGGGCAGTTCTGATACAGTGCAAAGCTGGTCGGCTTGCCGGCGGCGTGTTTGCCTGCCGGGTCGTAAACCAGCCGGTAGACGCCCAGCTGCTTCACGTCCGCGCAAACCGAATTTCCCTCCAAATAGCTGTCCAGTGCGCTCCACTTTCCGTCTTCGTACCGGAAGACCGAAAAGAGAGCCTTGGTCCTGTCGCCCAAGTTAAGCCGATCCAATGCGAAGCCTACGGTCAGTTCCCGATCAAAGGAGATGGATGGCCCCAACTGGTAAGCTTCTCCCAGCGCCTCTAAGTCCGGTTGATTCTGGAAATCGTAAGTTGGATCATCCGAAACGGAAATGCAGGTGGCATAAATGTCCTGCTCCACCGAGCCTTGGGGGAAGCTCATCCACAGGAGTCCGCCGTTGTTGACCAGGGTGCCGCTTCCGCCTCCCGGTATCAGCTGCACATTGAAGTCCTTCACGGTGGAGGTATCGTTTAGCAGAACGTCGCTGGCCTGCACCGTTATTTGCGCGTCGCCGCTGGAGGTGAAGATGAAGGTTCCCCGGAAGCATCTGGGCGACACGGGAGTGAAATACACCGGGCTGGGTTGATTGTCTCCGATCTCGACGAAGGCCACCGGCTCGGTTGCCAGCGGCGCGTCGGTGTTTATGACGAAATGAGCAGCCGCAGTGGCCACCGGGTTCTGCAACATGGAGAGAGAGAGCATGCTCAGGGGATCCGCGTTGGTACACGGCTGGAAAAACGGAAGCTTGCCGATACCCAGCGGTTGGCAGGGCGACGAGCAATCCAGCGTGAAATCGCCGAAGTCCGGTTCGATCAGCTGGGGGAAGCTGTAGATATTGCCGTTAATGTTTCCCGAAGTCTGATACATGGCTCCGCCCGCGTTGGTCCAGAAGTTGTTGGTGTCGATGGTGGCGTACCTGCGGTAGCCTCGGGTGGCGGATGGAGACAACACGTCCTTGAGGTCGGCTATGGCGCCGCCGGTGGAATCACTGGAGATGTTGCCGAAGAAAATGTTCTTCTTGATTTGGGGTGTGGAGTAGTTCCTGGCGCAGATGCCGCCTCCCGAACCCTGGCTCTGATTCTTGTAGAAGATGTTTTCGAAGATATTGGGCGAACTCTGGTTGCAGTCGATGCCCCCGCCCCGCTCCCCGGAGACGTTATTGGAGATCAAATTGCCTTTGATTATGGGGTAGGCGTAAGTGGAATCGACCGTCACGTTAAGAAACGTCACGTTGCCTACGCTGAGAGTGCTGTCGAGCTGCTGCTTCTTTGACAAGGTGTCGTGGACCTCAACCCTGAACACGTATTGACCGGTTCCGTAGGGCACGAACCTGGCGACGGATTGTTTCGGGTCCAATATGGTGACGGGGTCCGCCTTGGCCGGCTTGGACTTCAAGGTCCAGGAGTAGGACAGGACCTTTCCGTAGAAGGAGGAATCCGGGTCGTAAGATGCCGAAGCATCCAGGACTACCTCCGTTCCTTCGATGGCATGGGCCACAG
>CAZWAO010000019.1:14570-18715 GCA_964631815.1 uncultured Ignavibacteria bacterium | reverse complement strand
TAGTTGTAGTTCACGTCACCGCGCTTGCATTCGTCCGGACCAGCAGCGCAGACATCCACGCCGCCGCAGTTCTGGCCGCATACGCCGTACTGGAAGATCAGCTTTCCGTCAACCCTGTCACTCGGATCGTCGCACAGGTCGGCAACGAACTGGCAGCAGAGTCCGGAAGTGTAGAGAGTATCTCCGGTCAAGCTGGAGAAGGTGTTCTCTCCGCAGTTCCAGTCCTCGACCAGGCAGCCGCTCTGGGGATCGATGGTGCCTTCCCACTCGAAGCACACCGGGATCTTCAGGCCGCGCAGGTTCTCGTTGCTGTTCACCACGAAGCACAGGTTCACCAACTCCTGATAGACACCCGCGCCGGTCGTCGGAATGGGATCTCCGATGTTCTCCACGCCGTTCGGCATGTCGTACTGACCATAGAGCAGGATCTTGTACTTGCAGCATCCGCACAGCGGGCAAGGCAGCAGCCTATAGTTGAAGTACTCAAAGCCCTCGATTGCCTCGCCGGGCGTCACGTCCACTAAGGTCATGGAGGTGTAATCGTACTCCAAGGCCAGTTCGAATCCGCCAAAAGGCGTGGTCTGGTTGTTGATCAGAACCGGCAGGCAAACGTACTCACCGGGATTCACGCACTCGGAATTCGGGATCATGATGTTGGTGAATCCGTATGAGGCCACCTCTACGTCGAAGCTGCACTCTGCGTACAGACCGCACTCGTCGGTAGCCGTCAAGGTGATGGTGAAAACGCCTTCCTCTCCGGCGGCAGTCAGCCACTCCACGTGGCTTCCAACAACCTGAGGATCATTGACGGCTGCAGGGCTGATAGCAGCAGTCACCACAACCGGCGGACAATCATCGGTGGCCACGAAGTCCGTGCTCACGAAGTTGGAGCCGGCAGTTACGATTGCAGGATCCGGGCAGGTGATGGCCGGAGCCGCGTTGGTCACGGTCAGCTGGAAGGTGCACTCTCCGGTAGCACCGCAGGCGTCGGTCACGGTAACAGTCACCGTGTACGGACCGCCCACGTCCTGACAGGTGGGTGCCCAAGTAATGTGTCCACTGGCATCGATTCCGATTCCAGGCACTCCAGCGATGTCGTAGTCCATAGCATCGCCATTCACGTCATTGCCGACTGCATCGCCTGCGAAACCAGCGCAGTACTTGAAGCTGGCGTTCGCCGGGCAGGTAACGGTCGGAGCGTCGTTGCCCAAAACGATGTCGAAGGTGCACTCGCCAATGCCTGCAGCGTCGTCGGTCAGCGTCAAGGTGACCGTCCCGCCAGCCAGGCAGTGATTGGTAACCTGGTACTGGATGTCGGCACTGTAGCTGTCGGTTCCAAGACCGCTCTCGTTGATCAACGTGACACTGCCCACTCCCGTTCCCACGAATGCAACGCTGGCACTCTCGATGGTGCCGTCCGCATCAGTTCCGCTCACGCCCACGGAGAAGGTTCCGTTAGCGTTGTGATTAACGGCGCTGCCCGGGCAGGTTGCTACCGGGGGGATGTTCGGGATTACGTAAGGGCGGAAGCAGAAGCTCTCCGTTCCGAAGTAGTCATCCCAAATCTTCGGGATGTAGGTCTCGGCGTTCGAGTTGGAGTAGGCCAACCTGGAAGCCGGCGGCCAGAAGCAGGAGTCGATGCAGATTTCGATGCTGTCCGTGAAGCTGGTCTTGAAGGTCATGGTGGCCAGCAAAGCCCTGCTGCCCGGTCCCCACCTCTGGTCCATGGTGCCGGTGGGCACCGCGGTAAACCAGAAGCGCGAAACCTGGTCACCCAGATCCAGCACCACAAAGTCCCATCCGCCGATGAAGTCGGCATTCATATCCAACATCTTGTTGTGGACCTGAATGTCCTGCATGGAAGGCAGATGACGGAAAACGCTGCGGTTCTGCTGAACTTCGCCGCCCGGGATGTCGAGCATGCTGATGCCGTTCCACCAGAGGGCGGTGCTGCAGTAATCCACGGTGTTGAAAGCATTAACCGTGTAGCAAAGCGGGATCACGAAGCCGGCAATGGAATCGGTGGCCGCATCGACCACGTCATTGGTCACCAGAATCGGAACCTTCACAAACCACGGACCCGGCTCAAAGACGCCGACATCCGACGCCCACGGCTCCAGGTACAAGGTGTCGGGGACACCGTTGTCCTGGGCCACGGCCTGGCCTACAAAACAGAAAGCTGCGACAAACAGTGCGAGAATAAACAAGTTACGCTTCATTTTGTTGCTCCTTAAGTCTTTACTAGGTTCGTCGTCTAACACTTTTTGGTGACAGACGTTCGAGGTAATGCACCAAAAAGCTCAACTCGGTTTCCCCTCTCTTCATTCAAAGGTTACAAATCAGTTAGTAGCCTTTTGGTTTTTTCTGTCTCTCACCTCCTCATCTGTTGTAAGAGTTAGAGTTGAGCAAAAGTAATTGGTTTTACCCCTTCCGGACTTCACCTCCTTTCAAGCAAAGGTTAAAGGGTTAACAGGTTTCCTAAAACAGCAGCCTTTCTCTGCCATTTATATACAATGGTTCTTGCTGTTTACATTCCGTGCCAACATCCTTGCAGCGGGGGAGGGCCGTTACGGAACAAGTACTGCAGCAACTGAACCACGTCGCCCAATTCCGCCAGACAGCTCCCGTTGGCGTCCGCCGACTCGGGAATGCAGGGAGGCTCTCCGTTTTTGTAAAGATAGTCCAAGAGCTTCACCACGTCGCCCAACCCCACGGCGCTGTCGGCATTGGCGTCGCCGTTGACCCCAAACGATGCCTCCAACTGGCCCTGATGATACCTGAACGGAATCAGATCGCCCTGGGGGTTGGATAAAAAGCTGTTCCCGCCGGGGGCGATATAGAAAAGCGTGCCGCGGTCGCTCACCGTGTCCGACAGACAGCCCATGTCCAATCCGAATCTAAGCAGCCGACGCCATCCGCCGAAATAGGGTTCAATAGGCTCGCCGTAGGGGGCCAATCCCAGAATTTCTATCCAGTTGCACTCGGGCACACTGGTATCGCCCGTATCGCCGTGACATTCAACCACATCAAAACCGCTTATCAGAGACCCTACAGTGTCGATTGAACAGAATCGCACTGCTGTGGGAATCAAACTGTTTACATAACATTCTTCGCCGTGCGGTGGGGGGCCGGTACAAGTGTCGATCGGAACCACGATGGTGTCGACCACGATCTGTGTGGTATGAAAGTCTATCAGGTCGCTATTGCTTATCGTGATCATGAACTGAAACCCGGACACGGAAAACTGGTGATTGTCCAGCCACATCTCCAGCCAGGTTATTCTTCCGTCTTGAGTGCCGGGATAGGCGGTTCGGGAGACAATCATCACGTCCACGCTGTCCTCTTGGGCCCAGGCTTCACTTGCACCGAGGCCAAGTAGAATAAAGGTTAGAGCAGCGAGGATCAGCATCCTCTTGCAATTGGTGCTCATCATTCCCCTCTCCTTCGAGAAAAGGTTTGCTCGGACTGCATGCTCTTTGGTCAACCTTTATCTACCGCCTCTGAGGTCGTACCTCCTTTCAGCTCAGCAAATCAACTCAGCCAGAAAAACCCAATCACGCATCGGTTTTAATTCTTGTGCTTTTGATTGTACTGCAGCCCCGAAAAAAGCTAATCGCGCAGAGTCAAGATGATCCTTGGTATAAACAGCCTCGTCTTCCTCACAGCCCGCGGTAATCCGCCTGGGAGTCGTATCGTTCGCTAGATTTTCAAGTTATCAAAACGATTGAGAGCGTTTGTTTCTTTCCTTTTTCAGCTATGCGTAATATATAGTCAGGCCCAACCTTTGTCAACAGAAAAATGCCGTTTTTTTCAAAAAAAGTGAAACACCCTGGCAATCTCGCGTGAGGACGGTTTTAAGACCGCCGACGTTATTTTTCCCCTTGTGCGGCCATGCACGAGAGGGACGCCGTAGGGCAGAGAAGCATGAAACATGCCGGAGCGCCGTCGGGCATCACGTTCCGGGTTAACCATAGGAGCGACCGTGCCGGACTTTCCCCATCAATCGTGAATTCCATAGCAACGGGACCAGGGATGAGCGATGATGAGAAACAAGACTAAGAAGGGCCTGTGATCGGCCTTCAGACTGCAATCCGGTTCCGAAATGCTGCAAGGGGCTTCAACGCTATCCGGTTATTCGGAGTAGA
>CAZWAO010000019.1:0-14470 GCA_964631815.1 uncultured Ignavibacteria bacterium | reverse complement strand
ATTCTGTCCCAGAGCGGTGGGGTGGCAATCCGGGCGTGGGGTGATGAGACCTACGAGGCTTCCGGCGGGGGAAGATCCGATGTGAGGAATGGGGAAATTCTTCTACTGCGGAGCCTTACCTCCCGATGCGAAGAGACTCAAGCAGAGATTGGTCGATGGGATTTGCCGGTATGAGTCCGAACTCCGATGGAGACTCCCGCCACATTCTGACCACCAGGTCGGGGCGATCCTGGCCGTCCGAATATCTGGCGCAAATTCCCGCCGCCAGCTTTGAATTCTCTTCCGTGGGATTTCCCAAAAGCACCGCATAAGTGCTCTTGATGTCTTGCAACGTGAACTTCGATTCCTGGGGCAGTGCCAGCTCCAAAAGCGTCTCGTTCTCCTGTTGATCCCGGCCGGCAATCAGCTTGTCGCCTGCGGGCAGCCTGAAATGCCTCCCCACTTTCAACAGGGCCATCTCCCGGAGAGAGTGCTCACCGTGGGCGAACGATTCCCTTACCTTCCCGGCGAAGCCCTCTTCGGTAAGCAGGCATCCTCCGGCGGGGTTGGGGAATTCGTCTATTCCGTAGTGCCGGGCCAGCGCCAACTGGGGTTTTCGCGACCTACCCCGGATGTCCAGGAGTCGGCTCCGGTCGACTATTCCCCTCTCCTCTGCCCGGGTGGGCTCCAGAAGCTTGGCCGACATTGGCCGCAACAGCCTTCCTTTCAGACCCGATTCTCTCTCTATCAGGTTCATGGCGTCCCTTCTCTGGGACATGGGTCTCTCCCCCAGAACCTCCCCGGTGAAGACAAACTCCGCCCCCTCTTCTTCCATGACCTGCTTGGCCTTGCTAAAGAGATATATGCGGCAATCGATGCACGGATTCATGTTTTTCCCGTATCCGTGCCGGGGGAATCTGACGATCTCCAAATAGTCCTTAGCCCCATAGATTATCCGCAACGGGATTTCGAATCTCTCGGCAATCCGAACGGAAGAAGACTCCTCCTGGCCGCCGCGGGCGGAGAAAGGGGTTATCAGGTTCAGAGCGATGATGTCCAATCCCTGATCCATCATCATCCTGAGCGCGAGTATGCTGTCCAGCCCTCCGGAGAAGAGCGCTATGGCCTTGGTTTTTTGCATCTTCTATCCTGAGGCGGCCATCCGGCCGGTTTGACCCTATCAGTCGGTTGTCTTGGTCAGCAAAGCACACCAGTCTCCGGCTGCCGGTAAGGGAATCCGGGGGTCAAAAAAATCCCCCGTCACCATTTATCTATCTGAGAGGGGGGCAGGAACTCAGAGTAGAGTGAAATGGGACGGAGGAAATCTCTATTGTCAAACTCCAATATTATTAACGGGCCGTCCAACTTTTTTATTGCATCTTTTTTGTCCCTTGGAAAGAATCTACTCCTGGGCCAGAAGCTGGTCCACTCTTTTCAACACCTTGGCATCGTCCCACTGTATTGCTCCCGCCACCTTCCACCTGATCACACCCTGCCTGTCCAGCAGAAACGAGCTGGGTATTGCCCGGGCCCAGTATTTGTTGCCCACCTCTCCCCGGGCGTCGTGCAGCACGGGGAAACTCATCTGGTATTGAGCCACAAAGGAGGCCACCTTGGAGCTGGCGGTTCGATCTACGCTCACGGCCACGATTTCGAATCCCTTGTCCTTGCGCAGCTGATATAATCTGTCCAGGGAAGGGATCTCGCGTTTGCACGGACCGCACCAGGTAGCCCATATGTTCACCAGAACCACTTTGCCTCTGAAGTCACTCAAGCTGGTGGGTTTTCCCATCAGGTCCGGAAGCGTGAAGCCGGGTGCCAGATAGCCCTCCCGGGGACTTTCCTCAAGCTGAGTCGGGGAGGATGTCGCCGCCGGCTCGTCGGCCGTATCACCCTGCTGTTTGGGGTTATCCCCTCCCCCGCAACCCACCAACGCGAAAGTCACCCAAAGGCTAAGGACCAAAGTTATCACTTTAAGCAGCTTCTCATAGAAAGACAATTATTATCTCCTTGGAAAGAACAAACGACTCCTGGACCAACGGAATCCCCCGGATCATCTCCTCGGGTCCCGGCCGACCGCTCACCCGTCGTCGCCTGTTCATATGAAAAGGCCCCTCCTCACATATGGAGATCAGGGCCAGTCAACTCGATACCGAGTCTGCTCGATCTATTCACTTCCGGCATGGGCTGTGGAACTGGAGCCGACTCCCCGAATCACCGGGACGGTGACTCTGAATTTGCTGTTGTCGGGAGAGATCCCCTCTATGGTGATCGACTTCCAAAACTGCTTGTTCTCGTCCGCCTTGGTCAGCTCCACTTTGAGCTTGGCTTCTTTTCCCGGTTTCAGCTCTGTGCGGTTCAACTCCACCTCGTCGAAAAAGTCGGGAGGGAAGGAGACTAAGCTCAACTCCATGGGCTTGTCCGTGGTGTTCTCCACCTTGGCCTCCAGCTTCCTGGTGATCTTTCCGTCGACGGGACTGAAGTCCAGCCGGGGAGGATTCGCCACAAGCTCAAACGCGCTGTCGCCCGGCTCCACCACCTGCGCTTTGAAGGAAATGGTAACGCTTCCCAGGGTGGTGTCGTTGGTGGTAACCCGGGCGCTTTTGTTGGCCGAGCTTTTCTTCGACCCGGCCGTGTAAATCAACTCAATCCAAGTGCTGTCACCGGCAGCAAGCTCCGTCTTCAGAAGCGGAGCCTTTGTGCAGCCTCACCCCGGTTTGACGTTTTCTATTTTCAGGGTATCGGTGCCCACGTTCTTCACCAGGAAGTAGTGGCTCAGCTTGCTGCTGGTGGGAGCATAACCGAAGTCGAATCTGGTGCCGGGTATCAAAAGCCTGGGGCCGTCGGCCCAGGAAGAGCCAGCCAGGAAAGCCACCAGGACCAGAAGCAAAGCCGCCGTCGCAATGAAAACCGTTCTCTTCATCTTATCCTCCAACCCTTCTTTTTGAAACTAGGGTTAATATAGTCCTCGCCACTTGCTTGTCAACCTTTTTATACAACATGTACGAAGAATCGGTTCCCTTCTTTGAAACCTGAGAAGTTTTCGCAGAATCAATCCACCAGAACCAGTCCGCAGAAATGGCACATCTCATCGATTGACTGCACCACCTTCAGCCGGTAACCCGAATTGGCCAACGTGCCGTACACGTCTATGCCGCAGGCCTCCATGGAGGGACGGGCCGCGTCCTCGAATCTGCAAGGCCGGCTTACGTCGCAAGCTCTGCAAAGATTGCAGGGCCCGCAGGTCATGGCGAAGGCTTTGTAGCAACCGTCCAGGAACATCTCCCTCTCCAGCGCGGCCATCTGTCGGCGCATCTTTCGGCGGAGATTTTTCTCCCTATAGTCGGGAGCTACATCCCAAACCAAAATCATCGCCTGCCGGTAGGAATCCAGCACCTTCCGGGTATACTCCGGCGTGGGCGAGAAAGGAGGGCAGGTCAGGCAGGTGCCGTAACATCCACACCCATACTGGCACTTGAGCCGGACCCATTCCGCCGTCACCACGTTCCGGGGTGGGATGGCCCTGGACCAACTCGCCCCAAAGGCTTTTGCCCTCTGCAGATACTTGTTCAGAGTTTTCTTCTCTCTCACGGTCAGCTCGAGTGGCACCGGATGAAACGCTGGATGGACCGGTCGTAGGTCCTCTCCACCTCGTCGGGAAAAAAGCAAGCGGGAAGCTCGTTCATCCGCCAGTGATACTGGATGCATTCGCAGCATACGCCTTTGCGACTGCATGGCTGGTAGGAACAGTTGCACAACTTCAGGTTTTTCTTTTGACTGCACTCTTTGGGGGTCATGTTTCCTCCCGGTCCCGGCCTGCGGCGAACCATTTGGCCCTCAGTCGCCACAGCAGGCCGGAGAGAATTATAATCGCGGAAGCGAAGATTAGCAAGGCATTTTGTAAACCGAAACGATCCACCAGGCTTCCCAGAAACGGCGCGAACAGCGCAAAGACGGTGTTCCCGGCCATGTTCTGTAAGGAGAGCATGGTGGCTCTCACCTCCGAGGGAGTGTGCCGGTTCAAATAGGTCTTGAGCACGGGTTCGTGTACGCCCGTGGTGAACTGCTGGATTAGAATGAATGAGACCCCCCATAAATAAGGAAAGGCGCTCATCAGCGCAAAAGAGGTCAACACCGAAACCGGCATGGCTAAAAGCATCAGATTTTCCTTTAAGACTTTTTCCAGCCGATCGGCCTGTTTGCTGATCAGGGCGGAGAGAAGGTAAAAACCGGCCATCACCACTCCGAACAGGGAAAGGGGCAAATCCACCGTCTTGAAGTAGGGCTGATAGGTCCAGAAGCCCAGTCGGGTGGCCAAAAACACCAGGGAGAAGAAAAGAATCAACCACAGGACCTGCTTGTTCTCTACCATCAGGCCCAGACTCCTTTGAGCCTCATGGTAGAATCTCCGTCTGACCGTAAGCTGACCGGCCTGGCTCCCGGTCGAATCCAGCGCCGGCTCGACGAAGGTTAAGGCGATAAGCCCGGAGGCGAAAATCCCCACCGAGCTGGCCAGATAAGGAAGAGGCAGGCTCACCGTCGCCAGAAGCCCGCCTATGGGGGCGAACAGGGCGAAGCTCAGCTGCCTCATCCCGTTACCGTTTCCCTCGATCCGTTGATACTCGTCTTCGCGCCCCAGGCTTTTCAGCGTGTCGTAGGCCAGGGCGGAATCCGCCCCGTAAGCAAATGACATGGAGATTCCGGCCACCACCTCTCCCAGGACGAAAAGGAACAGAGAATGCGAAAGGAAGATCAGAAGATATGCCAAGGAGTGAAAGAACGAGCCTATGACCAGCGATTTCTTCCTCCCCACCCTATCCGCCCAGGCGCCGGTGGGGACCTCGGAGATGACCTTGGCCAGATAGTAAAGGCTCTGCAGCAACATTATCTGGGAGAAGGAGAGCCCCCTCTGCTGATAGAACAGAACCAGTATGGCAATATGGAACAGGCTGAACTTGGTGAGGCGATACCAGTAGAATCTGGCGACGTTCTTCTCCATCTAAAAAACCTTTACCGGAATTCCGGAGGCCTCCTGTGCCTTTACGGCTATGTGATGCAACTTCTCTTTGCCCACCAGAGCCAGTCCCTGATCGGCCGAAGGCCGGTCGATGGAATAGATCTGAACCTCCCGGGGCCGCACATATGCCAGTTTCTCGATCCATCCCTCCAGCTCCCGCGGGCCGGTATTGCTGGCGGAGCCATCCACCAGAACGCTCTGAAGGATGAAATCCCCCAGTTCCCCCAGATTCTTCACCACCCTGTCGAATTCCACCCCGGCGCAGGGGCGATTGATCTTTCGAAACGCCGGCTCGGTCCCGCAATCCAGCTTCATGATCTTCACTTCCACTCGTTGCAAGCCGGATCTCACCCGGGGATGGTCCAGACAAGTGGAATTGGACAGGAGGGCCACCTTGGCCTGAGGGGCGAGTTGGTCTCTAACCTCCCGCACCACCTCTACCATCTCATCGAACCGGGGATGCAGGCACGGTTCACCGTTGCCCGAGAAGGTAAGGTATTCGATGGGGGTCTGATTTTCCGCAAACCAGTCCTTTAGAGCCTTTCTCACCTGGTCCACGGTGGGCATATCCGTCCGGGAAGGCCCGGCGTCCCCGGCATGGATTTTGGTCCACCCGAAATGGCAGTAAAGGCAGTTGAAAGTACATAGCTTATAAGCCCAGGGAAGAAGGTTGATGCCCAGCGAAGATCCCAGCCTTCTGGATTTGATCGGTCCGTAGATGATTCCCTTTTTCAGCTCTAACGTGCGCATATCCCACTCCTGCGATTAGGTTGATCTCCAATCTACACGCATGGCGGCATTTGTCAATAGTCGCTCCGAAACCTGCCCCCAGAATACGTGACCTCCAAATGCCTTCTTGGCCCCAACGCTTTGGTTGGACCTCGCAACCCGCCCTGCCACAGGACGGACCGTGACAGCCAATGCCCGCCGACCGGGAGCGGCCTGGGCGTCCCATCTTCACCGGAATGTTGCTTGCCTGGGCCTGAGTTTGATGTTCTGGACCTGCGATACAGTGTGGGAACCGTCCCACACTTTGGGAAAGCGAATCCCTCTGCGTTTAACCGCGGGATTCAACTCCGATCCACCCGGTCCGCCAACCGCAAGCGAATCAACCGATTACGGACACGGGTTCCGTAGTCAACTTCTATTCTCCTGGGGCACCGTTTTTGCTTTTGCGATGAGCGGTAAACTGAAGGACCTCGGTACAAGGAGATGATGATGTTGAAGAAACTAAACCAGGCGGTCAACCGGCTCTTTGGCAAGCGCCGGGAGGAAGGGTTCACCCTGCTGGAGGTGATGGTGAGCATGATCATCTTCGCCACCGGGCTTTTGATGATGGTCCCCATGATCGTCACCTCCATCAAAAGCAACGAATTCGCGGACATGTCGACCAAAGCGGCCCACTTCATCCAGGCCAAGATGGAGGAGATCAAGAACACTCACAATTTCACCTCCGGATACGATAATCCGGACGGGATGACCAGGATTTGGACCATCGTGAACAACGGCCCCAATCTGAAGGCCATAACCGTGCAAATAGACTGGGTGGACCATGACGGCCGACCGCACAGCAACGTCACCACCACTTATGAATCACACAATTAAATCGGGACTTTCTCATGAAGATCATTGTCAAACAAAACCCCGCCTATCCGTACCCCGGCGGGCGTAGAGGCCAAGGGGGATTCACGCTGTTGGAGCTTCTGGTCGCCTTGGTGATTACCGGCGCCGTGGTTTCCGCAGCCTACGGTATCTATGTGGCGCAGCATCAGAACTGGATCGTCCAGGAGCAGGTCACTGATATGCAGCAGAGTGCCCGCTGCGCCATGCACGAATTGGAGAACCGGATAAGGATGGCGGGATACGGGCTGCCCAGCGGCGTTCATCCCATTCATGCCAGCAACACCAACCCGGACACCGTTTCCGTGTTCTTCGAGAACGAATCCGGCTGCGAAGCCTTCCTGGAGTATAACATGACCGATCCCACGGCGGAGCTGAGGTGCGACGGCCACGACCTAAGCTGCTTCGAGGATACCACCTGGGCTTACATCTACGATCCCACGACGGATTCGGGGGAGTACTTTTTCATCTCTCAGGTTCAGGCGGGTTCCTATCGCATCCAGCACGGCACCGACCCGCTCTCCCGGGCTTATCCCAGCGGGAGCAAGGTGATGTATGTGGACATGTACAAATTCTACCTGGACACTACCGACAGCTCCCACCCTAATCTGATGGTGGTCCGGGAAGGAAATCAAAGCTACGTCTACGCCGAGGATATCGAGGACCTGCAGTTCCGCTATGGCCTGGCCAACGGGCTATATGTGGATGTGCCGCCAGCGGCCTCAGTGGTCAGGGAGGTGCTGGTAACCATCACCGCCCGCACCGAACGGCAGGACCCGCAGTTTCAGGGCCAGTACCGGACCAGGACTTTGACCTCGGATGTGAAAGTAAGGAATCTGGGATTGTGATTTGTGTTCCCGGGTGTGACATGAAGAGACAGGATAATACCTTTTCGGAACAAGAAAAGAATCATAGTTGGCCCGTTTTGACTGAGGATAAGGGGCTGGGAGACTTAGGGATCAGCCGCTGGGAAGCGAACGCTAAATTCAGGGGAACTCAGACATGAAGAGATTTATGGCCAGACTTTCCGCAGTCCCGTCCCCCTTCGGAGTGCTGAATGCAGGCGGCTTCACCTTGCTGGAGATGTTGGTTGCTCTGACCATCACCGCCTTTGTGGTGGCCGCCGGATACGATCTTTACCTGAAGCAACATGAGAGCTGGATCATTCAAGAGCAGGTCAGCGACATGCAGCAGAATGCGAGAATAGCCATGCACGAACTGGAAACCAGAATCAGAATGGCCGGGTACGGGCTGCCTGCCGGGCTGCATCCCATCTATGCCTGGAACACCAATCCCGATACCATCGCCGTGCTGTTTCAAAACGAGTTCGCCTGCGAGGCGCCCATCGAGCACAGCATGCCCCAGCCCAGCTCGGAGCTGAGATGTGACGGGCACGACATCAGCTGCTTCCACCAGGATACCTGGGCCTACATCTATGATCCTTTCGCCGACATCGGGGAGTTCTTCTACATCACGCACGTGCAGGTATCGGCCAGCCACATCCAGCATAACACCTCTCCCCTGTCCCGACGTTATCCTCAGGGCAGTGTGATAACCATGGTGGATATGTACAAGTTCTATGTGGATACCAGCGACAGCAATCATCCCAACCTGATGGTGGTGCGCGAGGGGAATCAGAGTTACGTGTACGCTGAAGACATAGAGGACCTGCAATTCCGTTACGGCCTGGCCAACGGCGTTTTCGTGAACGTGCCGCCGGCGGCCTCGGTGGTCCGGGAGGTGCAGATTAACATAACCGCCCGCACCGCCAGAAAGGACCTGCAGCTTGAGGGCGAGTATAGACGAAGAAATCTGACCTCGGACGTAAAGGTTAGGAATCTGGGGCTGTAACGGCTCCATACTAAGAAACTCGACAAAGGAGGTAACATGCTGAAGAAACTGAAAAACGAAGACGGCTTCACGCTGCTCATCTTTCTTTCACTGCTTCTGATGCTTACCCTGATCGGGGTGGCGGCGGTGATGACCTCCACTACCGACGTGGACATAGCCGGGAACGACTTAAGCAGCATAAACTCGTTTTATGCTGCCGAGGCCGCTTTGGAGAAAGCCACGGCCGTGGTCAGAAACCACTACGCTACCGGAGGCATAGGGCCGCCCAACCCACTTCCCTGCGACAGCTTTGTCCTGGGGAACATCAACGCCTCCTACCAGACCACCGACAACGGGGCGGCGGTCATGGAGACTCTGACCACCGGCGCATACCGGGGGCTGTACGCACTAGTGAAAAGCTTTACCATCCAAGCCCAGGCCACGGAGCCCGGCAACAACAGCAGCAGCAAGATCGAAGCCGTGATCAAAGACGCCCTGGTCCCCATCTTTCAATTTGCCGTCTTCTATGAACAGGATCTGGAGATTTTGCCCGGTGCCAACATGACCCTTGGCGGAAGGGTTCACAGCAACAGCGATATGTACCTCGGATCGGAAGGAGGCGTCTCGCTCAAGGTCGATTCCTGGACCACGGCGGCGGGGGACCTGTTTCACGGGAGGAAAGACGATCTATCGCACGCCATGAACGGAGACGTGCTCATCAAGGACAGAAGCGGGACTTTTCAGAACATGAAAAACACCGATGGAACCTGGCTGGATGCCAACAGCTCCAATTGGGTGTCCGAATCGCTCAACCGTTGGGAAGGCATGGTGGAGGATCAGTCTCACGGGATAACCGAATTGAACCTGCCGGTGGTGGTCTCGCAGGATCCTATCGACATGATCAAAAGGGCGTCCGGGGGCAACATGGACAGCTACGAGAACAAGGCCGGTCTGAAGATCGTAGACGGCCAGGTTCTGTGGCAGAACTCCGGCGGTAGCTGGGTGGACGTCACCGGCACCTTTCAGACTAACGGCATCATATCCACAGGCAGCTTCTACAACTACCGGGAGTACAAATGGGTCACCTCTTATGATGTAGACATCAACAAGCTAAACACCAGCGGATACTATCCGTTAAACGGAATCCTGTATGCATCCAGGAACCAGGTGGCGGGTACTCAGCAAGCCATCCGGCTGACTAACGGCCAGGAGCTGTCGGCTCCCTTGACCGTGGTTTCCGACAATCCCATGTACACCAAGGGCAATTTCAACAGCGTCAACAAAAAGGCTGCGGCTCTGTTTACCGATGCCTTGACCATACTATCCAACAGCTGGAGCGATGCCAAAAGCAACCAGAGTCTGAGTAATCGCGTGGCGTCCAATACCGAGGTCAACGCAGCTTTTCTTACTGGAAACGCCGAGACAACGACCGGCCACTACAATGGAGGTTTGGAGAATCTGCCTCGTTTCCTGGAGACTTGGAGCGGAAAGACGTTCAAATACCGCGGTTCAATGGTTGATCTTTGGTACAGCGAACAGGCGACCGGCGCATGGGTTTACGGAAGCCCGCAGTATGAGGCGCCCAACCGAGATTGGGCCTTCGACTTAGCCTTTTTGGACCCGAACAACCTGCCTCCCGGCGTGCCTCAGATAAACGCCGTGCTAAAGGTAAGTTGGCTGCATAGAATAGTCAGTAACTAAGATAATTCCTTCCTCTGACCTGCCTGCCCCAAGAAAACAGGGAGGGTGCCAGTCCCTCCCTGTTTTTTTGTATCCATCCGTCAGCGGGCTGCCGCAGGACCCAGGTCCCGTTTTCTGTAAGATCAGAAGCCTCCTTATGAGCGCATGGCTCCATCCGTGCATTGCGGGCCATCAGATCTCGTTGGAGGATCCTTTTTGCGTGTGAAGACTTGCAGTTACAATCCGCCGCATGAGTCTTTCCTTCTAATCCTTCGGAGCGGCCCAACCGTGTGGGAGATGATCTACAAAGTGTTGGATTTTTCCGATATTTTTGAGCCACAATAGGCGCCTGGTTAAAACCAGGGCATCCCTCCCAGGGCATGCGTGTAAACCTAACCGTCTGATTATTAATCTGTTACCGAACCACTGCCAACTTTCTTCTCAGTTGGGCCGACGCATTGCTGGAAACATGACCAGAAGCTTACTGCTGCAAGGAAACCGACACAGGGAAAAGGAGGTTTGAAATGAGAAGCCTGTACCCGAGATTGTTTGGAGCGCGATTCCGCTCCGCCAACATCGGTAACGACTGGGGTTTCACTCTCGTGGAACTGCTGGTTGGCTTGGTGATAAGCGGATTCTTAGTCTCCGCCGGCTTCAGTATGTATTTAAACCAGCATCAGGGATGGATCACCCAGGAGCAGGTCTCCGACATGCAGCAAAATGTCCGCGCCGCCATGCACGAGATGGAGAATACGATACGGATGGCCGGCTACGGTCTGCCGAACGGCCTCCAGCCGATCTATGCGGCCAATACTAACCCGGATACCATAACGCTGCTCTATCAGAACGAATTCCAGGTACTGGCCCCTGTGGAACACAACATGCCTCAACCCAGCGCGGAGATTAGATGTGACGGACACGACATCAGTGGTTTCAAGGCAGATACCTGGGCTTACATCTATGATCCCGCATCTGACACCGGCGAGTTTTTCTTCATAACCCAGGTTCAGAACAGCTCCGGCCACATTCAACACAATCAGGGTCAGTTGTCGAGGTGCTATCCCGCAGGCAGCATGGTCATGACGCTCGACAGGTATAAGTTCTACGTGGACACCAGCGACGCGGCGCACCCCAATCTGATGGTCCAACGAGAGGGGAATCCGGCGTACGTATACGCCGAGAATATTGAGGATCTACAGCTGCAGTATGGATTGGCTAATGGTGTCCTGGTTGACGTGCCCCCTGCCGGGAACTTGGTGCGGGACGTGCAAATCACTATCAGCGCACATACGGAGAGAACCGATCCGCAGTTTCAAGGAGATTACCGACATAGAACGCTCGTATCCAGCGTCAAGGTAAGGAATCTGGGCTCTTGAGGCCGCGTGAATGGCGGATTTCATCCGGGGATCACGAATCGAAAGCTCCTTTTCCTTCGGGTCACCTACCCTAAAAAAGCGGGGGAGACTTAAGTCTCCCCCGTTCTTCTTAAAAGATTCCTTCCTACCTTTTTCAATCCACGCCTATGATGAAGTCACCTCACCTACGATCTTGAAGAATCTTCTCTTGCCCAACCTAACCAGCCTCTCCCCTGCCACGGTCACTTTCAGGTTCTCGTCATCCACCCTCTGATTGTCCAGATACAACCCGCCTTGTTTGATCAACCGCTTCACCTCGCTGGTGGAGTCGACGCATCCGCTTTTTACCAGATAGTGCCCAATCCAGATTTCCGGCTGGTCGTGCTCCAGGTGCTTTTCCGGTATCTCCTCCGGCAGCTCCTTCTTGGAAAAGACCCTCTCAAACTCCGCACAGGCCCGGTCAGCCTCTGTCTGGCTGTGGTACATGCGCACGATCTCCTTGCCCAGCCGCTTCTTGAGCGTCATGGGATTGACCTTTCCCCCCTCAAGGTCCCCCTTGATCCGCGCCAGCTCGTCGGCCCCCACGTCGGTAACCAGCTCGAAGTAGCTATAAATCTGCTCATCGGGAATGGACATGACCTTGCCGAAAATCTCTCCCGGCGGTTCGGCCACCCCGATATAGTTGCCCAACGACTTGGACATTCTCTGCTGCCCGTCGGTCCCCACCAGAACCGGCATGGTGAGTATGGTTTGAGGTCTCTGTCCATACAGCTCCTGGATCTGCCTGCCGGTCAAGAGGTTGAACTTCTGTTCGGTGGCGCCGATCTCCACGTCGGCTTTGATCATAACCGAATCATAAGCCTGCATCAGGGGATAGAACAGCTCGTGAATGCTTATGGGGACCTGCTGTTTGAACCGGTTGGAGAAATCGTCCCTCTCCAGCATCCGGGCCACGGTGAAATTCGATGCCAGGTGCATCATCTCCCGGAAGCTCATCCGGCTGAACCACTCGCCGTTGCGATGTACTTCGGTTTTGCTTTGATCCACCACCTTGAAGAACTGCTCCTGGTAGGTTTGGGCGTTTCGCTCGATTTCCTCCGGCGTGAGCTGCGGCCGGGTCTCCGAGCGACCGGAAGGGTCGCCCACCAGGCCGGTGTAATCTCCGATGATCAGCACCACCTGATGTCCCAAATCCTGGAACTGCCGCAGCTTTCGCAGGCAAACCGTGTGTCCCAAATGTATGTCCGGCGCGGTCGGATCAAAGCCTTGTTTTATCCTCAGGGGCCGTTTGGTGCGAATGGATTCCGCAAGCCGGGAGGTGAACTCCTCCTCCGGCAGAATCTCCACCGTGCCCCGTTTGATTATTTCCAGTTGTTTTTCCAAGCCTAACATTCATCCTCCGTCGCACAACTTGTATAATCGGTCAAGACTGAACTATCTCCACCGGAACCATTTCGGCCATTATATAGATTGGATCACACAAAATCAAGCCATTTCTCGACTGGATCGCACCCAGCAAGTGATCGGATGAAAGAGGAAGGTTTCGATCGGGAACTGCTGCCTTTGCCAAGTCGCGCGTGTCCGGTCAGACAAGCGTTGCCCGAGGCCTGCAATCGCACCGAGCTTGCAACACGAATCTCTGGGGTAGGGAATGATCCGGCAGGGGCAGCTTTTGCTGGAAAACCGCTCCTGCCGACTCGAAGGTCAGAATATCTTACCCTTTTGCAGCGGTCTTTACCTTCTCCCGGAATACCTTGCCCAGCCTTTTGATTCCCTCGCGAATCAGATCCGGGTTGGCATTGGAAAAGTTCAGTCGCAGCGCATTGTCTTCGTCCTCATACGGGTAGAAGGGCTTGCCGGGCACATACGCCACTTTCTGCTCCACCGCATCGCTCAACAATTTGGTGGCCGATACACCCTTAGGCAACTCCACCCAAAGGAACAGCCCGCCGTCAGGTTCATGCCATTTGACGGTCTCCGGGAAGTGTTCCTCCATAGCCTGAATCATCACCCGCAATCGCTGGCTATAGGCCGTTTTGATCTCCTCGATATGCGGGTCTAAGTGACCGTCCTTGATATACTGGTAGAGCACGTACTGGGCGAAGGTGTTGGTGTGCAAATCCACGCCCTGTTTCAGGCGCTCGAACACTGCGATAACGTTGGCAGGCGCCACCACCCAGGCTATTCTGATGCCCGGAGATACGATCTTGGAGCAGGTTCCCAGCCCTATCACCGGATCGCCTCCCAAACCCCTGAGCGAGGGGATGTGTTCGCCTTTGTATCTCAATTCGCCGTAAGGATTGTCGTCCACAATCGGAATCTGATACTGTTGACCCAGTCCGATGAGTCGCTTTCGTTTTTCAAGACTTAAGGTTACGCCCGAAGGGTTCTGGAAATTGGGAACCAGGTAAATCAGCCGGGGCTTGTGCTTTTTGATGGCCTGTTCCACCTGTTCCACTATGATTCCATCGCTCTCCATCTCCACCGTGACCCACTTGGGCCGGTAGGCGTTGAATGCCTGGATGGCGCCTAAGTAGGTGGGGCTTTCGCAGACCACCACGTCCCCCGAGTTTAAGAAAACCCGCCCTATCAAATCCAGACCCTGCTGTGATCCCCCGGTGACCAGTATGTTCTCCTCGGTAACCTCCACCCCCTTCTTGCAAAGCCTCTCAGCCAGGGCCTTGCGCAAGGGGAGAATTCCGTTGGTCAGGCTGTATTGCAAGGCCTTGGCGCCGTACTCGTCCAGGACCACCTGGCTGGCTCTTTTCAGGTCCTCGATGGGAAAAAGCTCGGGGGCGGGCAATCCCCCGGCGAAAGATATGACATCCGGCTTCTCGGTGATCTTCAGTATCTCCCGGATGGCGGAGCTGTGCATCTCTTGCGCTCTCCGGGAAAAGACCCAGTTGAACTCCATAACATCCTCCTTTGAATCGACGAAAAGCGCAAGGCCTTAAGCCGCGCTGTGTGAAACGAAGTTAAGGAAAAAACA
>CAZWAO010000018.1:0-18879 GCA_964631815.1 uncultured Ignavibacteria bacterium | reverse complement strand
ACGGAAAGGCCAAAAGCGGCGACCTCTTCGGAGGTAGCAAGCTGGGGATGAGAATAGCAGATCTCTCGCAAGGCAACTACTATGGCATCTCGGAGAAGGAGACGCCGTCCGATTCCATCTTTTTCGCCAAGCATTTCCAAAAGCGCTACACCGACAGACAGGCTGAGTCCATGTCCAGGTTTCTGGACGCTTTCAGAATCGACCTGTTGACTACCCACAAACGTGGATAGCGTTTCTTGGGCATCACGGCAGCCGACCTGCGCCAGGATGCACCTTTTTGCTTGACAAGCCGAAACGGTTTATTTAAGATTAGACAACCGAGGTTGGGGTAATCTGCGGGTTATACATATGAACGAATCCCGGCAGGCAAATCTTCAGGAAATCACCGAATCAGAATCCAGAGGCAAAATGGACCTATTCCGAAAGTGCGTAGAATTCACGGAGGCCGAGAAGGTCAAGAGCCTGGGAGTCTATCCCTATTTCCGCGCCATCTCCTCCGGCCAGGACACGGAGGTGATAATCGAAGGAAAAAAGATGATCATGATAGGCTCCAACAATTACCTGGGCTTGACTTCACATCCCAAGGTGAAGGAAGCCGCCATTCAGGCAGTGGAGAAATTCGGATCGGGCTGCACCGGCTCCAGATTCTTGAATGGAACCCTGGAGCTTCACGAAGAGCTGGAGCGAAGGCTGGCCCGGTTCATGCAGATGGAGGCGGCTTTGATCTTCTCCACCGGCTTTCAGACCAATTTGGGCACCATTTCCACCCTGGTAGGCCGCAAGGAGTACGTGATCATCGACCGTTCGGTTCACGCCAGCGTGGTGGACGCCTGCCGGCTCTCTTATGGCAACGTGGTGAGGTTCAAACACAACGACATGGGTGATCTGGCTCGGGTGCTGGCCAACTGCGGGAACGATTCCGGAAAGCTGATCACCATAGACGGCGTATTCAGCATGGAGGGCGACATAGCCAATCTGCCGGAAATCGTGAAGCTTGCCAAAGAGCACAACGCCCGGGTGATGGTGGACGACGCCCACTCCATCGGGGTTCTGGGAGAGCACGGTCGGGGTACTGCCGAGCATTTCGGTCTGGGGGATCAGGTGGATTTGGTGATGGGCACTTTTTCCAAGTCCTTTGCCTCCCTGGGGGGATTCATAGCCGGGCCCGAGAGGGTGGTGAACTACATACAGCACCACTCCCGGCCGTTGATCTTCTCCGCCAGCCCACCGCCTTCCGCCGTGGCCACCTGCCTGGCTGCATTGGACATCATCGAGAGCGAGCCGGAAAGAAGGGAAAGACTCTGGCAGATCACCCGAAGAATGCACCGGGAATTCAAGGCCCTGGGCTTCAACATCGGAACCACTCAGACCCCCATCATTCCTATATACATCGGCGACGACATGAAGACCTTCCAATTATGGAAAATGCTTTCGGACGAGGGCATCTTCGTCAATCCCATAATCAGCCCGGCCGTAAGTCCCGGATTCCAGCTTTTGCGCACCAGCTACACCGCTACCCATACCGACGAGCAGATGGACAGGGTTCTGGAGGTCTTCAAGAGAGTGGGCAAGAAGATGGGAGTCATTTGAGTTCTGTTGCCTGGCGGACTCCACTCCGGTTCCGATCTTCCATGCAGCGCGCTCCACAAGCCGTGGGAAATGTTCGTCCCATCCTGTAAAGAGCCGAGTGTCCGTTCTCAACAGACCGGCCCGTTCCAGTAGTTGACCCGCCATCCAGAAACACTCCAAGTTCATGCCAGATTCAGAACTTAGCGTAAGGCCAGCGGAGACAAAGGGTGATTTGAAGAGGTTCATCAAATTTCCCTGGTCGATTTACCGAAAAGACCCTAACTGGGTTCCGCCTCTGCTTTTGGAGAGAAAGGAGTTCCTGAACCGGGGGAAGAATCCGTTTTTCAAGCACGCGGACGTGGTCCTGTTTCTGGCCGAGAAGAATGGGCAGGTTGTAGGTAGAATCGCCGGCATAGTCAATCACAACCACATAAAGGAGCATAACGAGAAAGTTGGTTTCTTCGGCCTTTTCGAGTGTGTGAACGATCAGGAAGTTGCCAAGGCTCTCTTAGATTCGGTGCGGGCTTGGCTTAAGTCCAAAGGCATGGAGATCATGCGCGGCCCGGCCAATTTCTCGTCCAACGAAGAATGGGGATTCCTGCTGGAGGGATTCGATTCTCCCCCGGTCATAATGATGACCTACAATCCTCCCTACTATTTGGAGCAGGTGGAGAGCTACGGCATGACCAAAGCCAAAGACCTTTACGCCTACTTCATCGACGAGACGCTGCCCACTCCGCCCAGAGTGGTGAGGATGGCGGAGAATATCAGGAAAAAGGAGGGCATAACCATTCGGGACCTCAATCTGAAGCAATTCAGCCGGGAGGTTCTGGAGATAAAACATATATACAACTCGGCCTGGAGCAAGAATTGGGGATTCATTCCCATGACCGACGAGGAGTTCGATCATTTGGCCAAAGACTTAAAACAAATCGTCGACCCCCATATGGTTTTCATCGCGGAGGTGAATGGAAAACCGGCGGGCTTCTCTTTGGCCCTCCCCGACTTCAATCAGGTGCTGGCCCGGATGAACGGCCGGCTTTTCCCCTTCGGCATCTTCAAACTTCTCTGGCATACCAAGGTCAAAAACAAGATCAATGGGGTTCGCATCATCACCATGGGAGTGTTGCCCGAGTACCAAAAGAGGGGAATCGACACGGTTTTCTACGTCGAGACTTACAATGTCGGAGTGAAAAGAGGATACCGCTGGGCGGAGATGTCATGGATACTTGAAGATAACGTGTTGATGAACCGAATGCTGGAGCTTCTGGGCGCAAAGCTCTACAAGAAGTACAGGATTTACGAAATCGAGATTTAGCCAATAATTGGCTTGCTGCCTTTCCCGCAAACAACGCACTCCCCTATCCGAAGTGAAGAGAGAACTGAAGCTCTTCCCTCTTTGAGAGCAAATCAAGCTGTAAGAGGCGAAGGGGATCGCACGGATGAAACTTTCGATCCGTTCGTATCCGTTACATCCGTTTCATCTATTGACCGCCTTTGATAGTGTCGGAGCAAGATCGCCGACCCGGCTTGAAACATAGTCAACCTCCAGGCCGTAGAAGGAATCCAGTTCATACTTCATCTTGGACCAGAACCGAAGAGGAGGTTTCCAATGATAATCACCACGACCCCAACGATTCAAGGCAAGGAGATAAAAGAGTACCTTGGTGTTGTAACAGGCGAGGCGATAATGGGTGCCAACATCGTCAAGGATCTTTTTGCGTCAATCACTGACATTGTGGGAGGCAGGTCGGCCGCGTACGAAAGCGAGTTGGCCAGAGCCAGGGAGATTGCTCTTCGCGAGATGGAGGAGAAAGCGCTCAGTCTTGGCGCCAATGCAGTGGTGGGCGTTGATCTTGATTACGAGACGGTTCGGGAAGGCATGCTGATGGTGACTGTAAGTGGAACAGCCGTAAAAACTTGATTTGCTGGCCTGGAAACGGCGATCTAAAGCCTCCATTAATGTTTCACCATTCTCGCGGTGTAACGATTTCGTTATGAGTCAGTTAGGGGTGTCAATACCTGTCCGAATCCCAAAGAAATTTTCGGAGATTCGCAAGAATCTTCGAATTTATGCCATGAATGGAGTACGGATGATTGCTACCTGTGACCTTCCTTTGATTTCATAACACATTGTTATTTAATATCTTAGTTATCCCAGAACGGCCGAGTGGCAAATTTTTGCACATCTGGCACGTACCTTGCTATAACGAACATTGCATTTCTTTCCTTCTTTCAAGTAAAACAGCCCCTTCCAGGAGCCCCGCAGCCCTGCGGGGCTCCTCGGACCCCAAACCTGGGGTCTTTTTATTGCATGGATTCTGTTATCTCATTCAGAAATTTCTTGACTTCCAAAATCAGCGTGTTACTTTGAAATTAGAGCAGACTTTCTTATCTCTGGGGACATCTCGTTATCGGGAGGTTTTATCTAGTGCGAGTAAAGTCGGATTCGACAATCGCAGCTCTCGGACTGATCTGTTCCGGGATTCTTTTATCCGCTATTCTGCCTGGTGTAAGCATATCCGCTGGTATAGATACCCTGGAATTACAGCTCCAATGGGCCTATCCCGTCTCCGCCACCGACATCAAGCTGGTAGATTTCGACCTGAATGGTGCCAGCGAAATCCTGATCGGTTTCGACTCCGATTCTGCCCGGATTGGCATCGTCTCTCCATCAAGCCAGACCATGATTTGGCGAAGCTCCGGGTTGCCTGGTTCCATCCTATCAGTTGGAGCTGGAGACAGGGATGGAGACGGTCATTTGGACATAGCTGCGGGCGGATGGACGTCTGGGGGTAAATCCTATAGCGAAGGATACCTTCGCATTCTCAACGGGCCGGACTTCAGTTCAACGACCGCTGTGGACGGGCTTGACCAAGCTGTCACTGCAGTGGGCATTTTCAACTTGGGAGCCTCAGACACTGGCACGGTGATGGCTGGAACCCGATGGGAGTATGACGACGACACCTATGCTCTGGTATTCTGGCCTTTCTTCACCGAGGGACACCTTCTTGCATACGGCGGTGGCAAGCTCTCGTTGTCAGACAGCGTGCGCTCCGGAATGGTGCAAGCACTTGATGCAATCGACGTAGATGGGGATGGTGATCCTGAGTTGATCTCTGGCGAGGCGTATCTCCGTAATACAGACTATCACGGGGGCTACAACGGAGAACTGGACACTTTGACCCTTAGGGTAGCATACCAGGAAAGTCCCTTATTGATCAATGTCCATCTGGGTCAGGTGTACTATGACGACTTCGAAACCCACCATGAGGCCTCTTTGGACGCCCTTGCGGTTGGGCACCTGCTCGAAGGCGGCGCCGGCCAGATTATGGTGGGCTGGAGAGCTGTGAGTGGTGAAGGTGAAACAAGACCGGCCAATCTCACTTGTTTTGATGCGCTGACTGGCGACACATTGTGGTCTGTGGTGGATTCCGTCTGGCCTCACTACATATCCGGGTTGGCAATATATGAGCTCCCCGGCAAGTCACAGAAAGCGGTTTGTGCAAGTTACAGTGACGGGGTGATCAGATTCAAGAGCGGAATCGACGGTAGCGACCTGGCATTCTGTGGTCAACTTCCGGCGATACGTAATCTGGTCTTGGGGAATGTGGATCAGGACGGTGCCGCCGAGATATGCATTGCATCCGCAGGATCTCTATATGTCTATGAAGCTCCGTTCACCTATACCGGCGTTGAGGAACCGACTGCTGAGCAGGCTTACCCGATAGAATACTCGCTTGGTCAGAATCACCCCAACCCGTTCAATCCGGAGACCATCATTTCTTTCTCAGTCACTCATCGCACCGACATTCGCTTGACTATCTACAACGTACTGGGAGAACGCCTGCGAAGCTTCGAGAGGTATTGTACTCCAGGAACCCACACAGTCACTTGGGACGGCAAGAATTCCGCTGGTGAAGATGTGGCCAGTGGTATATACCTCTACAGATTGACTGTGGGAAATTACCAGGAGACCAAAAAGATGGTACTTCTGAGATAAGTGCGCACAATACAGAACTACTGAAGGAATTGAAAGTCCAGAGTCCGGTTTTGCGCGGTTCTGGATTTTCTTTTAATTGACTTTCATTGTCCATCCCATTATACTGGTAAGCCGATTTCGCAAAGCTTTCGGATCAGGAAGGAGTTCTTTTGAGAATACTTGTAACCGGCGGAGCAGGCTTTATCGGATCGAATGTCGTAGATAGGCTTGTTCTGGAAGGCCATAAGGTAACGGTCGTGGACAATCTCAGCACCGGGTTCGAAGAGAACATCAATCCCAAGGCAAAATTTTTTAAGGCAGACATAAGAAGCGCGGTTATCGACAAGATACTCGAAAGAGCCAAACCGGACATCCTTTGCCACCACGCCGCCCAGATAGACGTGAGGAAATCCACCACTGATCCCATCTTCGATGCCGAGGTGAACATAAACGGCAGCTTGAACCTTCTCAACGCCTGTGTCAAGCATAAAGTGAAGAAGGTGGTCTTCGCGTCTACTGGCGGGGCCATCTACGGAGAGCAGGACTATTTCCCGGCGGATGAGAAGCATCCGGCAAATCCTCTTTCCCCCTATGGGGTAGCCAAACTGACCATAGAAAAGTACCTCCTCTTCTACCGGGAGACCCACGGGATCGAATACGTATCGCTTCGCTATGCCAATGTCTATGGTCCGAGACAGAATCCCTTTGGAGAAGCGGGGGTGGTGGCTATCTTCGCGCAGAAGCTTCTGTCGGGGCAGCGCGCCGTAATCAACGGAAACGGCAAACAGACCAGGGATTTCGTCTTCGTGGATGACGTGGTCCAATCCAATGCTTTAGCTCTTCGACACCCGAAAAGCGATATCTTCAACATCGGAACGGGAATAGAAACCGACGTCAACTCCGTGTTCCGTATCCTTAGAAGCCAGACCCAATCTGGGCAGAAGGAAATCCACTCTCCGGCCAAGCCCGGCGAACAGCAAAGAAGCGTACTGGACAGTTCCAAGGCCCGGAGAATCTTGAAATGGAAACCACGGGTGACTCTGGATCAGGGGTTGGCGCAAACCGTGGACTACTTCAGGAAAGCCGGCCGATTGGCCTACCGGAAGTAGCGAACTCCAACGCGCTCAGACTGTCGATGCCCGCGGCTTTTCCTCTTTTTCACTAACAAATACCTCACGGCAGAAGGAAAATCTAACATGACCTGGGCAAGCTTGACGTTTCTGGGATCATCTTCCGGCATGCCTTCCCCAAGCCGCTACTGCTCCTCGCTTCTCCTGCAAACCGATAAGATCAATTTATTGGTGGATTGCGGTGAGGGAGTCAGCTTTTCCCTGCTCAAATACAAGATCGATCCGTTGTTGGTGGATTCGATCTTCGTCTCACATTCGCACGTGGACCATGTGGGAGGACTTTTTCTCCTGATTCAGTTGATGTACCTGCTGCATCGGACAAGCCCTTTGGACGTTTATTTGCCGGAAGAAGCCCTCCCCGGCGTGAAGCACTTCCTCCACACATGTTACCTGTTTCCTGAAAAACTCAACTTCAGACTTTCCTTTTTTCCCATTACATCGGGCTTCAAATTCGAGGCTCAGGATCTGAGCCTTGAGGCTCATCCCAACCGTCATCTCACTGCCAACCAGACAGCCATTGAGGATTTGGGGTTGGAAAACCGGATGCAGAGCTTTAGCTTCATCTTAAAGCTGCGCGACAAAAAGATTGTATATTCGGGCGACGTTCAGACGGTAGGAGATTTAGCCGAGATTGTGGTGGGAGCCGACATCCTGATTACCGAATGCATGCATCCCGATCTGTCAGAGCTTTTTTCTCTCATTACAGAGAAAGGTGTGAAATCGACTATCCTCACTCACATCCCACCAGAACTGGAAGACCAGCAGGAAGAAATTCTGCAACGGGCAGCCCAGATGGGTTTAACCAGGCTCAGTTTCGCCAGTGATGGTCTTCGCATAAGTGTTTGATCCTAAAATCTATCGTCAAGTCCCCAATGTATCCAGAGGCTGCCTTACATTGGTTCTCCTCCTTTCGGAGGAGACTCCTCTGAGGCCCGATCTTGTCCTGGCCAATATTCCCGTCAATCGTGTTCGGGAAACGTAACATCTTGGTACAAAAGAGGAAAGGGACGGTCGCAAACAGTTTTGATCCCCAGACGTAATATTCACTGTTTCAGGGAGTTGTGGCGGCAGACCGTTGCAGATCAGACTTTACGGCCAGCCGTGAGTCCTAACTCCGCACCGTACCCACATAACTCCTTGATTAGTAGTGGCTTGTGACTTGGGACGGGGAGTCGTGGTAGGAGAGTTAAAAATTGAGGTGGGATGCAAATCTCACTTGACAAGCCTCAAGCCTTGTTTTATACTTAATTTGGAAAGGAGTTGGTGAATTTATGGTATGGAAAGGGGGTTCGAGATGAGATGACCAACGTGATAGTTCGGAACGACGAGACCTTCGAGAAGGCTCTCCGCAGGTTCAATAAGTCCTGTGAGAAAGCCGGCATCCTGGCCGACGTCAAAAAGCACCAGCACTTTGAAAAACCCTCCGAACGTCGCAAGCGCAAATCGGCTGCGGCAAGAAGAAAAAGTAGGCGAAGAGGCGAATAACATCCATGGACCAACAGGCAAAGCCCCAGGTGGATTCATCTCTGAAAAGGAGGATCGATCAGGACCTGAAGGACGCTCTGAAAAAAAGAGATACGCTGAGGCTCAATGTTCTTCGAATGCTCAAGTCGGAGATCGGATACAAGGAGATAGAAAAAGGATCCAAGCTCTCTGATGAAGAGGTGATATCAGTACTCTCTTCGTCGATCAAGAAGAGAAAGGAATCCATTGAGCAGTTCCAAAAAGGAGGAAGAGAAGATCTGGTTTCCCGGGAGAAAGCGGAAGCAGAGGTGGTGTCTCGCTATCTGCCGGAGCAGTTGAACCAGGAGGACCTCCGGGGGATAATAGAGCAGGCCATAGAACAGCTCAAGCCCACCGGGCCTTCCAGCCTGGGCTTAATCATGAAGGAGATCATGCCCAAGGTGAAAGGAAGGGCGGACGGCAGGATGGTGAACCAGATGGTCTCCGCTGAGCTTCAAAGAATCGCAGATTCGCAAAACAGCACAAAGTCTCAAGAAGAGAACCGGATAATGTAGCCTTCAAGCTGACGTTCTTTGCACTACGTTTCGGGTGCAAAATGAGCATTGGAAGGATCACTATCTCACAGACGACGCGCTGACCGAAAGAGAATTGAAATCGGCGTGTCGTCTTTTTTTGGCCGGTGATGCAGCCCGCTCGTGGAGGAAGACGAAGCCGGGCAGCGCACGCTGGTCGGCTCTGCCTGCGCAACCGCCTGGTGCGGCCGACGAGAAAAAAAGCGAGGGAAGATATGAACTGGATTGATATCGCGTTGGTGGTTCTGCTTCTGGCGGCCATCATCATCGGCTCCCGGAGAGGTCTTTTTAGCGGAATCATGGGAACTCTGGGGCTGATCGCCGGAGTCACCTTCTCCATCAACTACATGGATCAGGTCACAGCCAAGTTCCTCTCGCACATGCGGGTCTCTCCGGTGATGGTGGTGTTCGTGGGATTCATCGTGGTCTTCGTGCTGGTGTACGTGAGCATCAAGCTTTTCGGCTATTTCTTTTACAAATTCGCCGACCTCAAACCCCTGGGCAATTTGGACAAGGTGGGGGGAGCCATCATGGGGATATTCCAGGGCTGGATTGTCCTGGGAGTGCTGCTTTTTTTGCTCATATTCCTGCCGCTGCCCGACACCTTTGTGGCCAAGCTCGACAGCTCCTTCTTCGCCCCCGGAATGAGAGGAGTGGTTCCCATGATCTACGACGAAAGTACGCCCTTACATCCCCAGCACCCCAGCCTGGTGGAACAGGTGAAAAGGGCATTGACCGTCAAGCCGGGGAAATCGGCGAAGGATTGGGGTGGGTCCACCGGGGGCACGCCCTCGGTTTCCAGAATTATCAAGTCCATGGAGGATTATTTCGGATCGTAACCTGGCGAAAGATGGCCCAAAGCACAAGTTTGCTTCCCAACAGGGATAGCAGCATCGGCTGATTCTCGGGACTATCCTGTTGGGATTTCTTTTCTTCATGCGACTGCCGATCGGAGACGAATGGACAAGCATACGCTGAAGGTTCTCGAATTCGACAAAATCAGAGAGATCATCTCCAAACGCTGTCTTTCCGAGATGGGAAAGGAGCTGGCTGGCTCCCTATTCCCCACCAAAGACGTGCACATAGCGGAGCGGGAGATCAAACAGACCTCCGAGCTAAAGGAGATTCTGCTTTTCCAGGAGCGCTTTCCTCTATCGTCCATGCAGGACGTCCGGCCCTCGCTCAAGAGGGTGCGAACCCAGGGCGTATACCTGGAGCCTCAGGAGCTTCTGGATCTGGCTGGGATGGTAACCATTTCCGCATCGCTGATTAAGTTCTTTAGGAACAAAAAAGACAAATACCCCTTGATCAGCTCTCTCATCTCGGAATTGAGAAGCTTCGATGAGATACTGGCCGCCATCAACTCGGCGGTCGAGCCTACCGGAGACATCAAGGATTCTGCGTCCGGGAGGCTCTCCGACGTTCGCCACCAGCAGAAGACCCTGCGGAACAGGATATTGGACAAGCTGGAGAAGATGATCGGCGCGCGCAAGGTCAAAGGTCCCAGGCAGGACGACATCATCACCATCCGCGACGGGCGATACGTCGTTCCCATGGATGAATCCGAGTTCTTCCAAAGCCGGGGCATCGTTCACGATCGCTCCCGAAGCGGTGCCACTCTGTTTGTGGAACCTCTGGTGGTGGTGAGGTGGAACAACCAGCTAAGAGAGCTGGCCCTGGAGGAGAAAGCGGAGATAGAGAGAATCCTCTTGGCCATCTCCGGCTTGATTCGGGATCAAGTTGACGACCTGGACGTTACCACCAGGGTGTTGCAGGAGCTGGACTTCATACATGCCAAAGCTCAGGCTTCATTCGACTACGACGGCAGCGCGCCCACCTTAAACCAGGAGGGTCGGATTCGACTGATCGGCGCGCGACATCCCTTGCTGCAGATATCGCAGGATCGGGGCAAGCCGGTCCCGCTCTCCCTGAACCTGGGACAGGATTTCACTACCCTGATCATAACCGGGCCCAATGCCGGCGGCAAGACCGTCGCGCTCAAAACCGTTGGTCTTTTGACCCTGATGGCCCAAGCCGGACTGCATATACCGGCCCAGCCCGACTCGGAAGTCGCCGCCTTCAGCCGGGTCTATGCGGATATCGGCGACGAGCAGTCCATCGAGATGTCTTTGTCCACGTTTTCCTCCCATATGCTGCATATCAAGGAAGCAGTGGTCAACGCCGACTCGCAGAGCTTGATCCTTTTGGACGAACTGGGCGGCGGCACCGATCCCAAAGAAGGCGTGGCCTTGGGTGAGGCCATAATCGACGACTTAGTCAAGAAGGAGGCCCGGGCGGTGATCACCACCCATCAAGGCGCGCTTAAGATGCTGGTTCAGGATTATCCTCAGATCAGAAACGCCTGCATGGAGTTCGACAAGGAAACCTTGGCTCCCACCTACCGGTTCAACGTCGGCTATCCCGGTTCCAGTTATGCCATACAAATAGCACAAAGGCTGGGCATGCCTGAAAGCATAGTCAGAAAAGCTCAGGAGGTTTTGGGCAGCGAGGAGAGGGATCTGGGAGTGCTGCTGGAGGATTTGGAGAGAAATCTGCAGAAGGTCCGGGAAAACCGCCAGGCCATCGAAGAGCAGAAGAAAATCACCCAGGAATTGATGAATCTCTATCAGGATCGGATGAAAAAGCTGGAGGAGCGGGAGAGAGAGCTCAAAACCAAGGCCCTGCAGGAATCGAAGCTGATGGTGGAATCCACCCGGGCCGAACTGGAGAGACTGGTGGCCCAGATCAGGAAAACCCAGGCCCAGAAGGAAGTGGTCAAGGAAGCTCACAAGGTGGTCGAGGAAAAGAAGGCATCCTTGACCGAGGAGTTGAAGAAGTTCGAATCCCAGGTCACCAAAAAGTTGGGCATCATTAAGAAAGGTGATCTGGTTTGGATCGAGCCTTTGGCCATCCGGGGAGAAGTGCTGTCCAAGGATGAGGAGTCGAAGAAGTTCAAAGTCCTGGTGGGAAGCATCACCTATGACGTGGAGGAGGAAAAGCTGACCAGGATCGAGGACCGGGAGAAAATCGAGTCGACAGAGGAGTACGTCAGCACGTCGTCCTACAGTCTTCCCCAGGTATCGTCGGAGATCGATCTGAGGGGGCTTATGGCGGAGGAGGCCTTTGACATCGTGGATAAGTATCTGGACAACGCTTTTTTAGCCGGACTCACCACCGTGACCGTGATCCACGGCAAAGGCACCGGAGCACTTCGCAAGAAGATCGGGGAATTCCTGTCGCATCATCATCGGGTGGAGAGCATCAGGCTGGGAGAGTGGAACGAAGGCGGAGCCGGGGTGACCATAGTGAAACTCAAGGAGTAGGGAATTCCTCTGAATCATTGGTGATCTCGAATCTGACCTCCGCTCTCAGCAGGTTCTTCCTCAATGTGCGACGGGAAACCACTAAGATAGACCGCAGACACCTCGTTTCCGACCTTCCTTCTTACCCGAATCCTCGCCCTTCCGACTAAATGCTTAAGCAGATCCTTACCAGCAGACCTTCCATCAACAGTTCCCTATTCCTCCAGACGATCCGGGGGCAGGCAACTCTTGCAGCCTGACCTCGCGACTCCGGTAAGCCTCTCCCCTACCGGCAGATTCGGCTTCTGAGAAGCGGAGTGAATATAACCACTTCTGCCAGCCTTCAGATACATTCCAGTCACTCTTGGCGCGATCTGTCGGTCAGGTAATCACCTCACCTTCATGGGGATCAGACACGGGCTATGGTAGACCCCGATTTTCTGCCCATTCTCCTGACGCGCGAAATTGCGGTCTTCGCCCGCCGGGAATTATAAACTGCGGACCTTTTAAGACTTAAGCAATGGGTTCTGCTAACCGATAATAGAAAGGAACTGGAATCTCAATCTAAAAACCGACCCCGAAAGGTAATCGGCATGTCAGGTTCACACTCGCAAAAGGAACTCAAGACCGGGAAAAGCGGGGCCTTAATCAGTCCCCAAATCCCGGAAGAGAACAACCAGCAACCTTCCAAGCAGAAGAGACCGGAGATCGATTTAGACGACACTCTGGCTCAGATGGAATCCATCTTCGAGCAGGTGAAGACCGCTCAACCCAGATTGGATGAGGACAAACCCGGAAGCACCGAGCCCACCCGGGTGAGAAGGGACGACTTGGAAGCTCTGCTGGACATCAGCAAGGCCATCAATTCCACCCTGGTTCTGGACGATATCCTGCAGATGGTGATGCGGCGCGCCATCAAGCTTCTGCGCGCCGAACGCGGTTTTTTGATGCTGCTGGATGAAGAGGGTAATCTGCAGTTCAAGACCGCCCACAACATCTGCAAGGAATCCCTCTCCAAGGAGGATTTTCGCATATCCATGTCCATAGCCTCCAGCGTGGCTGCCACCGGCAAATCGGTCTATACCTCCGACGCTCAGCACGATGAGAGGTATTCCAAGCAGAAAAGCGTGGTGGAGCTGGATCTCAAATCCATCATGTGCGTCCCGCTCAAAAGCAAGGAGAAGATCATCGGGATACTCTATCTGGACAACAGCGCCAAGAGCAATATCTTCCTCCAGAGCGACCTCTATCTTTTCGAGCTTTTTGCCGGGCAGGCAGCCATCGCCATCGAGAATGCCAAACTGTATGAGAACCTGCTGGCCATGAAGATCTACAGCGATAACGTGGTCAACAAAACCCCGGTGGGGATAGTGGTGGTGGACAACGCCCTGAACATAACCATCGCCAACAAGACCTCCCTGGAGATATTCGAGAAGGCGGGCTGGAAGGACGATTCCGATCGCCAATCGCTGAAGAATCAACCCCTTCTGGATCTGGTTCCTCCGGAGGAGAAGACCAGGTGGAAAAAGGTCTGCTATCAGGTGCTTTACACCGGCGAAGCTTTCGAGGAGGCCAAATCCTATCATCGGTTCGGATCGGAGGAGGTGGCCCTCTCCCTGAAGGTGAGCCCCTTAAACGGACGGGACAATCGCATTCTGGGTCTGATTCTGGTGATCGAGGACATCACCGAGAAAGTCATCGCGGAAAAGTATCTGATCTATTCCCAGAACCTGGTGGCCAAAGGAGAGATGGCCGCCACCATAGCACACGAGCTGAACAATTATCTCACCATTATCTTGAACAACGCCGAGCTTTTGCCGCTTAACCTGGATAAAGGGGACTCTCACAAGGTGGCCAACAACACCAAGGCCATTCAGGAGAGCGTCCAAACCATGAAACGGTTTACCGACGGGCTGATGGATTTCTCCAAACTGGAAACCAGGATAACCGAGTACAATCTGCGAACGCTCATCGAGGACCTCATCTTTTCCCTGAAGCCGCAAAAGCAGTTTTCCACGATCAGCTTTGAGACCGACTTCGACCCCGACCTGCCCTTTTTGCACATGGACGTGGGCCAGATTCAGCAGGTGTTTCTCAACATATTAAACAACGCGGCCGAAGCCATGACCGCAACCACCCGACCCTCGGGCAAGATCACCATCACCGCATCCAGCTCCAAGAGGGAGAAGCTGGTGGAGGTCAAGATTTCGGATACCGGTCCGGGCATTCCTCACGAGCTTCTGCCGAGGATTTTCGAGCCCCATTTCACCACCAAGAAAGACGGGCACGGCTTCGGACTGGTCATATGCGAGAGGATTATAAAGAACCACAAGGGCGAGATATCGGTGGAGAGTTCCCCGAAGGGAACCACCTTCACCATCACCCTTCCGGTAAAGAAGCCCGAGACGTCCGGGGCCGCGTCGTAATGATCCCGGTCACAAAAAAAGACAAAACGCACAACCTGATTTGCCTCGACTCTGCTTTCTATCCCCATGCCGGTGGAAATGCCTGAAAAAAACGCTTCCCGCCTATTCTCGCATCGTTACCAGATGCTGAACCATCTGGGCGAGGGGGGCGTGGGCAACGTTTATCGAGCACATGACAAGTGGGTTCGCACAGATGTGGCTCTCAAAACGCTTTCCTCTGAGGCCCCCGACCCCGCAGCCATCCGTGATCTCGAATCCGAGTTTCTCCTTGTGGCCCAACTGAAGCATCCGGGCGTGGTGGAGGTTTTTGATTTCGGCTATGCCGAAAGCCAAACCCAAACCGACACCCCCATTCCCTACTTCACCATGGAGTATGTGGAGGGAAGCAGCCTGGCGGAAGTCTGTGGTGATTTGCATGATGATCGGTTTTCACCGTCCGGATTCCGGAAGCTCAGCCGCCTGGCCTGGCAAATCTGCGACGTATTGGAATTTCTGCATTTGAGGGAAATAGTACACTGCGACTTAAAACCGCAGAACATTAAGATAACCCCCAGGGCCTTCGCCCCCAAGATACTGGATTTCGGCCTGTCCGAGAAAGCGGGGTCGGAGAGGAGTCCCGGTGCTAAGGGAACTCTTTCCTACATGTCCCCGGAGATGCTCCGGAAGGAAGCGTTGGACCAAAGAACCGACCTATATTCTCTGGGCGTGATATTGTATGAGGCGGTCACCGGTCAGCTCCCCTTCAATTCTCCAGATCCGGTCAAAATAGTATCCGCCCATCTCCAGACCAAACCGCAAGCCCCCAACGAACTAAATCACCAGATACCGTCCCATCTGAACGATCTGATTCTGAGATTGCTGGAGAAATCCCCGGCCGACCGTCCGGCAAGCGCCGGGGAGGTCAAGGAGTTGCTGAATGCAGCCATCAGCCGCTCTTCTCAGAAAAAGGATGCGGCGGGTTGGTGGGCCGAGGGCACCCTTTTGGCTCACGTTAATAGCGGTCCGCTGGTAGCCAGAGACTCCGAGCTGGCTAGCATCGGAAAGCACGTGCAGGAAGCAACCGCCGGACAGGGAGGACTGCTTTTCCTCTCCGGCGAGCAAGGAGTGGGCAAGACCGCTCTTCTACGACAGCTGCGAACCCGGTGCCAGCTTAGTGGCATCGTATACGTGGATGCAGGCTGCCTGGAAGGCCAAACCTTGGCCTACCAGCCGGTCATGGAGATATTGCGTAAGCTGGAACCATACATAGAAAGCAGATGCCCGGAGAGCTTGGGAAACGACCTCAAAGAGATGCTAAGCTGGTCTAAAGGAGACTCCCTGACTTCTGGAGCCCAGGCAGCTTTTCACAAAAGGATCGTCAAGCTTCTGATGTTGGTGTCCAAGCGGTTCCCCTTCGTCATTGGGCTGGAGAACCTGCAGTGGGTGGATTTGCCCAGTCTTCGGCTGTTGGAATGTCTCCGGCGCGAAGTGGATCAGAGCGGGATTTTCGTCTGTTGCACGGTATGCGAGGAGAAGCTATCGCCGTCCGCTCCGGCGGCCGACTCCATTCGCCGCAGTCTTGCCGGAGAAAACTCCGACCATTTGCGGTTAGAGAGACTGGGAACTGCCGGAACCGAGTCGCTGATCGCCTCCAAGTTTCCCCGGAACAAGTTCAAACCTGAGTTTTTCTCCTGGATCCACGACAGAACCTCCGGCAACCCTTTCTTTGTGGTGGAGCTGCTGAGGTATCTGTTGGAGAACAAGTTCATTTCCCTGCGGGGCTCGATTTGGGTCGCGGACTTTGAGGGCTTGGTACAGTCGAAGGTTCCCGATACCATCGAATCTGCGCTTTTAAGAAACCTGGAACGCTACGACAGGGAGACCGTAAGTTTTCTGACTACCCTGGCGGTGATCGGAAAGAGATTCTCCCTCCGTTCGCTCCAAGGCTTGAAGCTGTTGGAGGGGTCGTCGCTTTCCGAAACTCTGTCTTTTTTGGTCCAGGATCAACTACTGGTCAAGAAAGAGGAAGCCGGGGGGCAGCAGGTCTGGTACGAGTTCGCCAACCAAAGCTTGCAGACTCTTCTTTATCGGCGGCTGAACCCCAAGGAGCGAATCGACTGGCACCGGAGAACGGCGGTTTTGCTGGAAAGCGAGACGCCGGATGGGGACGACGAGACCATCTTTCAGATAGCGCATCATTATCTGGAGGGCGGAATGCCGGAGAAGGCTTATCACCATGCCCTCCTGTGCGCCGAAAAAATGCAGCAGAGATTCGCCAACGACGAAGCCTTGCATTATCTGAAGGACGCCATAGAGGTATCTCATCTGCTGGATGATGGGCAGAAGGCTTGGCGAAGCGAGGCCCAGGCCAGGATGAAGCGAGCCGATTTCTGCATAAAGATCGGCGAACTCAACCAGGCGGAGAAGGATTACTCGGCCGTGGTGCGGCTGATGAAGGGCCGGAAAGACCTGAAGATGCTGGTGTCGGCCTATAACGGACTGGGAGAAGTTTGTCGGCTCAAGCACGAGCACAAAAAGGGAATCGCCTATCTCAAGAAGGCCATGGAAGTACACCAGGAGCTGAACGACCCTCTGGAGCTGGCGCATACTCAGAGTTACATGGGTTTGCTCTATTGGATCGACAGCCAGTACGACGAAGCGCTGCGTTGCTTCCACCGGGCTTTGGAGATAGATCGAAGCCTGGGCAACAGATTCTACGAGGCCAATACCCTGAACAATCTGGGGCTGGTCTATTGGTCCCGACGGCAGTACTCCAAGGCTCTGGCACACTTCACCGACGCCCTAACGGTCTATCGGGAGCTGGACAACAAAGAGTGGCTGGCGCGCACCGAGAACAACATCGGCGCCACGCTTTTCGAGATGGGGGATTTCGAGAACTGCACCGATCACTTCCTGGAGTCCTACCGGATCAACCATCAGACCAAAAACGAAAGGGAGATGACCTTCAACCTGGAGAACCTAAGCGAAGCCTACCGAAAGATGGGGGATCACTCCAGCGCGCTGGACTATGGGCTTAGGGGATTGAAGCTGGCCACGGAAATCGACTTCACCGACCGGGTGGGGCGCATATTAAAGGGACTGGCGGTAATCCATCTGGAGATGGGAGAATATCAGCAGGCCGGCCTGTATCTAGCCAAGGCCAGAGGGGTGGCGGAGGACATAGACGACAAAGAGCTGAAGGCTTCGGTGCTGCTCGACATGAGCAGGCTCTCGGCCATTCTGAATGATTCTCCTGCGGCCTCTCGGTGGTTGAAAGAGGCGGAGGAAATTATCCTCTCCCTGGGTGACGAAAAATCCCAGGTAGCCCTGTATCAGATCAAAAGCCAAATGGAGAAAGAAGAGGGGCGATTTGATGGAGCTTCCAAATTTCTGAAAGACGCTCTGGCATTGGCGGAGAAACTGAGCCTGGGAGAGGAGATCTTCTCCCTGGGGCTGGACTTTGCCGAGCTGTGTCTGGAGCAAGGAGATTCGAGCCGGGCCAGGCAGCTGCTGGAGCAGACTGAAAGACTGGGACTGGCGCGATACCGTTCTCTTGAGCCCGCATTTCATATGATTCGTGGCAGTCTATATCGAAAGGATGGCGATCTCTCGGCGGCGCGAAAGGCATACCAGGCTGCTTGGGGACAAGCGGAAAAAGTAGGCAACCGGGAGCTGTTGTGGAAAGCGCACCATCAGATGGGAAAGCTCCTGCTCTCCTCGCAAGAGGTCGAAGGAGCATACCGTGAGCTCAGACAGGCGGCCGATATCCTGAAGCAGCTGGGCCGGGAAATCGGAGACGACCAACAAAGGCAAAACTACTTCAGGGAAACGAAAAAGAAGGAGTTGCTGTCGGATCTAAAGGCCGTGGCCAAAGAATTGATCGGAGAAGCCGAACCCGGCTAAAAGAAAAGGCTATCAGCTTGGCTCGACGCCAAGACGTGATAGCCCTTCAAAAGGAGGTGCTGGTGGTTATCTAAATCCGAAAGGAGTTAGATTAACCGCGACCACCTGAGACACTCACTGGAGCAATCTTCTCCTCCAGGATTTCGACTTCCAGCACTAATTCCTTCAGTTCCATACGTCTCACCTCCTTCGTGTGGAAAAAACGTCAAAGACACTAATCCGGTTGTCTGGCTATTGCGACTGAAGTCAATTCCCGCAGCCCTGCGACTTTGGGCTGACAGGATAGCACCACCCTCAGAGTTCTACATCAGATGCAGACCTCTCCCTTCCCTCCACTTGCAATATGTAGGTGTAACGCAGAAGTGTCAAGCAATTTCTGCAAAAAAATCGCACACGAGGTACAAAACGTCGGAAAATGTTAAACGAACGGCGGGGAAACTACGTATGAAAAAACTTGCACTCGATACCCCCCCTTTGCCCCCACAGACCCGAACACTTACCTTGTTGCTAATCGAAATCTCTTTTTTTGTGCCTCAGTGACTTACGGAACCC
>CAZWAO010000017.1:0-20037 GCA_964631815.1 uncultured Ignavibacteria bacterium | reverse complement strand
GATGCTTGGTGATGGGATCGTCCACGCCGAGCAGACCCTTCTCGGCAAGCTGCATAATGGCCGTGGCGGTGAACTGCTTGGTGATGGAGCCGATCTGGAACTTCATCTCCGGCGTGTTGGGCACCCCCAGCTCGATATTGGCCATGCCGTAGCCTTTTTCGAATAGAACCTTGCCGTCCTTGGCCACCAAGACCGCGCCCTGGAATTTCCAGATATCGTGGGATGCGGTCAGGTACCCGTCTAAGTCCTTGTCGAGCTTTTTGGCTTGCACACCGGCATGGGAGAAAACCACCGCCAGGGCGAGAGCCGGAACCATGACGGCTTCTCTCACCAGCCGTGACATGGAGTGTTTGGTTTTGCGCATGAGGCCTCCGTGAAAACGTGAACCGGTTACCGGACTGCTTTTGACGTCGCTTGTCTTATGAGACAGCTACGCATCGCAATTGTTTCAGCAACCGGCCACGATCGACATCCTCCCGATAAGCCTCACCACTTCTGCATGATCTGGCCGAAGCACTCCAGCCCGCTCCAGATCACGCCGCCGTAGCCGCCGCCCGGCTGAGTCCAGGCGCTGGCCAGATACAGGTTGCCGATGGGCGTTTCGTGAGGCATCCGCATGTTCCCGGAATTCTCCACGGTCTGATCCCAGCCGTAAATGCCGCCGCGGTAATTGCCGGTGTAACGCATGTTGGTAAGCGGCGTGGCGGCGTCTTTGATCTCAATGGCGTCCCTTAATCCGGGAAGCAGCTTGGCCTCCGCCTGGTCGATCAGAACTTCCGTCATCCGCTCCTTTTCCTTTTTGTATGCGTCCTTCTTGCCTTTGAAGTAGTCGTTTTTGAATTGCTTCCAGAAATCGTAACCCTGAAGGATGGTGATGTTGATGATGTTCTTTCCCTCGGGGGAATAGCCCTTGTAGAGGTTGTCGTACAAAGTCAGCCCGAAGTTGCCGCCCACCTCCGCCTTCAGGGCATCTTCGAACTCGGCTTCGGGATCGTAATCTTTGACCACGAATATCTCGGTATCGTGGATGCCGGATTCACCCACCAGGTCCTTTTTCAACCCGAGGAATACCTGGAAGCTGGACAGGCTGACCGACATCTTTTTCATTCCGGCCAGGTAGTCAGCGAGCACCGCTTCCTCTCCCTGGATCAACTTGTGGAAGGCATCGTAAGCATTGGCGTTGGATACCACCACCCGACTCCGGTATTCTTTTCCGTCTGCCGTTTTGACCCCAAAGGCGGCGTGATCTTTGGTCAGGATTTGGCTGACTTCTGTATTGAGCATCACCTTGCCGCCTTTCCCTTCTATGAATTTGGCGAAAGCGTCGCTGATCTTCTGCGACTTGCCTATCGGATAGTAGCCTCCGTTGGCCAGGAAGCCTATGGTCGGCAGGGCATAGTAGAAGCTGGCCAGCTTGGACGGCGGCAGTCCGAAGTAGCCCCATAGACAGGAAACTATGGCTTTGAGCTTGGGATCCTTGATGTGCTGATCCATCATCTGGCCCCAGGTGATGGAGTAACACTTGAACAGATAAGGGAAGTCCACGGGAAAGCGGCTCATGTCCACTTGTCCTCTGGCAGCGGACAGCTTTTGGATGTCTCCGGCCACGCCCTTCATGTTATCGATCAGCGACACTATTCCCTGCTTCTCCTCAGGGAAGAACTTGACCAGTTGGCTGACGTAAGCCGGAATATCCTTCGGCGCCACCCTGAAGTCGTGCTCCGGAAAGACGGCCCGGTAGAGATAGGGGTGAGGAACGAATTCCACGTCTGTGATCTCCGGGAATCCGGGTATCAGATTATACACTCCGTCTCTTTCACCGACCGACGTGGTGTGCAGGGATGCATCGAACACGAACCCGCCGGGCCGGCTGAAGGTGATGGCGTATCCTCCCGGCCGATCCTGCTTCTCCAAAACCAGGGGCTTGAATCCCTGGCGGGCAAATGCGGCGGCGCAGGTGAGCCCGCCCAGGCCCGACCCGATGATTACGGCGTCGTACTCGTTCTCTCCCAGCTCCGCACCGGCACCTGTGGGAAAAACGCTCCAATCCAGCGCCAGCATTCCCGCTCCGGCCAGAATGGACTTGATAAAGTCCCGTCTGGGAAGAGTGTGATCGATCATGGCTCTCCCTTCTCCATTAGGTTCTGCTTGTTATCTCAGGCGGCATATCCCGTCTGACATTATTTCCACAGAATAACGCTGTAAATCAACCAAGCAGGCTGGGACATGTCAAGCTGTTTTTGGCGCAGAACAACGCACTTCTCTCGGGTCGGGAACAAACTGGCTGGCTTTTTCCGACAGATGCTTCGATCAGGCAGGAATGCCCGATCTACCTCACCCCCTACTTGTCCCCCTCTCTCCCGCCTTCGGTGGTTAGACTACGCTCACCACCCTGAGATAGTCGAAGGGCGGGATCTTCGACATTTTGTAGGGACAGCCCTAGGGCTGTCCGCCCTATCCTCGGACAGGGCCAAGCCCTGTCCCTACGCGTATACCCTCAGCCGGGTGGTCCGGCTTTCACGCTGCGCCTGGGGCGGGACGAGCAGCCGATCTACCTCACCCCCTACTTGTCCCCCTCTCCATAAAATGGAGAGGGGGACCATCGAAGATCCATAGGACAGGGGGAGAGGTTGTTCTCTTTGACCTTACTCACATAGCCAAAGGGGAAGAGGACCACTCACGTGCTCTTCATAGGCTCTATCATATAGAACAGCAGATGATGTTATCCGATAGGCCTCAGCCTACGTCAAACACCCGGCAGTTGATCAGATAAGGGGAATCGAACGCGGTCATCTCTCCGGCTTTCTTGCCCGGAGCGGGTAGCAGTCTTGCAGACAGGGGTTTGTTCAGGGTCACTGCCAGCGTGGCTACTTCCAGCAGAATTCCTTCTATTTTGTCGACGGCTACGTCGCTGGGAAGCGGCACCACATCCAGCCCACAGCCGCACACCGCCGAATACAAAAGCAGGTTGGTGAGATTGAAGGTTCCTTCCGAGGCTCTCTTGGCCAGCCCTAAATCCTCGCAAACCGGGAGCATAAGGCCCGAATAGCCGCAGGTCTTCACGGACAGGTTCTTCAGGACTCCGGTGACCACCGCCGAGATGGCCAGAGTGCCCGGATCGCCGAACCTGCCGGACAGCAGCTTCTCGTAAGCAAAGGCGATGCTTTCGTCCTCCTTAAGCGACGGCGCCAAAGACGCATCGATGCCCCTGAATCGGACCTGATGCTCTATGGAAACCTGCTGGGCCACGTCCTGAATTTTCTTCAGCTCTTCTTCCACCAGCGATTTCAGGTTCTGCTCGGCCTCAAAAAGACTTTTCGATTCGGAAAATGCTCTCATCATGAGATCACCGGATTCCAGGCCGACGGAAAAGGACGTTTCCCCCTCGTGATAAGCTGCCGGAAAAAACGGTATGCCAGGCTTGCAGTCCGCCCAGGCGCAGAACCGGAAGTTCCCCATACCCCCATCGGTCTCCTGCGAAATCCGCCGGATCACTTCTGCCGAGGCCTTGACGTTTGCGGGATTGATCCCGCTCTGGGCATCGCCCATTTTCGCGGAACACGAGACCACCGAGCTGTGCTTGACGATCTCCGCACAATGCCGGATCGCCTCTGCGTTTCCGGCATAGCCCATGTTGAAGAAGTCCACCTTCACGTCCCGGCAAAGGTCCTCGATGGTGTGAGCGTCTCGAAGGATTTCCTCTCGGGTCGAGCCGGTCAGGTATTGCTCCCAGGAGTTGGTGGCGATCCTGGTGCTTTGAACCTCATATCCTGCTTGTTCGAAGAGTGCTCCGGCATTCCGATTGAATTCGGCCGCGGGATAAATCTTCTCAAAATCCGCAGCAGACTTGAGGGGTACGCCGGTGGTGATGGTTCTGATCTTCATGCCGGTCTCGGAAAAGGGATAGAAAGCGTCTTCACCGCTGAATCGGAATCCACGGTTCAGTATATGTAACTATGTCCGGGCTGCAAGTCAAGAACTAAAGGAGACTGGGGGTGAGGTGAAACGTCGCTCTCCCCCTCTCCACTTTGTGGCCGGACGGCCACCCGTCTCGGTGGAGAGGGGGATTCAGGGGGTGAGGTGAAAAAGAGTCACTACGGTCTTGTGTTCGAGTTCTCCTGCTTATGTTTCTGCAGCATCCGGTTGGCGATGGGATAGTAGATCACCAATGCCAGGCCGCCGAATATGAACATGCAGCCGATGGTGACCTCCTCCCGCAGGTCGTACTGCACCATCTGGCCGATGAAGATGGCCAGTCCGATGCCGATGGCCACCATGCCCCACTTCAGCGCCGAGAGCGTCTGGCTGGTGGGTTTGTCCATGTAAAGATACTTGACGTTTTCGTCTACCATGCCTTTGTCGATCAGCTTCTTCCTGGTGGCATTCTCCAAAATGATCTTGATCACATAGGCCACCACCACGAAGAACACGATCAGGGGCAGCATTTCCCAAGCTTTGTCCATGACTTCCTCCTCTCTGTTGTATCTTTTCCTTCCTTGCTTTCTCTGAGGAATGAGACAGGCCACCTTTGACAATGTTGCATTCCGCCTTCAAAAAAGTGTGCAACATTCCTCTTGCCGCGGCGGTCTAACTATTGTGGAACCAAAAGCGATGGACAGCAAGTTACTGGTCGAAAAGACGCTGGCCGGGAACAGGAAAGCCTTTGAAACGCTGATCCAACGGCATCAAAGACTGGTCAGCCATTTCGTCTTCCGGCTGATCGACAACCCGGAGGACCGGGAAGACGTTTGTCAGGACGTATTCCTGAAGGTCTATGAAAACCTGGGAGGTTTCAAATTCGAGTCCAAGCTCTCCACCTGGATAGCCAGGATTGCATACAACACCTGCTTAAACCATCTGGAGAAGAAGAAGCTGCCGTTGTTCGGCGATCTGACTTCGGATGAGCGATCCCTGGATACGGTTCCGGGAAACGTTCCTGGTCCGCATGAGCTGGCTCAGGGAAGGGAGCTTTCCATATTGTTGCGATCGGAGATCGATAAGCTGCCGGTTCATTACCGGATCGTGTTGACGCTTTATCATCTGGATCAGATGAGCTATAACGAAATCGGTGAGATCATGAGCTTGCCCGAAGGCACGGTCAAAAGCCATCTCTTCCGGGCAAGAAAGCTGCTTAAAACAAGACTGACCGTGAAATACCAGCCGGAGGATTTATGCAACTCGAGCATCTGACTGACGAGGAAATCCAGGATTATCTGGACGGCAACCTTTCCGACGAAACAACCTTACAGGTGAAAGAGCACTTGCAGGTTTGCCGCCGCTGTCGGGAGGCTCTGAAGCAGTATAGAAGTTTGTACGTAGGCTTGGAAGACGACGCAGGCTTCGAGCTATCCAGGGGATTCGCAAAGGCCGTCATCCGCAGACTGCCGGCTGAGGCAGAAGTCAAATCTCATGCCGGTGTCCTGAACGTTCTCCTGATAGTGCTGGGAGTGGCCGTTTCGCTGGGCATGACTCTGTACTTCATTGACCTGAAACCCTTGGGCCAAGCTCTGTCCGATCTTCTCCCCGGCCCGGAACTGGGTACTGGTTTGCTGGACCTGATGGAAGGGCTGCTGGTAGGACTCAATGGAAACGTAGAATTCCTGGCCATTGCCTTGCTGATTTTCTTCTTGGTGGCTGGCTTGGATCGACTCGTATTTCAGCCCAAATTCAGGAAGGTTTAGTCACTCGACAGAGTCGGGAGGAATTTGTCAATTTCCTGCTGGCGTATAACTGAAGTCCCTTGCTAAGAGAGCGTCTTTGTGACCTCCACCAGCCCGGACTGATCCGACTTGATCTCGAAGCCTCGTTTGCGGAACACCGCGATCATGCGCGGATTGTCGGAGGTGGTTTGAGCCACTATTCGCTTCAGTCCCCATTTCTTCACGATCTCGAAGCAGTAATCGGTGAGCACGCTTCCCACACCTTTGTTCTGCCAGGCATCTCCCACCAGGATGGCATACTCCACCGATTCGTGACCGGGATCGGCCACCAGCCTGCCGACTCCCATAAGTTTGCGCTTGCCCTCCTCCTCCAACTCGGCCACGATGGCGATCTCCCTGTCGTAGTCGATGAAGCAATAACGCGAAGCCACCTCGTGTGTCTCCCAATGGAAGAAATAGCGGAACCTTTGGTAGATGGACTCGCGGGAGCAGCTCCCCAGAAGCGCAAACCACATAGGCTCGTCCTCCGGCTTGATGGGCCTGAGCGTGATCTGCGTGCCGTCCTTCAGCCTGGTGGTCGTGACGTACTCCTCGGGATAGGGCCGCAGAGCCAGATGCGAATACGGTTTGATCGACCCGCCCACCAATTCCCTATCTATTATCACTCTGGCATCCAGTGCCGTCACGTCATTCTTGGTGACCAGCAGCGGGTTGATGTCCAGCTCCTTGATTTCGGGGTAGTCTGCCGCCAGATACGACAAGCGGATCAGAGCCTCGATAAGCCGGTCTACGTTGGCCGGGGGACGACCGCGGTATCCTCGCAAAAGCGGCCAGATCTTTAGAGATTCGAGCATGCGGCGGGCCAGCCTTTCGTTCAGGGGAGGGAATCCCAATGACCGGTCGCCGAACAGCTCGGCCCCCACCCCTCCCAGTCCTACCATAATCACCGTGCCGAACACCGGGTCCTTTTTGGTTCCCAGGATCATCTCCACCGAGTCCTTCTCCCTGACCATCTTCTGAACGGTGACGCCCTCGATCTTAGCCTGAGGCTGTTTTTCGCGGGCGGTCTTGGTTATCAGCTCAAAGGCGGCGCGCACGCTGAAATCGTCCTGAAGATTGAGCGCCACTCCTCCCACGTCCGTTTTGTGAGTAATGTCCGGCGAGAGGATCTTCAGCACCACCGGATAGCCCAGCTTCTCGGCGATCTCGACCGCCTGTTGGGCGCTTTCGGCCCGATAAGGTCGGGTCACGGGTATGCCGTAAGCCTGCAGGAGTTTCTTGGAGACGTCTTCCGAAAGAACCGGTCCCGAACCGGAGACCATGGAATCGAACTCCGACCTCAGTTTCTTCCGATCCAGGGGGAACTGAACCGGAACGTCTTTGGGAGTCTGGTACAGGTTTTCCAGATTGCGTGAATACGCCACCAGGGTCATGAAAGCGCGTACCGCCTGCTCCGGCGTGGTATAGGTGGGCACGCCGGCTTCGTTTAAGATGCCTATCCCCTGCCGCATGCTCCTGCCTCCCAACCAGGCGGCCAGAATGGGCTTGGAGCTTGTCTTTCCCAACTCTCCGATCAGTTTTGCAGCTCCGGTGGGATTGGTCATGGCCTGGGGCGTGAGGATCACCAGCACGGCATCAACCCCCTTGTCCTGCAGAAGAATCTCGGTGGCCTTGGCAATACGCTTGGAGCGCGCATCTCCCAACACGTCCACCGGGTTGGTGTGCGATCTGAAGAGCGGGATGCTCTCGTTCAGCTTGCCGACCGTCTCTTCGGAGAGTTTCGCCAGTATCCCGTTGGCGGCGATGAGTGCATCGGTGGCCATCACTCCCGGCCCACCGGCATTGGTGACGATTCCCAGACGCGGCCCCCGGGGCATCTTCCTGCTGCCGATCAACTCCGCCACGTCGAATATCTCGCCGATGTCCAGCACCCGGGCCAAACCCGCCCGCTGGAAAGCGGCATTGTAAACCGCATCCTCCGCGGCCAGGGCGCCGGTGTGAGATGCGGCCGCCTCTGCCGATTCGGGAAAACGTCCTGCTTTGTAGGCCACAATCGGTTTGGTCCTGGCAAAGGCCCGCGCAGCGGTCATAAACTTGCGCGCCTGGGTGATGGATTCCACGTAAAGGATGATGGACTTGGTGTTCTCGTCCTCTCCGAAGTAGTCGATCAAATCCGCGAAGTCGACGTCCACGGTATTGCCGATGGAGACGAAGTTGGAGAAACCGATCTTCTCCTCCAAAGCCCAGTCCAAAACGGATGAGCACAAAGCGCCGGATTGGGAGATGAAGGCGATCTGTCCCTTCTCCGGCATCCCCTGGGCAAAGCTCACGTTCAGCTTCCGGCCGGGCACGATTATTCCCAGGCAGTTGGGGCCGATGACCCGCATGCCGTCGAACTTGCTTATCTCGGCTTTGATCTGATCCTCCAAAGCTTTGCCTTCGGGGCCGGTCTCCTTGAAGCCGGCGGACATGATTATCAAACCCCGAACGCCCGCCTCGCCGCATTGTCTGACCATCTCCGGAACCTGGGCGGCAGGCGAACAGATCACTCCCAGATCGGGTGTCTTGGGAAGGCCGGCAAGATCGGGATAGCATTGAACTCCCAGCACTGCTTCGTGACTGGGGTTCACCGGATAGACCACCCCCCGGAAGCCACCGCCCACTAAATTGCTCAGCACCTTGCCACCCACCGCCTCCGGGCTGGGCGTGATCCCGATCAACGCTATCCTTTGTGGATTGAAGATTCTATCAAGACGATGAATGTCCATGCTGGTCCTCACTTGATGCCCAGAATACCTCCGGCCATCCGGTCCTGTGTGTCTACATCAGTAACTTCGGCTTCAACTCAACACTGTATAACGTACCGAATTGCTTGAATTGTTATCGGGTTTTGCGTTTAATGGTCGGAGGGCCGAAAAATAAGGCGATCCTGCGGATCGCCTTTAGGACAGGCTGTCTGGTCTGGGGACCTGACGGAGACGGAGGCTTTAATCTAATCAGTGCGGAAGATGAGCTGGTTGGGGGCTTTCAGCAGGTAAATTCGTTTGCTTGGTTTGTATACCAGGCCCACCACCACGTTCACCTCAGCGTTGGGACCCCATTTGGGTCCGTTTCTGGCCACTCTCTCCAGCGTGAAGGAATTGGGCCGTGTGGCCTGGCCTGAGAATTTGACCTCCCAAACCTGCTTGCCGTTGATGACCCACACCCAGTCGATATCAAGCTCTGGCGGCACTTCGGTGGAGTCCTTGGTGCGGACTCGGAGCAGGGCAATGAGAGGCTTGCCGTCAGGCGGAGAGATGGGCATAAAATCGCGCCACAGACTGGTCTCCAGCACGTATGTTTGTCCCTGAACTTCGCTTTCCTCCGGAGCGGGCAAGAGAGCTTCTGCGGGCCAGGTTGGCATGAAAGGATTTGAACCTCCGCACCCGCAAATGCCGGCAGTTGCGAAGACCAAAACGCATAGGATAGTCGCTCTGTTTCCCAATTGTCTCGATGGCATAGCCAACTCACTGCATGTTCAAAACTGTTTGCATGAAGACCCAAAAGTCCCACCATATTCTTGCAATCTGAAGAATCTGCTCCTCCCACATGTTCTACGCAAGTCGACAACCTATATCAGAACATCTGATGGGCTCTGGATGCCAAACCGTGCCCGAGCCTCCTTTGAATCGTGGGATCGATGGGCCGAATTTTGAACTAACCTTTCGTGGCAACGCTCACATCATCGCACAATATCGCCGGCACCCAGGCATCGTCCTGTGAAGGATGCAAAGTATCGCCTAGATCCACCACGTTCTTCAGGGTCTCGTAGACGTTCCCCGCCACCATGGCATCCTTCACCCGGCCCACTATCTCGCCGTTCTCGACGTACAGAGCGGGGTCGGCTCCGATGGAGTAGTCACCATTGGGTATGTTTCCGCTGTGTGCGCCCAGCGCATTCTCCACAATGATCCCTCTGTCCATGGACTTCACCAGTTCCCAGAAGGACTTGTTTCCGGGCTTTATGGTCATGCGCGAAAACGCCGGCGTGGGTTTAAGCGCAATGGGATCGCCTCCCCACATGCCGGTCCGGTATCCGTTGCCCGTGGGTTTGGCGTCGAGCTTGCCGGCATATTCCAGGTCGTAATAGTAGCTTTTGAGCACACCGCCCTCCACCACGGCAAACTTACGGCAGGCCACTCCTTCGTCGTCAAAGGCCCGTGCGCCGGGATACTTATCGTCCAGCGAGTCGTCGTATATGCTGACCTTTTCGGAGAAGACCTTTTCTCCCATCTTGTCTCCCAGAGGCGATATCTTCTCGTAAACGCTCTTGGAGCTTGTGCCGCTGGAGATTCTCCAGTTGAGCGTGATCAGGCTGTTGGGCATGAAAAGCACCTTCATCCTTCCGCCTCTGGGACTGATCGCTTTCGAGGACAGTTTGTACAGCTTTATCAGCTCGTCGATCAATTCGTCAGGCGTCTTTTGGAAGCCTTTCTTCACGAAAATCCTGTATACGCCGACGCCTGTGCCGGGATAAATCGGATTTGCGAATATGGCGTAGTAGCCGCTCTTTGTGGGCACGTCGGTGCCTGCCGTGTTGAGTATGCGCAGGTCTGAGGTGTGAACAAAAGAGGCCGCCTCGATCTCGCTGTCCGTCTGCGACTTGATCGCATCGCACACCCGGGTGCACTCCTCTACCATCTGCGAGCCGGAAACCTTCTCCACGGAAGAATCATAGGTATCGAGCTTGGGCAGATTCTTGGTAAGCGGAAAGTCGTATTTGGCCTCCACTCCGCCTTTGAGCGAGTCCAGCGCATTCTGCAAAAGCTCCTGGCGGTCGATTAAGTTTCTGGTGTAGGCGAATCCCAGTTTGCCGTCCTTTATGATCCTCAGCGACACGCCGGACTGCACCTTGCTGTCCATGTTGTTCAGCTTGGCGTTTTCGAAGTAAACCGCATCGTCGGAGTAGGAGATCGAAAAGACCTCCGCCTGGTCGGATGCTTTCTTTGCCATCTGCAGAAGTTTCTCCATTAGGCACCTCCTACCACCAGGTTGTTGACCAGTATGTGCGGTCCGCCGAAGCAGGAGCGTATGTTGGTCTGAGAACCCGGACCTTTGCCGCAGCCGCCTGTTTTGGAGAGCACGAAATCGTCGCCCAAGGCCACGATGTTCTTCAGCGTCTCGTACAGGTTGCCGGAGATATTGATATCCCGCACCATCTCCTTGATCTTTCCGCCTTCCACCCGATAGCCGTGTTGCGCACCGAAGGTAAAATTCTCGCCGGAGGTCTGGCCGCCTTTGGCGTCCAAGACATAGTATCCCTCACCCAGCCTGCTTAAGAGTTCCTCCAGGCTCAAAGTTCCCCGGTGGATGAAGATGGTTCCCATTCTGATGATGGGCGGGAAGCGGTAATCCTGGGCTATGCAGTGGCCGGAGATAGGCTCGCCGAAAGCCGCAGCGGTCCTTCGGGAATGCATCCGTCCGGTGAGCACCCCGTTTTTCATCAGCGCGGTGGGACGAACCTTCACTCCCTCATCGTCATACTTGTAGAATCCGAGTTGATCGGGCATGGTGGCGTCATCGCTGATGTTCAGCACCTCATTGCCCAGCTTGTTTCCCAGCTTCATCTTCTCGCGCATGGTGGGAAGATTCTCTATCAGGTCCGCCTCCGAGAAATGACCGAAAGCCTCGTGGGTGAATACCCCGGCCATGCTGGGATTGAACACGCAATTGCAAGTTCCTCCCCGGATGGGCTTGGCGCTTAAAAGATCCACCACCACGCGGGTGCGGTCTTCCACGTAATGCTCCTGGTTGCGGATGGTGGAGAATCCGTTACTGCCGCCCATCGCCACCCTGACGTTCTGGGTCAGGTTTCCGTCCTTGCTGACGATTCCCCCGGAAAGCCTGGTGGTCACCAGGTCCTCTTTGATCTCTGAGCCTTCCGAGCTGACGAAGTGCTTCTCTCGGATGATCTCCTGGTAGATGAAGGACGTGGTGGCGATCTTCTCATTGGAGAGCGGGATGTCGTTGTACTTGCGAACCAGTTCAAGTTTTTCCTGGATGGGAATTTTGCGGGGATCTTCCTTGAGAGGTGGGGAGAACGCATCTTTCACCACCTCGGTCTTCGCCAGTCGCACCGGCTCTTTGCTGTTTCGGCCGATAAGTTGGGCGTTTTCCGTGACTTTGCGCGTCGCTTTGTCCACGTCGCTTTCTTTGGTGAACACGGTCGAGGCCATGCCGCCGCCTTTCAGCGCCCGCAGCACGAAGCCGTCCGTGGTATTCAGGCCGATCTCGGTCAGCTCCTTCCCGTTGAAGGAAATCACCGTATCCTTCTTCGACTCATAGCGCACGTCGGCGTAATCGGCATCCACCTTGCTCAGTATGTCTCGCAGCTTTTGGAACATATTGCCTCCGTTTCAACAGATATCGATGAATCCATAGGATAGTCTCTCAACTTGTGCTTTTAGCTTCCCAACTTTACGCGACCACACAATATAGCTCATACCAGCTTTCAGGTCAAATCTCCTGCTGCCGAGAGGCCGACTATTTCTCACCCTCCACCACCTGCAAAATGCCGCGCGATTTCCGCATTCTCCTAATGTTCTCGAATCCTGCCTCTTCCATCTCATTACTCACACCATGCTTTAGCATATCCTTTCGGGTGGGCGTCTCGAAGTTGAAAGGCAGCCAATAAAACAGCCAAAAGCCTGCCAGCAATCTGACAGACAGGCTCTCCGGGTTATCCATCTCCAGTATGATTACTCTCCCTCCGGATTTTAGAACCCTGCGGGCCTCGCTTAGAACCTGGAGTCGGGCATCTCTCCACATCTCGTGCAGGGCAAAAGCGATGAACACCTTGTCGAAAAAAGCATCCTGAAAGGTCGTGTGACCTGCGTCTCCCTGCATGAATTCAACGTTGGCGAATCGACTTTTCCTCTCGGCAACTCTTATCTGCCCCGAGGAGAGATCCATCCCGATTATCTTGCAGTCCGGAGGCGCCTTCCCGGCGATTGTAAACGTTGTCCTGCCGGTTCCGCAGCACATGTCCAGTATCTGCTCCTGCGGCGAAAAATCGAGGTGCGCAATCAGATCGTCCCGGCACCTGTTTTCCCCGCCCAGCGGAAGAAAACACCACTTCATCAGAAGATCGTAGTAACGACTGCCGATCCGGTCGTAGTACCACTTATATGTCTTTCTGCTTAATGTCACAGGGCTTCGGTTTTGACCTAAAGCGAAACCACCACATCAAAGCATGCGGCGCTTATTGATCTGCGGCGAGCGCAGGAGAATTTCCGGATCTGTAAATAGGTTCGCCCGGCTAATCGACGTCAGTGTTTTTGTGGGCAACGATCATTATCTCCATCTCGTCTAAATCGACTGGCCGACGACCCCATTTGCCCGCGGTTCCTCCCCAAACGTTCTCCACCTCGAACCCCGCCTGCCGAAACATCAAGACCAATTCGGTCGGCACGAACCCGCGCTCTCTGACCCGCAATTCCTTCTTGCCGCCTCCGGTCTCAAGCTCCATGAGGTGGGTTCCCGTCATGGTGATGGGATCGAACTTTCCCTTCTCCACGTCTTCCTGGCTGTACTTCCGGGCAAAAGCCAGTCCATTGAGAACGGTGAAGATCACCTTGGCTTCGGGCTTGATAGCCCGGTTAATGCTTTTCAGTATCGAGAGTTCATGATCAAGAGGGTCGTCTTCCGTGTTCAACAGTCCGAACGCTCCTTCGCATAGGCAGATGGCCGCGTCAAAGGTCTTCTGCGATGCGAATCGGGCAGCGTCCGCCTTCACCCACTCCACCTTCACACCGGCGGTGGCCGCAGACTTTTTCGCCTCGGCCAACATGCCCGACGAGAGGTCGATTCCCGTAACCTGGTATCCCCGCCCGGCAAGCTCGATTGAATGCCGACCGGTTCCGCAGCCGATATCCAATATGCTGCTGCCCTTCGCAAGATTCAACTCTTCGATCAGAAAATCGACCTCGGCCTTGGTGTTCTTGGTGAAAACATTGTTCATGTACTCCGGCGCATGGCCGTCGAAAAACTCCTCCCATACATTCTTACCCATCGCTATTCCCCTTGTGCACCAGGATGAATTGCCTGGCGAGTTTTCCCATCTCCTCTGCCAAATCCTCCGACAGGTGAACTCTCTCAAGGCTTTCTTTATCGGCGTTCGCGCTGCTTTTGTAGGTCGCCTCGATTATCGCAAGGTCCGCCCCTTCCACCAGTTCTCTCAGAGGAGAAGCAGAGCCACAATCTCCCGTAATGGCGACAGTCTCGTCATGATGCGAGATGCGGTAGCCCATCGCCGGAATCGGATCGAGTATCCCCAAACCCTCTATGCCGCCGCAGTGGACCATGGGAAAAGCCCTGATCTTCAATTCACCTATCTGGAAGTTCTCATTCGGCTGTATCGATTTAAGAGAGATTTCGAAGGGCAGCGTGTCGGCGTAGCATCTGGTGAAACCTTCTATGATTGACGATACTTCCGCACATCCCTTGGGAGCAAGGATCGGCAGAGCTTCATTCCTGCCCACCATCCTTAGGAATCCCAAAAGCGAATGCAGACCTCCCATGTGGTCGAAGTGGCCGTGGGTAAACAGAATCGCGCTAAGCTTGACGGGATCAAGCCCCTTCCCAAGAAGGTCTCTTACCACCCCATCCCCAGTGTCGATGAGAATGTGACTGCTCTCGGTTTCGAGCCAGATATGCTGCGCAACTCCCGCCCTGCTGTATGGAATTCTTACTTCGATCTTCTTTCCACGCCAATACTGGCTCTGATCGTTTCCGCTAATCATCCACTCCTCGCTCGCAACGAGAGTTTGCTTGGTACTTGAGACTACAACTTCCTGCAAACCAGCTCTCCGCTTTCGATAGGCACAACCAGCGCATCCACGCGCTCATCGGAAAGCACCCTCTGCACCATATCGTGCAGTTGTTCTTTGTGGCTGGTCACATTATCGGCGACCAGCAAACCTCCGGTTACCATGTTGGGAACCACTTTTTCGTAGCAGTCAAGGTAATACTCTTTCTCCGCGTCCAAAAAACAGAAGGATACGTTCCGATAGTCATCCAGGAAATTCCTGGCGTCTCCTGACACAAGCTCCACCACGTCTTCCACTCCCGCCGCTTTGAGCGTCTCCTTCGCCAGTTTGATCTTCGGCTCCAGCACCTCAAAAGTCACCAGCTTTCTTCCCGTTTGCCTGCAAGCCAAAGCCAGCCACAAAGCCGAATACCCGCCGCTGGTGCCGATCTCCAACCAGGTCCCTTCCGGGGAAGAGGCTGCCAGCAAGGCCAGGAACTTTCCCGTGTCCGGAGGTACCTGCCTCAACCTTTCCAGCATCGGCTTTTCGGCATCTCTCTGTTTCTTGTTCAAAACCTCTAAATATAGCATCCTTTCTTGAATCTCTTTTGGAATGTCATGAAACATCCGATCTTCTCCTTGGAATCTGAAACGTTTACCTTCAACTGTCCGTTGCGCGTTTGAGTTTCTCTGGTGGAAGAATCAAGACAAGAGACTATCCGATCTGCTGGAGTCTTTGCGCACGCGGCTGACCTCTGACACGAAGATAATCAACTCCTGGGGACAAATCAAGAGCAAGCGGAAAGGTGGAAAGGAGGTACTGTTTGCTGTCTATTCTCTACGATCTATTCTTTACTCCGAGCCTTGGTCGCACTCTTCACGTACTTTGCCGTAAAGGGACAGACCGAAATGCAAATTCCGCAGATGGTATCGTCTATGCCGATCTTCGCCGTCGCACGCTCCCTGGCAGCCTTGGCACAGGCAAAGGCATCGTAGAACTCATGCCTCGCCAAATGTGAATTCCAGTTTTTGCCCGAAGGTGCTCTTCCGGGACAGGATTCCACACACAGCCTACATTCGCCGCAGCGAGACTCCACTATAGGCTGGGCCGCATCCAGTTCTGCATCGGTCAAGACCGTGGTCAGCCGGATAGCCGGTCCGTACTCCTCTGTGATCAGAAGCGCACTCTTGCCGATCCAGCCCAGGCCGGCACGGGTGGCAACCGTCTTATGCGGAAGCATCGTGCTCTGCGTGCTTTGATCGATGCCGGCATGGGTGGGGCGCTTGGGAATCGCCCGATAGCCCGAGTCCTCTATCATCCCGGCCGCGAACTTGGCCAGCTCCCACAGAAGAGCATTGGCCTGTCGGTACTCGGCATGATACTCTTTGTTGGGGCCGTCATGGATCGCGGCAATTACCAGCGGGTCCAGCGCGACCGCCATCGACACGGCAAACCGCAGGGAATGGCGCACGTCCTCCGGCAGCTCGCCCAGATCGGCAAAGCTGACCAGCGAAGCTCCCCTCTCGACTAAGGTCTCCTTAACCTTATTTGAAAGATCATTCATTTTGGAATAAAGCTATGCGATTACTTCCGTTTTCTCTTCAGCAGCCCAAGCAAAACGTCAGGATAAAGCGAAGCTTTCCCTTCCGGAAACAGTCGATGGATTTCCACGCTGCAAAGGACCAGTCGCCATTATCTTGCAGTTTCACGAAGCCGGTTTATAGAAGTGCGGAACGACGGACTTTGCCTGGTACACCACGCGATAAGACATCTTCATGGATTCGCTAAACCTACAGGGCGTCCCTGCTCACTTCTTCCAAAACCGCCACCATTTTTTCCTTTCTTCGCCCACATATCCGGAGCCGGCGGCAGGCTTGGAGATGTGAGATAACGTGCTGAAAGGAAGGTCGATGTTAAAATACAATGTGCAGGTTTCCCCTGTATCAGGTTGGATGCCGTCAATTTGATCGTAACTGTGACCTCCCAGCTCTATCAAGCTTTGTTGCTTCAACTCCAGGCGAAGGGCTCTCAGGACAGCGTATTCTTCACCCACATTTATAACGATAAAGGCGGTCTCCGGAGTCTTACCGTCCCCGTAATCCAAAATCGAGTCCAGGAGCCGAAACGCAAACCTCTTATGATAGTCTGTTCGCAAACCGTCGCCCAGTTCGTGGTAGATTGCTGCGGCAGCTATATGCCATTGGATGTCCAGATAATTGGCTTCCAGAAGTTGGTTCACCTGCTGCGCCGCTCCCGCCATATCGCCTTGCTCCATCAAGTCGTTTATTGACGAGGCATCTTTATCGTCCAGGTAGTAAGGGTTATAGTCGTCTGTTTTCGCGCAGGCCAAGCGCAACTCCCGGAAGTCCACGGAATCGGGGTCACGCTTGGCTGCTTCGAGCAGTTCCGCATAACTCATGGTCATTCCCAAAGATTGATTGTAGGTTGGAGTATCCCGCTAAAGGGACCTCAATAGCTACATGACGGCGTCTACACCAATTTCCCTACCACAGAAATGAGTGTAACGTGCTTCGCAAATGGGCTCGCAACAATCCTTAGAGTGCTAACCCCACGGAGAATGCTAAGTGCCCTGAGTTATTTCCTGACCAACTCCTTGCCGCAACAATTGAAAGTACAAGGTCCGGCGGTGGTGTGACAAGCACACGCATCTGCCGGCTTGCCTACGTCCTTGCATTCCTTGACCACCTGAAGCTCCAACCCGCAATCCTGACAAACGTAGATTTCACCCTTCTTCATTTCATGACAATTCGGCATGGCGCTTCCTCCTTTCGTTGTGAATGACAGAAATCAAGATGACGTTACCTATTATAATGGGACCACCGGAAGCCATTGTCAAGACAAGACCTCCTATCATTTCACCGCCGATTAGGCCCCAGGATCAATCTGCTCATTCTCTCCTCTTCGATTCCTGCGGGTCTGTGGAAGTACTCTATCTAACCTCCCTTCTGAACTCGAACGCCGACTTGGGATATCCGAGTTTCTCCCAGAATCCGTGTGTACTTGTTCTACGTAAGTCCGAGCTCAATTCGATGCCTTTGGCTTTGCCCGGCTTGATTATCTTCTCCTCCACGAACTTCACCAAAGCCTTTCCGATGCCCCTGCCTTGATGTGACTGGTCGACTACCAGTTCCTCGATGGTCGCCACCTTCCCCTCGTAAAACACGGCCCACCGGAAGGAGACGGTGACCACTCCCAGAAGAATGCCGCTCTCTTCGAATCCGTGGATGTGATAGTTCGATTCCCTGATGTACTTCCGGACTACCTTCCTCATTTCCTCGTAGTTTATCTGTTTGTCCGGCCAAAGTTGATGAAGAAGTTCGACCACCCGGCTGAAATCTCTATCCGTGATCTCCCTTATCATCCGAATTCCTCCGCCTGCTACGATATTGACTCATCTATACCTTACTTTTCACTCTTCACCAGGCATAGCTGAGGACGCTGCGCCGATAAGCAGACGACGCCTTTTGTTCTTGCCCTCCTGTTCGGATTTGATTTACTCTACCGACTGAATATACAAAATTCAAGGGACGATGGAAAGCCAAATCGCGGCTTCTGAGGCGAGGAGAATCTGTCCTTCTTTAGGTTGCACAGACCGCCCAGCTTCGGATAGTAGGTCTGGTATTTGGGCAACTACAGAATTCGAAAGTTTCTATCTCATCCCGTTTTGACCGCCTCGATCACCAATATCTTATCTCTTTCTTCGAATCTCTTGAAATCGTAATTCCCAAACTCCCTTATGACTTCGAAACCGGTCTCCTTCAGTAATCCATGCAGCTTGATCCGGTCGATGATACCGCCCGGCGAGTGCTGCTCGATTCGCTCTATCAGCCTGCCCGACTGGTACACTTCGAAGATCAAAAGCCAATCCAGCATATCACCCGGCATGCGCTTTCGGGAAAGAAACCGACGATATTCCCTGTTCCCCAGCTTGGCCTGTCCCCCTGCTTCAAGCGGACTGTCGTCCATGTAACCGATGCCCACGTCGAACACCAGAATGCCGCCCGGCTGAAGATGTCTGTTTATGTTGCGCAGAGAGGACCATCGCTGCTCATCATTCAAGAAATGATCGAAGATGCTGGCAAGGATCGCGGCGGGAAAGGTGCGATTCAGATTGAAAGAGGAAGCATCGCCTGCGATGAGCTGGATGTTCTCGGCAAGCTCCGGCCGGTCCTTGAGCTTCTTCTCGAACTGCTCTCTCATGGCGGGTGAAGGTTCGACGCAGAAGACTTTGACGCCTTTCTCCGCCAGCGGAATGGCTATCCGGCCCGTGCCTGCGCCGATGTCCAGAATCTCACCCGCCTCCACCCCGTAATGCACGAAGAACCCCGGTTTCTCCTCGGTGGCAAACAGATCGAAGAGATGGGCACATTTCTCGTATCCAGCATCGTAAGCCAAATTCTTTATTCCTCCTGGATTCTTCTCAATATAGAATAAGCAATCAGCGTAATCCACCGGCTGGGCAGCTTCTTCTGCCCGAAATCGAAACCCGACCAAACCTTATGCACTGACTCGGCGTAGAAACGCCCCTTCTCGTCTCGCTTTCCCAAGAGTAAGTCCCTCATCTCAATCATGCGCCGGTCGGCCCTCACGGATTCAACCTGCGAAAGTGCATCCAGGTATTTCAGGATGCGATATTCGGTGAAAGGATATTGCAGTTTCTCCCAGCCTTTGCCAATCTGGGAGTCATGCCCGGCATACTTGATCCTCCCTCTGTTTTCCCAACAGTGCAAAAGAAATTTCGCGCTCTTCGATGCGATTTTGCTCTTCTTGTGTTTGGGATTCCGCATCAGCGCACTCAGCACACACAGAGTAGCCAGTGCACAGCTTGGTTCCTTCTCCCTCGGCCCGCCTGCTTGACCGGTGTTCTTGCACCAGAAGCCGCCGTCTGGACGCTGCCGATGGACGAGCCAGTCATAAGCTCCGTTCAATCGCGGATCGGAGCCATATCCCAGCTTCGCCAGCGATTCGGTTAGTATGCCGGTGAAGCACTCGGCCGGTGTGGGGGGCGGCGCCCAGCCAAATCCGCCTGAGCTAAGCTGGGTGCCGAAAACGTATTCGCACGCTTTGGCAATTCTTTTGTCTTCTTTCGTGAAGCCAAAGTCAGCCAGGACGCCCAACAACCAGAAAGTGGTGTCTTTCTTGGGCCACCATTTGAAGATATCCTGGGAAGTTCCCCAGTAGCCATCCCTGTTCTGTCTGGCGAAGATTTGCTTCACTAAGCTGTATTGCCGAACCTGCTTCTTGGCCCTCTCGACCTCCTTGTCATTCTCCGGCCTGTTCAGGAGGTCCGTCAGGGTTCGGTACCTGACAAAAGGCTCCCCCGTCAGAAGCCAGTCAACAGGCGCTGACTGCAAGAAGCTTTCTTTCTCACTTGCCATCACGTTCCGGGTCTTGACTGGTGTTCAGTACCAAATATAGCCATTGGTGGATACTCTGGCAAGGATTGATGTTGGGGGAAAAGAAGGTGGGAAGAAGTGTGGCCCAACATACACCCTTCACCTGTCAGGTCATACCTGCTGAAGCTGGCCCGCAGGGGTGGTCAAGCCCTGAGAGAATATCTGAGACTAATA
>CAZWAO010000016.1:0-21859 GCA_964631815.1 uncultured Ignavibacteria bacterium | reverse complement strand
GAGATCCGCACCCCCATGAACGCCATCATCGGCATGACCGATATAGTGCTGGACACCGAATTGACCGACGAGCAGCGCGACTATCTCACCACGGTAAAGCACAGCGCTCGCGCCTTGCTGGAGCTTCTAAACGACATTCTGGATCTCTCCAAGATCGAGGCAGACAAGATCGAACTGGAGACCATCGATTTCGACCTGCGCGTGACCGTAGAAGGGGTGGCCGACACCCTGGCCCGCAAGGCCGGCGAGAAGGGGCTGGAGCTGGCCTGCATGATCCATCACCAGGTGCCTTCCCGCTTGAGGGGCGATCCCGGCCGCCTCCGGCAGATTCTGATGAACCTGGCCGGCAATGCGGTGAAATTCACGGATCGGGGAGAAGTGGTGATCTCCGTGGAGGTGGACCAGGAGACCGATCAGAGAGCATGGCTGCTGGTAACGATAGCCGACACGGGGATGGGCATCTCCCAGGAAAAGCAGGAGAGGATATTCGAAAGCTTCACCCAGGCGGACGGCTCCACCACGCGCAAGTATGGCGGCACGGGATTGGGTTTGTCCATATGCAAGCGGCTGGTAGAACTGATGGGCGGCCAGATCGGCGTGCAAAGCCAACCGGGAAAAGGAAGCCGGTTCTGGTTCAAGATCGCTCTGGAGAAACAACCGAGCATAGACGACGATTTCCAGGTGATCCCTCCGGATATTCGGGGCATGAGAATGTTGGTGGTGGACGACAACCAGACCAACCGGACCATTTTAGCCAAGATGCTGGAGTCATTCGGCTGTTCTCCCGAGGTGGTGGAAAGCGGAAAGCAGGCTCTACAAACGCTGAAGAGAGCCGTCCACGGCGAGAAGCTCTTCGACCTGGTGCTTTTGGACATGCAGATGCCGGAGATGGACGGAGTGGAAACTCTGAAGACCATCAAGGCCGATCCGGACATCAAGGATATGGTGGTGATTATGCTCACCTCCATGGGCGTCCGGGGTGATGCCGCACGTCTGGAGGCCATGGGCTGCGCCGGATATCTGCTCAAACCGGTAAAACAGTCGCAGTTGTTCGATACCATTATCACCGTTCTCAGCCGGCAAGGGGCCAAGCCTTCGGACAAACCCTTGAAAATAGTCACCCGTCACACCGTGGCGGACGTGAAACGCCGAAGAACGCGGATACTTTTGGCCGAAGACAATCCCATGAACCAGAAACTCGCCGTGGCACTGCTCAAGAAAGCCGGATACACCGTCGACCCGGTGGAAAACGGAAAATTGGCGGTGGAGGCCTTAAATCGGAAATCCTATGATTTGGTATTGATGGACGTGCAGATGCCGGATATGGACGGGTTTGAAGCCACCAAGGCCATTCGCGAAAGGAAAGACGAGAGAAGGAATATCCCTATACTGGCCATGACCGCGCATGCCATGAAGGGCGACCGGGAACGTTGCCTGGGAGCCGGCATGGACGATTACGTCTCCAAACCCATCGAGCCCCAGGAGCTGCTGGACACCATAAAGAAGTGGGTCGCATCGGAAGCCGACGAGCAGGAAGCCACGGAAGTCGTTCCCATTCGCGAGCATGTCCCCGCCTCCGACCCCATCGTGAACATAGAGACTGTCTTACAGAGCAGATTCGATGGAGATGTCGGCTTCTTCGCCGAAATGCTCCGCGAGTTTTTGGAATACGCTCCCAAGCAGTTGGAGAATCTGGATAGGTCGCTGGATGTAAACGACGACAGGACCGTGGAGAGCGAAGCTCACAGCCTCAAGGGAGCTGCCGGCAACCTGGGAGCCAGGCGAATCGCCGAGTTGGCCCTGGAACTGGAGCTGGCCGGGCGAACGGGCGGCCTTTCGAGCGCTCCGGCCATGCTGGAGAATCTGCGCTCCGAACTCAAGCGCATGCAAGAATATGTCGATAAATGGCTTGGGGAACGATCTGCGCTCCGATCATAGGCGGCTTAAAAGAAGAATCAAACTCTCATGGAGCAAGCATGAAGATACTTATCGCAGAAGATGATCCCGTCTCCAGGAAGATGCTGGAGAGGATACTGTCCAAAGACGAGAACGAAGTGACGTCGGTCGAGAACGGGGTGCAGGCTCTGGCCGCTTTAGAGAAAGAGACCCCGGACATGCTCATCACCGACTGGATGATGCCGGATTTGGACGGATTGGAATTGAGCCAAAGGGTGAGGGCGCTTGATCTGGCCAACTACGTCTACATCATCCTCTTAACCGCACTGACGGACAAGCAGAGGATCATCCAGGGTCTGGATGCCGGAGCCGATGATTACATAACCAAGCCTTATGACAGAACCGAGCTTTTGGCCCGGGTCCGGGCAGGAAAACGGGTCATCGATCTGGAAAAATCTTTGCGCCAACGCAACCAGGAGCTTTCCGATGCGCTGGCGCAGGTCAAGCAGTTGAAAGGCCTTCTTCCCATCTGCATGTTTTGCAAGAAGATCCGAAAGGACGACAATTATTGGCAGCAGGTGGAGGAATACGTGGCCGATCACACCGAGGCCGATTTCAGTCACAGCATTTGTCCGGAATGTTTGGAAGAACACTATCCCGATTACGCGCAGAGGAAAAAGGCCCGGGAAACGGTTGTCGAATAACGGATCCTACGCGGACTACAGACAGACCCCTCGCGATTTTCTCATTATAGGCGGCCAGCCCCTTGTCAATACCTGGGTTCTCGAACTCCAAACCCAGATGTCCTAGAAACCCGGCTTCATCAACCGACTATAGTAACTCCCCGCAGTGTAAAGCGCAGCTATCGGATTGTGTCCCAAGACGCGATCTTTGGCTACCAGCACGGTGGTGTATGCTTCGGCGTACTTGAAGAACAAAGAATCGTGGCCCACGCACAAGCCCAACAGGATGTTTAGCTCGGTCTTCTCCTCATTCAGAATTTTGGCCTGGGCTATGGAATTGCACATCGCTTCGAACCCCCCGATTTGTATCTTCTCTTTGTCTTTGACTCCGATCTTCTCCTTTGGCACACAGCCCACCTTGCACATCACCGACACCACCTCGAAGCCTTGAGCAGCGAGTATTTCATTCAGCAGGGACGCCTCCTGTGCCAGGCCCACGCAAAAAGCAATGCCCAGCTTTTTGAAACCCATCTTCTTGGCGAATTCGCAGATTTCCTGCACCCGCGGTTTGACCGGGAATTTGGTGTATGGCTTTCTGTCCCTGCTGGCGTAACACTCCCCTTCTTGAATCGAAGCCTGTCGGGCAAACTCTTGTATTCTCTGCTTCCGGTACTCCTTCGACGCTTCTTTGATCGCATCAACTCGATTCAGGGTAGGGCAATACTTGGGTCCCCTTCCGCCTTCCACCAGGCAGATTCTCTCTTTCCGATCGATTCTGCAGTTTGCACAAGCCGAGCGGACTTGGCCAGCCATGTCCTTCCTCCCATTTGCGTGTTGGGAAACGATACTACCTGCCGTGGTATATGAAATCGCCCACCCGTCTCATCCAGGCCAGTTCCTCCTCCGTCATGGGCCCCTTCTCCAAAGCCTTCAAATCCTCCCGGAACTCCTTCATGTCCCTCGGTCCGCAGAGGCAGACATGGGGCGAGGCATGGGAGAGGACGAACCTGTAACAATCGGCCGGTGTGGGCATTCTCTCGTTCTCGGGGAGATAGCTTTTTCTCAAGAGCCGGGTATGACAAGTGGCAGTGAAGATGACCTTCCCCGGCCCGTCTTGAGCAGGCAAGAGCGGGAATACGTCTTTTTCCGCCCCCGGGTGGACGGCGTTGTAGCGGATGTGAAACACGTCGAATATCTTCTCTTTCTCCACCTCGGCAAAACGAGGTCGATGATGGCAGGCTAACCCCAGATGGCGGATAAGGCCCTTCTCTTTCAACTTCAACGCCTGGTCAATGGCTCGTTGATTCGGCCTTTTCCTGAACGTGCTGAAAAGCAAAACGTCGGCGTAATCTGAGCCCAGCTCCCGAAGACCCCTTCTTAAGCTGCCGGGAATGAGCTTTGCCAAAGGCCAGTAATTCTGAACCACTATAACCAGCCTGTCCCGATCTCTCTTGGCCAGCCGCCTGATGCCTTCGGCCATAGGGCTTCTTCTCAAAGCTCCCCAATAGAAGTAATTGACTCCCCGTTCGAAGGCCTCCTCTACAGCCTCTGCCGCAACGCCGTAGCCGGCTGCCAAGCCCAGAGGCCCGACTGTCAATCCGGTTCGTCCCAGAATAGTGGATTCAAAGCTCATTATCTGAGGAATGCCGTTAGCCATGTTGGACTATGAAGATAACTTTAAGTCTCGGAGTCTTTCGGACAAACCGAGGAAGCACACTATTCCATCACCACATCGGTCGGAGTCCCGCACTTCTTGCACTTCTTCCCCTCTATTCCAGTAACCGACGTGTAGTATCCTTCTCTTCTGATCAAGAGATTATTGCACACCGGACAGTAGGTATTGGAAGTGTTCGGTATCTGCGCATTGCCCACGTACACGTACTTCAGTTTCCTCTTAGCCAGTAAGAAAGCCTTTTGCAGCGTTTCCAACGGTGTAAGCGACAGCTCCATCTTGTACGCTGGAAAGTAGCGCGAGAAATGCAGAGGTATGCGGTCGCTTAAGCCTGCCACGAAATCCACCAGCCTCTGAATCTGCTCCTCCGAATCGTTCAGGGTCGGAATCAAAAGATTGGTGATCTCGATGTGCACTCCGGCCTGATGCGACAGCTCAATGGTCTTAAGAACATAGGACAGTTTCGCCCTGCAGATCTTCCTGTAGAAATCCTCGTCCATCGACTTGAGGTCGATGTTCATGGCATCGATGTGCGGGAGCAGCTCCTTCAAAGGCTGCTCGTGGACGTATCCGTTGGTAACAAGAACATTGGCCAAGCCCTTTTCTCTCGCGACCTTGGACGCGTCCAGAACATACTCGTACCAGATCAGCGGCTCCGTGTAGGTGTATGAAATGCCAAAAGAGCGCTCCCTAAGCGCAAGCTGCACCAGGTCTTCCGGCATGGCGAACTGGGTGGGGGATTCCTGTTGGGAGATGCTCCAGTTCTGGCAGTTCTGACAGCTTAAGTTGCAGCCGTTGGGCCCGGTGGAGAGTATTTGCTTGCCCGGATGAAAATGATAAAGCGGTTTTTTCTCTATGGGGTCTATGGAAACGGATACCAGCCTTGCATAGTTTATGGCATACAGCGTACCGCCTTCATTCTTCCGGCCCATGCACACGCCGATCTTCCCGTCGGCGATCACACATCCCACGGGACACAGCAGGCACTGTATCTTTCCGTCTTCCCTCTTCTCCCAATAAAGCGCAACCTTCTTCGTCATGCCGGCCGACTCCGGATTAGAGATCGAACAATCGTCCGTGGGGAAAGATAAAGACCCAGTCCGGCAAAACAAGCAGATTTTTCAAATTGAATGTCTTGATTTGTGAGAACGCTGGCTATTTGCTCTTGAGTTTGTGCTGCGAGGTGACCGTCTTCGAGAGAGGACAAATGATCTTAGCTGATCTCTGGAGTTTCTTGAAGCGGGGATTATGCGGAATCTCTTTTGATACTATACCTTCAGCTTTTCCAGAATCCTCGGAATGTCCAGAAACGTCTTGGCGATATGCGCGCCCGCTTCTTCCAACGCTTTCAGCTTGCTTTGCGCGGTTCCCATGTCGCCTTCCACGATGGCGCCGGCGTGTCCCATTCTCTTTCCGGGGGGAGCGAAAACCCCGCCTATCATGCCGATCACTGGCTTAGACATCTTCTCGACGGCGGGCTCTGCCATCTCCTCATAGACCCCGCCGATCTCACCCACCATCACCACCGCCTTGGTCTTCTGGTCCTCGTCGAAAAGCTCCAAGATATCGTTGAAGGTGCTGCCCAACACCGGATCGCCTCCCAGGCCGACGCAGGTGGTCTCGCCGTATCCGGTTCGCGAGAGCGTGTCGGCAACGTAGTAGGTGAGTGAACCGGATCGGGAAACGGTTCCCACTCTACCCGGCTTGAAGGCGATGTCCGGCATGATTCCCAAATTGGCTTCTCCCGGAGTGATGATCCCGGCGGTGTTTCCTCCCAGAACCACGCTGCCGTGTTTCTGCGCTTCCTTCCTCACCATCATCATATCCAGAATGGGGATGTGCTCGGGAATCACCACGATGAACTTGATTCCGGCATAGATGGCCTCGATGGCGGCCTCCTTGACGAATCGGGCCGGAAGGAAGACCACCGATGTATCTACGCCGTGATTGGCGATGCACTCCTCCACTGTATCGTATACCGGCAGCCCCAGAACCTTCTCGCCGCCTTTGCCCGGCGACGTTCCCGCCACGATCTTCGTGCCGTAGGCCAACATTCTTTCCGTATGGAATTTCCCTGCGCTTCCGGTGATTCCCTGAACCATCACCTTGCTGTTTTTGTCCACCAAAATCGCCATCGATCTCTCCTAAACCTTATGCTCGCGCCGTCACTTTTCGATTTCTCATCCGCGTACCATCTGCCGTCGTCTGCTATCTGCTTGATCCGTTTAATCCGTTGACGGTTTGATCCGTTCCATCCGTTGACCGTCTTAACTCGCCGTTTTTCAGTAACCAAGCCTCTTATCAAATAGGTTCACCAACGGCCTGTGACTTAAGTAGCGGCTCAAATTCCGCCTGAATATCTCCCCTACTTTCTTGAAGTAGTCGCTCATGCTTCCTGCAATGTGCGGCGTGAGAATCACGTTTTCCATATCCCAAAATCGACTTTCGGAACCCAAGGGTTCTTGTTCAAAAACGTCCAGTCCGGCGCCCGCGATCTTTCTCTTTGAAAGCGCCTCGATCAACGCAGGCTCGTCCACCACCTCGCCGCGAGCGACGTTTATCAGTATCGCCGTCTGTTTCATGGAAGCTAATTCGCGCGGTCCGATCATGTGATGAGTTTCCTTGGTGTATGGAACGGCCATTACTACGACATCGGCTTCGCGCAGAACATCCGAAAGCTTGGTCTTGGGTAGCAGTCGGTCCACGTACCTAATCCTCTCCCCTCTTTGAACCCGATTTTTGGTTGCCGCAACCCTCAACCCGAAAGTCTTTGCTTTCCGGGCCAACTCTTTCCCTATAGTGCCCAAGCCGATAATAGCGATAGTCCGACCCTTAAGCTCTAACCTCTGCCTCATAACCTCAACCGGACACCATTCCCGCCTCTGTTTGCAGTTCCAGCTTTGAACCAATCCTCTCGAGAATGCCAAGATCATGGCCATGACATGATCGGAGATAGCGTCCCCGTGTATTCCCCGGGAGGTAGTAAGGATCACCTTGCTTTTCAGAAACTCAGGGAACAGCAATTGATCCACGCCCGCGGAACCGCAGTGAATCCACTTCAGCCTCTTTGCCGCAAGAAAAGTCTCTTTGTCGACGGAGAAGCAGACCAGTATTTCAGCGTCGGGGATGACCTTTTTCAGATCCTCCTTATCGTGAGAAGATACCAGGTCGACTTTGTCTCTCAGCTTCTCGGACGAGAAAACCTCGCCTTCGAAATCAAGGAAGTCCTTTTCCCGCTTCGAAAGAGCGACGACCACTTTGGTCTTTTCTTTCTTTTTCATCGTCCCCGAAAACGCGTTTCAATGTAGATTTATCGAGCTTGTCTTGCCTGATAAATCAGGCAACTACATCTACGGTTGCGGAGTTGTAGTTGCTCGATTTATCGAGCTTGTTCTGCCTGATGAATCAGGCAACCACATTCGGGCGGCTTCTGGAGGGAGTTGAGCTCCCCGCGCGCATCATGCCTTCTTGGCCAGCTCCACCGCTCTTTTCGAGATATCCTCTATTGGAGTCTCGATGCCGTGAATCTCGATGTTCTTGAATATCTCCGGATGCGCCTCTTGCTCCTCCCGGAAGATTCTCACCCCCTCCTGCCACACGTTGCCGGTCATCCGAAGCACCATGGGCTTGGAAAGCCCATGCTCCTTGAGGAACATCACCACGCCCTTGGCGAAATCGTCGCAGCGGGAAATGCCGCCGAACCTGGCTCCGAAGATGGCTTTGACATTGGGGTTCTCATCCAGCAGAATCAGCATCTTGGCCAGCCTCTCGGGAGTGGGGCCGCCGCCGGAATCCATGAAGTTGGCCGGCTTTCCTCCATAGTAGTGGATGAAATCGTTGCCCATGATTCCGAAGCCCGCTCCGCCGGGGAACATGCCGATATCGCCATCTAAGTCCAGATAGGGTATTCCCCATTCCCTGGCTTGCTTTTCCCTGTCGGTCATCTCCCCTTCCTCGTGCCGCTTCTCGATGCCCATCTCGGCAAGCTCGGGGTGCCGGAACAACGCATCGTCGTCAATGCTCATCCGGGCGTCGGCAGCCACGTACTTGCCATCCTGGGTCAAGATCAGGGGGTTGATCTCCACTAACTTGGCATCGCAAGCCTTGAAGAGCTTGAACAAGGAGACGGCGATCTTACCGACGTTTTTCAGAGAGTCGCCCTTTGCGCCCATGAACCCGGCCAGCGAATTCCCCATGAAGGGATAGAAGCTCTGATCCACGTCCACGCTGATTCGTTTGATCTTGTCCGGACTCCTTTTGGCAACTTCCTCGATCTCCACTCCGCCCTCGGAGCAAACTAACACAACAATCTTGTAGTTGACCCGGTCAAGCGTGATTCCCAAATAGAATTCCCGCTCGATGTTCAGCTTCTCATCCACCAGAATCCTGTTGACCGGAAATCCCTTGATCTTGGTCGAGAGCAGTTCATCGGCCTTCTTCTTCGCCTCTTGCGGAGATGAGGCAAACTTCACGCCACCGGCCTTTCCCCTGCCGCCTGAGAGAATCTGGGCTTTGAGGACTACAGGCTTTCCGAGCTTTTCCGCAAATCCTCTCGCCTGCTCGGCTGTCTCCACCACCTCACCGCTACTGATGGGAATGCCGAACTTGGAGAACAGCTTCTTGGCCTCGTACTCGTACAGTCTCAAGAACTACTCCTCCCTTGCGTCCACCGTCCACGGTCGACCGTCCACCGCAACCACACAATCCGTTTAACCCGTCCTACGGACGCCCCCGAACGAGCCCGTATGGGCGTCCGGGCGTTCAATCCGTTGACAGTTTCTTCGACGGTCCTATTTCTTTTTTTTCGCCTGCGCCTTTGCCACCACTTTTTCAAAAATCTCCAAAGCTTGATCCACGGTATCCTGGCTGATGATCAGAGGCGGCAGAAAGCGCACGGAGTTCTTTCCGCAGGTTAAAAGCATCAAGCCGTGGCGGAAACACTCATCCGCGATCCAGGTGGCCAGCTCTCCTGCAGGCTCCTTGGTCTTTCTGTTCTTCACGAACTCGATTCCGATCATCAAGCCCTTACCCCGTATGTCCCCGATGATAGCATAGCGCCTCATCATGGCATTCAGCCGCTTCATGATGTAGTTACCCATCCGCTGCGCATTGCGGATCAGCCCATTCTCCAAAAGCTCGATGGTGGCCAAGGCTGCAGCACAGGCCATGGGATTGCCGCCGAAGGTGGTGGAATGCGCGCCCGGTTCCCAGGACATCAATTTTCGGTCGGCTATGCAGGCGCCCAAAGGAACTCCCGAAGCCAGCGCTTTGGCCACCAGCACGATGTCGGCGGTCACGTTCCAGTGCTCCATGGCGAACATCTTTCCGGTCTTTCCCATTCCCGACTGGACCTCGTCCATGATCAGAAGGATGCCGTACTTTTCGGCCAGGGCTTTGAGAGCCGGAAGCCATCCGGGCGGCGGAACGATGTATCCGCCCTCTCCCTGGATCGGCTCCACCGCTATGGCCGCAACTTCCTCCGCCGGCGCCACCTTCTGCAGGATCTCATCCTCGATGAACTGGATGCAGGCTAGGTTGCACTTGGGATAGGTCAGATTGAAGGGGCAGCGATAGCAGTAAGCATAGGGAACGTGGGTCACCTCCGGAACCAGCGGGGCAAAGTATCGTCTCTGAGTCCCCTTGCTGCAGGTCAGAGACAAAGCCCCCATGGTCCTGCCGTGGAAGGCGCCGATGAAAGCGATCATTCGCGGCTTTCGCTTGTTGTAGCGGGCCAGCTTGATGCCGGCTTCCACCGCTTCCGCTCCCGAGTTGGAGAAAAACGCTCTCCTGGGGACTTCTCCGGGCACGATCTTGGCGAGCTTCTCCGCCAGCTTTCCCACCGGCTCGTGATAGAAATCGGCTGAGGCGAAATGAACCGACTTGTCCGCCTGATGCTTTATGGCTTCCACCACCCGGGGGTGGCAGTTGCCGGTGGAGCACACTCCGATTCCGCTGTGGAAATCGATGTAGCAGTTCCCATCAACGTCCCAAATGTACGCTCCCTGGGCGTGCGACAGCACGGCCGGGTACGCTCTGGTGTATGACTGGGAAACGTACCTTTCGTCTCTGGCGATCAGCTTTCTGCTTTTGGGACCTGGCGGTCTGGTCTTGATTTTCGGACAGTTGTATGAAGCCATTTCTTCTCCCTTCTCGAATTCGGTTTGCGATTGATGGTCAAAAACAACGATGGGCAAATGCGGAAAGCCAACTTGGGACTATGTCAATCCCTTAACGTAGAGCTTTTGAAGAAACCTTCGCAACAGTCTCGGCATTTTCGGCCTCGTTTCCGTAAATCCTGTCCAATTTACTATAAAACCGCATTAAGTCAACCAAAATCGTCCACACCTGTGATGGCCTGATATCATTCCCATCGGGAGTGACTGGTTTATCTGCAGATGGAGGCTATCGCCTGCACCGGGGATTCGTGATGGATTACGAAGCGCCGAAGAAGCGGAAAAGCAAACGCCCCGAAATGGGAGTAACTCTACTCGACAGGCTGTGTAGGAAAAAGCGGAGCAAGACACAGGTTTCTTGCCGGCTGTCTGAGTACGTTTTCATTTTACCTTTGCCACCTTCTTGATCTGCGAATTGCCGTCGACATCTATCTTCAAAAGGTAGATGCCGCTGGCCACCTCTTCCCCGTTTTCGTTTCTGCCATCCCATACATATTGATAGATGTCCTCTCCATAATCTTCGGGAAAACGGTAGACCAGCTCGCCGGCTGCGGTGAACACTGCGATCTTGACCTGACGCGGCGTCGGCGATTCCTCCACCACCAGGGTTAGGCTGTCGGTGAAGGGGTTGGGAAACGCCAGCACTTGAACATGGGGGTGAATGGTGAGGGTGACCGGTATCTTTGTCAAGGTGTTGATGGCCGAATCGGCCGAGATTTCGATCCAGCTCTGGTTCACGCCCGCCTGCATGCCGGATGGATTTACCTTGACCCGAACCAGGTCCGGAGTCGACCCCGAATTGGGGAAAACGGTAATCCAGTCTGCCCCACTCGAGGCCGTCCACTCGAGGTTCTTCCCCTGCCATTCGACGATACTCAGGGCGGCACTGTCGGGTTCGGCATCCGCAAAAGACGTCTCGAAACGGAATTCTTGGGGAGATGTCTCGATATATCTGAACCCGCTGGCCTTGGCGGCGTTGACTATGCCGTATCCCATCAGATTGTCCGGATGATCAGCCTGGCTGGCCGTGGTCCAAAGTGCCTGGCGAACCTGAATGGGATTCCAGGTAGGGTGCACCTCAAGAAGCAGCGCGCAAGCACCTGCCACCAGCGGCGTAGCAAAAGACGTTCCCTGGGTATAACCGTAGCTGCCGTCTTTGGTGGCACAGAAATCCCCCACTCCCAACGCCATGACGTCCGGCTTGATCCTTCCGTCATAAGTCGGGCCGGCAGAGCTGAAGATAGCCACCTGCCCGCTTATATCCACTGCCCCTGCGGCGATGACGCTGTCCCCATCCGCAGGCGCAAGTATATAGTACCACGATGTGGTCCTCTCGTTTCCGGCGGCGTTGACCACTATCACGCCCTTGGAAACGGCAAGGTCCGCAGCTATAGTGCTTAAAGCCGTGTTGCCGTCCATGTCCTCGTAAGTGTACCAATCCGTGTAGCCCAAGGAGGAAGACACGATGTCGGTCCCGATGGACTCGGCCCATTCTATTCCCGCCACCCAGTAATCCTCCTCTATCTGAATCTCCTCCCCTGCCAGTTCGGTCTTGGCCAACGCATAATCAGCTCCATAGGCCGCTCCTACCAGGGTGTCTTCGAACAAACCTCCCACCACCGACCAAACGCTGGTGCCGTGCGATCTTTGAGCGTTGTCCTCATCTTCCACGTTTTCATCCCCGTTGATGAAGTCCCAGGTGGCCACCAGCCGGCCGGAGTCCAGGATGTGTTTGAAGGCGGGATGATGAATGAAGAATCCGGTATCCATGATCGTGATCAACACCCCTGCTCCGGTGAAGCCGATCCGATGGAAATCCGGAACGTGAATCTGAGCTAATTGGGGGTAAGACTGTCCATATTCCAGCGGACTCCCCTCCGGGGATTTGGCCGGTTTCCTCAACAGCCGCTGCTCGAATTCCGGCTCCCTACGGAGGAAAGTCACCACCGGCTTGATCTCTCGGACGAATGCCAACCCGGCTATTTGCTCGATCTGGTGCCTGTCCGCCAGCACGGAAGCCGCATTCAGCCAGTTGGAAACCACTCTTACTTGTGCCCCCATATCCTCCAATTGGTCTAGATATTCAGGGTTCACCGCTATGTCGCTGAAGTCAGTTGATGGGGTTCTTCCTCGGAGTGCTCTTCTCCTGAGCGAGCGCTCGGAAAGTCGGCCGGCGGATTGTTTCAAGGCCAGCCTGTACTGCCCGTCACTCCGGATGCCCTTGTCCTGAAAGAGCACCCAAAAGGCCGAGAGAGAATCGGCCGGCAGGTTTTTGATGAACCTGTAGGTCGCCGAATTAATTTTGGCATTGACGAAGGCAGCGTCGGGTTGGGTTCTCTGCGCTAAGGAAACCGGTCCGGTCAGCAAGAGAAGAAGTCCTACGCACGACCACAGCGGTGCTCTTAAGACATTTACATGAAACCATCTTACGGCTGAATTCATGTGTCTCCTTTGTAAGGCGATCGCCAGCGCCTGTGCATCAAACAAAAAGACGGCACATCGCACTCATTGCAAATCTCTCTTTGATACGCCTGCTGGTTATCGAATACTTGAATGCTTGTTCCGAAGTTTCATACTCCCATCAAGAAACTCTGTTCGTCTCTGATTACCAACTCCTGTCCTGCAGGCAAAAGAAAACCCCCGCGCAACTTATCGGGGGTTTTCAAACAGTCTAATGTACGATTTATTCGCTCTACTTCTCGACTTTGGGCACGTGATGCTCGATCAGCTTGTAGGCATCCTTGAACACAAACGTCTTGTAGGTGGGGCTTTTCTCGTTGTGGCAGGTCACGCAAAGTTCCTCCGTCGGGTCCACCAAGCCGTTCTGCATGGCCAGTTTCTTGTCACCCATCACCTTGGGCGTCCAGTATTTCTCTCCCGGGCCATGGCAAGCCTCGCAGCCTACTCCTTCCTCAACTGAATACGCATCCGTGTGTGGCTTCTCGTATCCGGTGACATGGCAAACCAAGCATTTGGCATCCTTCTGCGCATCCGCGATGCCCTTCTCCTTGGCTATCTTCTTGGACTCCTCGTTAGCCAGGGTGGCATAGGCGGTCGCGTGTTTGGTCTTGGACCACGTGTTCCAGATCTCCCCCTGCTTCGGACTGTTGTGGCACATTTTGCATTTGATGTTGCCGATGTACTTGAAGACCACTTTGGTGGTGTCCGCTTTGGTGGTGTCCGCTTTGGTAGTATCTGCCTTGGTAGCCTCCATTTTTGCCGTATCGGCGGGAGCCTTACCCACCGGCTCCTGCGAGATGGCGAATCCGAAGATGAGGAAACACGCCACGATCACCGCTAAGAGCACAAGTAACGGTTTCTTCATTCTCCTCTCTCACCTCCTTCTCTGGTTTTCGATTCCTTTCGATCCACCAATTTAAGTTTCCCGCTCTGTCATGTCAAGACTAAAAATCACAAACTCCGATTCATATATTATACAACCCACCCCGTCAATTGATTCCGTTGGGAATTCGGCTTTTTTGCGGGTTGCTATCCCACCTCTCTTTCTTTCTCCATAATTCGTTCGATTGCTTTGTCATACGTGTCCAGAAGGCTCTCCACCGAAAGATCGAGCATCCCGTCTATCTTCAAGCTCTTGCCTTCCACCTTCCCGATTACCGCAAAAGGAACTTCCAGGTCCTTGGCCGTTTTTTCCGCCTTAGCCAGGTTCTTCTCATCCAGGGTGATGAGTATGCGCGACTGGCTCTCTCCGAACAGCAGAGCATCCGGTCTCATCTTCTGGTCCGATTTGATCTTTGCTCCCAACCGGTCATTCGACAAGATGCAGCACTCCGCTAAAGCCACAGCCAGCCCACCCTCCGAGCAGTCGTGTGCCGATTTGACTATCCCCGCTTCAATCATGGCCAGACAGGCGTCTTGTAGTTTCTTCTCTTTTTCCAGGTTAAGCTCCGGGGCATCTCCCCGCACTAAGTTGTGGACCACTTTCAGGTACTCGCTGCCTCCCAACTCTTCCCGGTTTTCGCCCAGAAGAACGATCAGGTCACCCTCCTGTTTGAAACCCGCCGTGGTGATGTGCTTGAGGTCCTCCACCAATCCCAGCATTCCCACCACCGGAGTGGGATACACGATTCTCTCCGGGTCCTCGTTGTAGAAGCTGACATTTCCGCCGGTCACCGGAGTCCCAAAGGTGCGACAGGCTTCTCCCATTCCGGCCACGCATTCGGCGAAGGTCCAGTACACTTCGGGATCATAAGGATCGCCGAAGTTGAGGCAATTGGTTATGGCCAAAGGTTTGGCGCCGGAACAGACCACGTTGCGGGCCGATTCCGCCACGGCTATCCGTCCGCCCATGCGTGGGTTCAGGTAGCAGTAACGGCCGTTGCAGTCGGTGGAGGTGGCCAGGGCCTTGTTGGTTTTCCTTATGCGAAGCACGGCGGCATCCGACCCGGGGCCTACCACGGTTGCGGTTCTCACCTGGGTGTCGTACTGCTCATAAACCCACTTCTTGCTGGCGATATTAGGCGCTCCTAAAAGCTGCAGCAGAACCCGGTTGAAATCCCCTGGAATCTTCAACTCCGCCGAATTCAAACGGTTGGCCTCCTCCAGATAGGCAGGTTTTTTCTTCTCCCTGGTGTACTGGGGAGCTCCGCCTCCTAATACCAAGGTCGCAGCCGGTATTTCCGCTACGATCTCGCCATGATTCTTAACCCTCAGCATCTTATCGTCGGTCACCTTGCCGATGATCACCGAATGCAGTCCCCACTTTTTGAATATCTCCTGCACCTGACGCTCGCAGCCCTTCTTGGCTATGACCAGCATCCTCTCCTGCGACTCGGACAGCATTATCTCGTAGGGAATCAGCCCTTCTTCCCTTTTGGGCACCAGGGAGACGTCGATCTCCATGCCGCTTCCTCCTCTGGCCGCCGTTTCGGAGGTGGAGCAGGAAAGCCCCGCGCCGCCCAAGTCCTGCACTCCCACGATGAGATCCTCATTGATTATCTCCAGGGTCGCCTCTAACAGCAGCTTCTCCATAAAGGGATCGCCGATCTGCACCGACGGCCGCCTCTCCTCCGATTTCTCCGAGATCTCCTCCGAGGCGAAAGTCACGCCGTGTATTCCGTCCCTGCCGGTGGAGGCGCCCACCAAAAGCACCGGATTGTCCTTACCCTTGGCGCTGCCCCGGGCCATCTCATCGGTTTTGACCACCCCTATGCACATGGCGTTGACCAGGGGGTTGCCGGTATAGGATTCCTCGAAGTACACCTCGCCCGCCACCGTGGGAACGCCGAAGCAGTTTCCGTAGTCGCCGATGCCCCGCACCACGCCGTCGAAAAGATACCTCACCCGGGGATTGGACAGCTCCCCGAAGCGCAGGGAATCCAAACAGGCAATGGGTCGTGCCCCCATGGTGAATATGTCCCGCATAATGCCGCCCACGCCGGTGGCCGCTCCCTGATAAGGCTCCACCGCGCTGGGATGGTTATGACTTTCTATTTTGAATATCACCACCAGCCCCTCGCCTATATCCACCGCGCCGGCATTCTCCTCTCCGGCCTTGGCCAGCAGATGCTCTCCCTCCCGGGGAAAGGTCTTTATCAGCTTTATGGAGTTCTTGTAGCTGCAATGCTCCGACCACATCACCGAGAAGATTCCCAGCTCGGTATAGGTGGGCTTTCTTCCCAGGATCTTCTGGATCATCTCAAATTCTTCAGCAGACAGTCCGTGTTCTTTGACCAGCTCGAAAGTGACTTCCGGTTCTGAAAGGGATGCAGGTTTTGGACTCATTGCGGGAAACCCTCGAATTAGGGAGCTAAGGTGGTGTTCATGGCATTAAGGAATATACGTGTAGCATTTGGCCGAGTCAACAGAAACGTTGAGTGGTAAACCGGAACGTTGTGTTCCGGACGAGTCGGCGACTCACAGCCCAGAACCTAACTTAAGTTAGGTTCTGGGGTTACAACTGATTTCTTCAAGCCGGAGTGGAGGAAACCTTCCGTTATGTGATTTGACCGGATCAGCCAGTCAGTGTGTTGTCAAGACCCGATGAAAAAACTTCACTTTTCGCTTGACAACTGCACATGCGTGCAGTACCTTGCATCTCGACAATCACAAGTAACCGACGGTCCACGGTTCCTGGCCTCGTCTGTTTCGCCGCGAACTCCAAACCACGAACCATGGACTCACGCATGGGAGGCAACCATGAAGCTGGACAGACTTTTGCAGCATGGCATACCCCAGTCGATCATCCAAAGCTGGAAGGAAACCCAGGGAGAGAAGCTCCTGCCTCTTCAGGCTCGTGCCGTGACCGACCACGGGCTGCTCCAAGGGGAGAGCCTGATCATGTCGGCTCCCACCTCGTCCGGCAAAACCTTCTGCGGCGAGATGGCAGCGGTGGTCAACCTGTTCAAAGGAATGAAGGTTGTGTTTCTGGTTCCCTTGAAAGCTATCGCTGAGGAGAAATACTCCGAGTTCACGGAGAAATATGCCGGGCTGGGAATAAAAGTGGCGATTTCCACCAGAGACAGACAGGAGTATGACCGGGACGTGGAGAGGGGCGATTTCGACCTGGCCATAATGATCTACGAGAAGTTCAACCAGCTCCTGATAAGAGACTTGGACTTGCTCAAGCTCATCAGTCTGGTGGTGGTGGACGAGCTTCAGATGATCGCCGATCCATCCCGCGGGGCCGTATTGGAGTTGGCCCTGCTCAAGATGATAAACTCCGGGTACCAGCCCCAAATCCTGGGGCTTTCTGCGGTTCTGCAGAATGCCGACCAACTGGCTTCCTGGCTGGGGTGCCGGCTGCTTCAGGAGAAATCGCGACCGGTGGAGCTTCTGCAGGGTGTGCTGCTGGACGGGGAGTTTCGTTTCAAGAAGCACAACACCGGCGAGGAGGGAAGCGAGAAACTGGCGGAGTTGGAGTCGGACCAAAACCAGGACATTCTCTTTGCCAACATGCACAGATTGCTGGATCAGGGAGAGCAGGTTCTGGTGTTTTTGAAAAGCAAGAAAACCTGCGAGGATTGCGCTCTTTTATTCGCCGAGCAATCGCGGCTGCCTCCCAGCCTGGATGCCGTGGACGCATTGTCCGCTCTGGAGAACACCACTCTCAAGGAGAGCCTGATCCTCTGCCTGAAAAGCGGCGTGGCCTTTCATGATGCAGATCTGACTTTCGACGAAAGGAGGGTGGTGGAGCAATTCTATCTGAAGGGCGACATCCGGGCCATCTTCTCCACCACCACTCTGTCGCTGGGCATCAACCTGCCGGCCAAAACGGTATTCATCGAGACGCAAAAGTACGACCTGGGAGAACACTCCGGCAAGGCGCTTCCCCTGCCCATAAGCTGGAGCGAGTATGAGAATATGTCGGGCCGGGCAGGTAGGTTCGGCCTGCAAGAGGATTTCGGCAGGGCCATTGTTATCGCCCAAAACAGCTTCCAGTTCGATTGTCTGTGGGAAGAGTATGTGGAGGGCCGGGAGAGCAGCATCGCCTCGCAGCTTTCGAAGAAGGACCAGGCGGACGTTATTCTGGATCTGGTGGCATCCGGTTCCGCCGTTACCTTGGCTCAGCTGGAGCAGGCGATAAACTCCGGTCTGAGCGGCAGGTTCATCCCCCATCTCCGGGAGAAGCTCGAAAACACGCTTCAGGAATTGGAGGACCAGGAGATTCTGATCCGCAAGGGCGAGTGCTACTCCCCCACCAGGTTGGGGATCATCTGCGCGCACAAAGGGATTTCCGTTCAAACCGGGTTGTCCGTTAAAAAGAGAATCCGGGCGTCGACCGATCAGGACCCCTTCAGTTGGTTCTATGCAGTTTTGGACACCAAGGACGGCCGCGACGGTTACGTGAACTTAAGCTTCCGGGAGCAGCAAAATCAGACTTACGAGAGAGCCTTGATCGAGAGATTCGGAAACAGCACAGCTCCGGAGGAGATCAGAAATCTGTTGGAGAGGAACACCGTCCTTTCATCCGGAGAAACCAGATTGGTCAAGATGTGCTGCCTGCTTGCTGAATGGATCGAAAGCACCTCCACTTTGGATCTGGAAGGGAAATACCTTTGCCGATCCGGGCAGATCGAACAGATAGCCAAAAGGACCGGCTGGCTTCTGGACTCAGCCTGGGGATTGGCCCGGGCCATGAAATCGCCGCGGAGATTGGCGCAGTTCTTAAGGAAGCTCTCGCTGCGGGTGGACTTCGGAGTGGAAGAAAGCGGAATAGCTCTGGCGCGGCTGAGAGTCCCCGGTTTGGGCCGGGATTATATCCGGCGCTTGAGCCTGGCTGGGCTGGCTGATGTGCGGAAGCTTAGGAGCATCGATCCGGTGGAGTTGGAAAAAGTGCTGCCACATCAGATAGCGGTGAACCTGAAGCAGGCTGCATCACAAAGACACAAGCTGAAAAAACCCGGCAGGGTCGCCAAAAGCCGCAGGCAGCTTCGACCCACAGAGGAACCGAGCCTGGTTATCGACGGCACGCCGGTCAAGGACAGGTTCCTGGTGATGGTCAACGGAAAAAGACTCAGCCTTCCCGCCAAGAGCTTTAAATATCTCGTGAAGTTGGCTTGCGCCGCTTTCGAAAGCCAAGATGGTTGGGTACATAAGAGCGATCTCGAGCCGGGAGAGAACCAGACCCGGTATCTTCACAGATTGAAAAAGCAGATTGCCGCCGGATTGCCCGCCGACCAATCCCTCATCGAGAACAACCGCCTGGGCTGCTATAGACTCACCATACCCAAAGACAGGATTCGGATGAACCGTCCTGCTTTGGCCAAGAATCCGGATAAGGAGATTCAAGACATGGCCCAGAGCTTGGAGGTTTCTCCCGGATCCCAATGAGCTCCACTCCCTTCCGGTGCCTCGACTTTCTCGGTGTTTGCACGAACCCGACTCCGGGTTTGATAGGTGCAATAGCCTAGGAACATCCCAGCCTATGAATCTGGACAATTAAGCTTTCCTCTTTCAAAGATACATCAAAGCAATATGCACCTCCCATGTAAGTCGGTTCAGAGTCGCAAATTCGGGAGTATAAAAGTTGAACAGCAGAACAGATTTGTCTTGACAACCTGATTGGCAGAAAGTATATTGCGGGCGCAAAGGAAGGTTCTTCTCAAAGCACAATAGAAGTCAAGAAGGTCGGTCGAATATTGCCCATCTGTCTATCAAGGAGCCGGCATTCTCGCGGGTTTCGGCCGGAGTGTAGGTATTGATCGGAGGAAGAGAAGCAGCTTTGTTGATGATGATCCTTTGTTGAGGGAACGTTATTGCCGGTTCATTTGAAAAGTATCGTTCCCCGGCAGATTTGGTGTAAGAATCGTAGCAGACAAAAAAGGTCGATGAACTATTATTTGGCCATGAAAGGCTCTCGGATCAGAGCCTAGCATCGACACGAGTCGCGAGGGGTTTCTCACACACGTTTGCCCTCTACATGGATGTCGGGGGATCGTCGCGGGAAATGGATGTCTGCTGATTGGATGCAGCTATGGCTGCATTCGACCATGACCCGTGGCCAAGGGTTTCTTTAGCCCGGCAGAAGGTGACATCATAATTCCTGGAAGAACGATCGGTACCTCAAAACAAAATCATACATTCGATCAGACGGTTCACCCGCATGGAGTACCTCGGTACCGCTTGGGACTGTTGATTGTAATACCGGCTCCAGGTACGGGATATATGTCGGTTCATACTGAGGTTTGATGCCTCTGCAGTATATAAGGAGTTCAAAGGAAGGACTGCGTATGGTGCGATTTCGCAAAAGCATTCTATTTTCGTGTGTCCTGCTCTTCCTGTTTTCCTCCCCCCTGGCGTTCGGCCAGTCGCATACGGGCACGTCTATCCGGGGGGTCTTGTCGGTCGATTCTGCCGGCGTAAAAACCACTCAGTTCTCGGGATTCGAGGAACCCACGCGCATAGGTATTTCCAGTCCCGAGCCGGTTAACCAGCCTTTCGGCGCCGGGTACGCGCCGGGCTACAGGCCACCCGAGGACTCCCCCAAGTGCCAGTGGGTCAGATATCATTTCTCGGGCACTCAGTGGCAGTGGCTGATTCGCAAACCGGGATGCTATGCGGCCAAGTCCCTGGACGCCTGCATCGAGAGCAACGGAAAGGTCCGCATCGACTTCGGGGGATTCGCCAAGCTCACCGCCACCGACAATTCCGGCGATCGTTTGGACATGTACTACGGCATCACCCCTCCCAATTGCCAGGTGGGCCAGGTGAATTGGATGAGCTGCAGCCAATTGAACAATTACTGCATGACCATGTGGGGATTTGGCTACACGTCTTGTTCTTGGCAGCTGTGGCAGAAAGTGTGCGTGGAGCGATGCGACAACGCGGCGGAGTATGAAGACAAGGGCTACATCGTCATTGATCTTTTGAACGTCTATCCCTGGGTTGAAAGCATCGACATCAAGCAGTACTCCGCCGACAGGTAATCGGCGACTGATGGATCGAAAAGACGGATGGGGATGGATCAAGCGCAGTTACACCATCAAACCTGTAGGAGGTAGGAAGTGAAGTCAGAAGCAACATCTACGATCGGGACTCTGGTTGTGGTGCTTGCAAGCACCTTAGCTTTGACGGCATTTTGGGCCCCTGGTGCCCAGGCAGTCGGGTTCGGGCTCTACCAGATCGATTTCCTCAACTCCAGCTATGACGGCGGAGCCGATGTCACCACCTTCACCTACCGGGTGACCGCGGCCGTGGATTACGGATTCGACGCCTGGACCGTGGAATTGAAGCCCGAGTGCTTCGGCCCGGGAAACGTAGTCGGGGCCGGCGAACCCTACCAGTATGTCGGGCCGGATCCGGCCACACACATTTACGGTATCCAGTTCACCACCCCCTACGCGCCGGGCGAGACGCGCAACGTGTGGTTCTCGGTTGCCGGCAATTCGGCGGTCACGTTGATTCGAGTGGATGTGGTGGAGGGCTGTTCGCACTGGACCAAGGAGATGAGCGGTCCGGATTGCCCGGGCATAGTAACGCCGCCGCCACCGCCCTCGGGCACAGGCAAATCGCCCGGTTACTGGAAGAACAATCTGGCCGTGTATCTGGGATTGAAAAACGGGAAGCTGAACGAGCCCTACGTGGCCAACTACGCTGCGCAATACGGCTACACCGCTCAATCCGCCTATGAGATATTAAGTTACGGCGGCGACGACATGCTCCTCAAGCTGCACAAGCAACTTCTGTCGGCCGAGCTCAGCACGGCGGCCGGCTACCTGTCCGGCGCGGACCAGCTTCTTTTGTGGGGACAATACGTTGTGGCCCATCCGGGCGAGTTTACGGCGCAGGAAATTGAGGACGCCAAGGACCTTTTCGAGTCGCTGCATGACTGAGTCGAATGTGATTTCGTTTTGGGCATAGGATGAGAAAACGAAAACTAAAATCCAAGGAGGCTATCGGAAAGCTCCCGACGATAAAAACGGAGCTTTGTACGCAAAAAAGAATATGGGGTGACCGCAGGAAAAACCTTGACT
>CAZWAO010000015.1:0-22041 GCA_964631815.1 uncultured Ignavibacteria bacterium | reverse complement strand
ACCAGCCGGTGGCGGTATGGGTGGTCTATCCGGTGCACTTCACCCTGAAGTGAGGCTTGACCGCTGGTGGCGTGATAACTGCCAGCCCGTCGGCAACGAGCCGTAAAACTCACCCGCCGGGAGGGACGCCTGACCGATATGCGCTGTCTAATGTTTTCGGATCGAGAGACAGCGGAGCGTGGACCAAGTCAGCTCCCGGGATGAAGGAGAATCAGAAGAAGGAGGAATGGATAGCCTGAAATAAGCCCGATCTCATGCACCGCTTAAGCATTCGTCCCACCGTCGGCTTTACCGAGTGAGACGACCAAAGTGAAAGGAGGTGCGATAACATGAGAGATAACGGCGCGGCGACCATTCCCCAAAATCCGGGTTTCCCGACTTACGGGGCGCTGGAGTGCAAGAGGAGCTATCAGAAACACCTGGGTCTGGCAGTGATGACTGCCGGAATCCTGCATCTGGTCGTCATGTGGGGATTTCTGCTTTATACCAACGTCCACGACCAGCCCCCCAAACCAGTTCACCTGATCGTGACGGACGATCCCGTGATACCCATCCTCCCGCCGCCTCCCATCAGCCTGACGCAAGCCCCGCAGGTGCCGGTGGAAACCGAATCCCGGTTGCCCATCTCCTTGGGAATTGCCACGGCGGCACCGGATGAGGAAGTTCACGAGGAGTCCATGCTGGCCAGCCAGGAGGATCTGGGAAGGCTGTCCGACAGGAGTGTGGAAGAAATTCTGGCGGAAGGAAGCGGGGATTCCATCGTCATGGGCACGACTCCCCGGGAGTATCTTCCCGCGCGTGGGGAGTACGTCTATCGCGATGAGGACCCGGTCGCTTTGAATCCGGGCGGGTGTGAATACCCTCCGCTGGCGCTTCAGGCCGGCATAGAGGGCACGGTGTGGATAGAGGCTCTGGTGGATAAGGACGGCACCATCAGGGACGCTTGGGTGGTCAAGCCCTCCGGCTGCAGTGCCGGTTTTGAGGAGTCGGCGCTTGAGGCCGCTTACAAGATCAAGTACAAGCCGGCGCTGAGCAACGGTCAGCCGGTAGCAGTGAGGGTCACTTATCCGGTCTGCTTCCAGTTGAAGTGAGAAGCAGGAACGGGAAGAAACCGAGGCGAACCAGCTCACTGTGGAGGCATGAACAAGTCTTGGCTGCGATGGAAGAGCGCGAACCATCCTTGAGAAACGTTCACACTGATAGCAGATCCTGAAAGCAGAGACCATTCCTGCAAAAGCCGAGGGTCACATCCGAACTCCATTGACCGTAACCCGACCAGAATCGCCGAAGTGATGAGGCAGTTTGAATCAAACTGCCTCTGCTTTTAGAGCAGCTGCCGAGCAATGAGAAGTGCCAATGATATGAGCATATCCACGCCCGTCAAGGGAAATCTACTTCAGAACCGGAGCCTAAGCTTGCTCATGCTACAAAAGAGAGAGGGGTTAAGATGGACTTAGGACTTGTGTCAGCCGTGTTGGGTTTGGTGGGTTTGGTGTTCGCGTGGGGTCTTTACCTTTTCGTCAAGAGGCAATCGCCCGGCAGCCAGGCGATGCAGGATATCTCGGAGGTTATTTACCGGGGAGCGATGGTTTTCCTTAAGAAGGAGTATTCCATTTTAGTCGTTTTCGTGTTAGTGGTCTTTGTGCTTCTGTGGTGGAAGATCGGCCACTGGACCGGCGTGGCCTTTCTTTCCGGAGCAGCTTGCTCCATGCTGGCCGGGTTTTTCGGCATGAGCGCCGCCACCCGGGCCAACGTGCGCACCTGCGAGGCGGCCCGGGAGTCCGGCCAAGGCAGGGCCTTGAACATCGCCTTCTCCGGTGGGGCGGTGATGGGCATGTCAGTGGCCGGACTGGGTCTTCTGGGCTTGGGTTTGTACTACCATTTCTTCCACGCGGTGGATCCTGCGGTGTTGGTGGGCTTTTCCATGGGCGCTTCCTCCATAGCCCTGTTTGCCAGAGTGGGAGGCGGGATTTACACCAAATCGGCGGACGTGGGGGCGGACTTGGTGGGGAAGGTGGAGAAGAACATACCCGAAGACGATCCCCGTAATCCAGCGGTGATAGCCGATAATGTGGGGGATAACGTGGGCGACGTGGCCGGGATGGGGGCCGATCTATTTGAATCATACGTGGGATCGGTGGTGGCCTCGGTGGCCATCGCGGCCACCGGAGCCGGATATGCCTCCATGAGATTGCAGTACATGTCGCTTCCGCTTCTGATCGTCCTGGCAGGTCTGATTGCGTCCATGCTGGGCGTGCTTTCGGTGAGATTGTTCAGGAAATCCGACCCGGCGGCAGTTTTGCGGGCGGTTACCTATGTGGCCGCGGCCCTGCTTTTGGCGGCCACCTACTTTATGGTGCGAAATCTGGGCCTGCCCCTGGGGGTCTTCTGGGCGGTCCTGGCGGGAAACCTGGCGGGAATCCTGATGGGACTTCTAACCGAGTTCTATACCTCGTCTTCCCCTATCCGGAGAATCGCTCAGGCCTCCAAAACCGGCTCGGCCACCAACATCATTACCGGTATCGCAGTGGGCATGGAGAGCGTGGTGGGGCCCGTCCTGGTGATTTGCGCCGCCATTTACGTGGGATATAGTCTGGCCGGACTATACGGGATAGGAATAGCTGCTGTGGGAATGCTGGCCACCATTGGCGTGACCATGTCCGTGGATGCTTATGGTCCCATAGCCGACAATGCAGGGGGCATTTGCGAGATGTCGGCACTGGGGTCAGAGGTGCGGAAGATAACCGACACTCTGGATTCTCTGGGCAACACCACCGCCGCCATAGGAAAGGGATTTGCCATCGGCTCGGCCGCGCTGACCGCGCTGGCCCTTTTTTCCGCTTACACTCAGGCGGTGGGATTGGAGTTCATCAACCTGCTGAAGGTGGAGGTGGTGATAGGCTTCTTCATAGGCGGCGTCCTGCCATTTCTGATAGCTTCCATAACCATGACCGTGGTGGGGAAGGCGGCATTCAAGATGGTGGCGGAGGTGAGAAGGCAATTTGCTGAAATTCCCGGTCTGATGGAAGGAAAGGCCAAGCCGGATTCGGAAAGATGCGTGGCCATATCGGCCCAGTCGGCTCTCAAGGAGATGATACTCCCCGGTACGCTTGCGGTTCTGGCACCCATCCTGGTCGGCTTTGCCTTGGGAAAGGAGGCCCTGGGCGGACTTTTGGCCGGCGCCACGTTGACCGGTGTGCTTTTGGCTTTGATGATGGCCAATGGCGGAGGAGCCTGGGACAATGCCAAGAAGTTCATCGAGTCCGGAAACCTGGGCGGGAAAGGATCGGACGCGCACAAGGCCGCGGTGGTGGGAGATACGGTGGGCGATCCCTGGAAAGACACCTCCGGACCTTCCATGAACATCCTGATAAAACTCATGGCTATGGTCTCTCTGGTACTGGCTCCTTTGTTTATATAGCCGGCGGCATCCCAGGAGACAGTCCCCTTATTTGAATATATCTCCGCACTGGGTGTATATAATACACAGTACAGGCCGGTGGACGTGAAGACCAAACCCGGAAAGCAAGTTTTCTGTGATATTCAGTGTTGAGCAAAATCCCGGAGGACAAAGGTCAAAGCTCTTGTCTGCCTAACGCCTGCTGTATACTGCCTGCTGCTTTGCTGAAACTTTTGGTGCAAAATTCCGTCTAAACTTGATGAGAACTCGATACTCAGGGGAAAGGAGAAGAAATGGAAGAGGCCGTTCCGATTGTTCAACCCGAAGAGAAACCCATGAGTGGCGTGTCGAAGGTGTTCAATCTCTTCTTCGAGCCGCGAAAGGTATTTCAGAGTCTGAATCTCAAGCCCACCTGGATCGTGCCTTACATCATCGTGGCTCTGCTGAGCATAGGCTTTTTCTACTATACCTATCCCTACATCATGGATCAGCAGGTGCAGAGAATCGAGAATAACGACAGGATTCCGCAGCAGGCCAAAGGTGAGATCATCGAAAAACTGAAGGAGCAGAGCCATCCTCCGTTGTGGCAATTAGGCATCGCTCCGGCCGGCACGTTGGTTACGTTCGTGATAATTGCCGCGGTGTTGTTTTTCGTCTTCAACGTGCTTTTGGGGGGAGATTCCAGTTACCGGAGGGTCTTCTCGCTGTACTGCTATTCGTCGCTGGTGGCCATACCCTCAATGATTGTCAAATTTCCTCTGATCATGGCCAAGGGCAACATGAACGTCCAGACCAGCCCGGCTTTGGTGCTCTCTCCGGACAGCCAGGGTAGTTTTCTGTACAGCGTGCTTTCCAGCTTCGACGTCTTCACCATCTGGCAGGTAATTCTGCTGTCCATTGGATTGGGAGTGATGTATAAGTTCAGCACCAAGAAGGCGTTTGTGGCCGTATTGATTCTTTGGATGATCTGGATTGGGTTGAAATCTGGTTTGGGCAGCGTGTTCGGCGGGGGCTTCGGGTTCTAACAGCCAGGAGGAGGAAAACGATGAGAGTATTTCTGTCGAGCATCTGTGCGTTAGTGCTGTTAACCAACGTTTGCTGGGGGCAATTCGAGAGTCCGTCACCCACGGTGTATTCTCTGGAGCAAAGCATACAACTGGCCGAGAAATACAACGCCGGGTTGATTGCGGCCAGGCAGAGTTACAACGTAGCCAAAAGGCAAGTTCTCACCGGCTGGGGCAATCTTCTGCCCAGCCTGGATTCCCAAATAGGTTATTCCAGAAGGATCACCGGACCCACCGATCGTATCAGCTACGATCCCATCTCCGGCGAATTGATCCCCGGGCTCTCCGGAATAGACGTATCCAAGTACTACACGGCCAGCGTCAGCGCCGGCCAGAGCTGGTCTTTGGGGGGATACAACCTCTATCAAATACGAGAGATGGAGGCATCCAAGAACTCGGCCCGGAACTCCTACGAGCTTTCCCGGCAGGAGTTGATCCTGTCCGTCAAACGGGCGTATTTCGACGTTCTGAAGTCCAAGATGCTTCTGGAGATTCAGAAGGAGGCCTTGAAGCGCGCAGAGGAGCAGCTCAAGATCGCCCAGACCAGATATGACCTGGGAGCGGCGTCTTACTCCGACGTGCTGAAAGCCAAGGTGCAATATGGCGACGTGGAGCTGGCTTTAATCAGCGCGGAAAACACGGTCAAGGTGGCCAAGGCCACCCTCAACAACTGGATGGGGCAAAACGTGAATGCCCCCATCGAGGTGGAGGAGAACCTGACCAAACCGGAGTTCGATTATTCCTACGACGATGCCCTGAAAACGGCCATGCAGGATAATCCCAGCCTGAAGAAGGCCAAGTTCGACTTCCAATCCGCCCAAGCCCAGTTCGGGATGTCCCGCAGCGGATGGTTCCCCAATTTCAGCCTGAGGGGCTCCTATTCCTGGAGCAACACGGATTTAAATGAGCTCAAGAACATCCGCAACCGGGATTACGACTGGTCGCTGTCGGCCTCCATCAGCTTCAACATATTCGACAACTTTCAGAAGAACTACAACCTCTCCTATGCCAAAGCCAACCGGATCTCGGCCGGGGAGAACTACTCTCAGACCAAGAGGGACGTGGCTTTGGAGCTGAAACAAGCCTATCTTAGCGTGGAGGAGGCTCAGCAGACGATCGATCTGACGGAGGAGAAACAGGCCTCCGCCAGGGAGGATCTGGATCTGGTGCAGGAGAAGTACAATCTGGGATCGGCCAGCATTCTGGAGCTTCTGGACGCCGAGGTGAGCCTAAAGCAGGCGGAATCCGACCGGGTTCAGGCCCTGTATGATTTCAATCTGGCGGTGGCGCAGTTCGAGAAGGCCATGGGCAGATGACGGCCAGAGAACAAGGGGCTGGTTCCGGATTCGCAAGCAATAGGGACGAAGTCATAAAAACCGGAAGGGTTGTCTCTCCGATGAAACTACTGGTAACGCCGCAGGCGTTTCTCGACGGTAACGTCGGCGTCGGAGCACTGGAGGAAACATGAAAAAAAAGACAAAAGTCATTCTCATCGTCGGTGGGATCGTGGTGGTGTTGATCATCATCGCGGCCAATTTCCTCAAAAGCGGGGAGAAGACTTACACCGTGCAGGCAGAGGAGGTCGAAAGAAACGACCTCACCTCGCTGGTCACGGCCTACGGCAAGATCATCCCCAGAACGGACGTGAAGATCTCGGCCTATGTTCCGGCCAAAATAGTGAGAATGCCCGTGAAGGAGGGGGATTGGGTGAAGAAGGGAGATCTTCTGGTTCAACTGGACGACACCGAGTACCGGGCCGCCGTGAATCAGGCCAAGGCGGCGGTGAATTCGGCCCAGGCCAGCAAGGAGCAGGCGCAGCTGACCTACGACCGGCAGAAGGGACTGTTCGAAAAGAAGCTCACCTCTCAGGAGCAGTTCGACATGTCCAAGACCGATCTGGACTTAGCCAAGGCCCAGTACCAGCAGGCCACGGCCAACTTAGATCAGGCCAACTACAACCTGAGCAAGACCACCATGACTTCCCCCATGGACGGTCTGGTCACCGCGCTCAATGCCGAGGTGGGGGAGATAGTGATGGTGGGGACCATGAACAATCCCGGTACGGTGATCATGACCGTGTCGGATATGAGCATCATAGAGGCGGAGGTGGAGGTGGACGAAACCGACATAGCCGAGGTCAAGCTGGACCAGAAGGCCGAGATCAAAATCGACGCCTTTCCCGATACCACCTTCGAAGGAAAAGTGACCGAGATCGGCCATACCGCGCAGATCAGCGGCCTGGGAACGCAGGACCAGGTCACCAACTTCATCGTGAAGGTCATGCTCCTAAACGAGGTGCCGGCCATCAGACCGGGCATGTCGGCGTCGGTGGACATCACCACCAATTCCCGCACCGACGTGCTTAACGTTCCCATTCAGGCCGTAGTAATGAGGGAAGAAGGCGATACCCTTTCCACCATGAAGTCCAAAGAGGAAGGCGCCGTAGCCTCCACCGACAGCCTGTCTCCGGAGAAGTCCAAGAAGAAAGGCAAGGAAGAGAAAAAGGAAGTGGAAGGCGTTTTCGTGGTGAAGGACAATCATGCCAAGTTCGAAAAAGTCACCACCGGAATAGCCGACCAGCAGAACATAGAGATAACCTCCGGGCTGGAAGATGGTCAGATGGTGGTCACCGGAAGCTACAAGATACTCAGATCCTTGAAAGACGGCGACAAGGTCAAAATCAGCGAGCGAAAGCTCACGGAGAATAAGGAATAGCAAGGCGAAGGATGGGGTGAACTTGGGAATCCAAGTCCACCGGAGCTTGGTTGGGGTTGCTCCCGAAGCTGTTTGCAGGCTGGTTACCTTGAGGAGAAAAAGCAAGTGTTGATCAAGACCCGCGATTTGTGGAAAATCTACCAGGTGGGCGCGGAAGAGGTAAATGCCCTGCGCGGCGTGAGCCTGGATGTGTCCAGGGGCGAATACGCCGCCATCATGGGACCGTCCGGCTCGGGCAAGTCCACTCTGATGAACTTAATCGGGTGCCTAGATACCCCCAGCCGGGGCAGCTACCTTCTGAACGGCAAGTTGGTGAGTGAGATGAACGACGACGAGCTGGCCCACATCAGAAACAAAGAGATCGGTTTCGTCTTCCAGACCTTCAATCTCCTGCCCCGGGCCACGGCCCTGCACAACGTGGAGCTTCCCCTGGTGTACAACGGCACGGAGTCGGAGGCCAGAAAGAGAAGGGCCCGGGAGGCCCTGAAGATGGTGGATTTGGAGGACCGGGCCACGCACAAGCCCAACGAACTCTCGGGCGGCGAGAGGCAAAGGGTAGCCTTAGCCCGGGCTTTGGTGAATAATCCCTCGCTGATTTTAGCGGATGAACCCACCGGGAACTTGGACACCAAGACCGGCAACGAGATAATGAAGATATTCGAAAAGCTGCACCAGCAGGGAAATACCCTGATCATAGTCACCCATGAGCCGGACATCGCCTCGTATGCCGATCGGGTCATACACATCCGGGACGGGGCCATCGAAAAAGAGGAAAGAAACAAGCATTAGCCTATTCAAGCGGCCTTCACCGCACCAACGGCGGCCGAAGGCCGTAAACCACAACCCATCTCGATCCCATGCGCATTCTGGAAAGCATATTCATCGCATTGAGTTCACTGGTGGCCAACAAGCTGCGGTCAGTCCTCACCCTAATCGGCGTGATCATCGGGGTGATGACGGTGATCGCCGTGGTGTCCATAATCTCGGGCATGAATCGCTACGTGGAAGCGGAGATAAACAGCATGGGCTCCACCACCTTCATGATCAGAAAGTTCGGCATCATTACCTCGGATGAGCAATGGCACGAGCAGACCAAGAGGAAAAACCTCACCATGGCGGATATGGAGGCCATAAAGGAGGGCTGCCCGGATTGTTGGAAGGTGGGGGTGCAGTCGGTGACCTTCAGGAAGGTAAAATACAAAAACAAGGACATCTCCAGCATGGCGGTGGTGGGAGCCACGGCGAACATCACCGAGATCTCCGACCGGGAGGTATATGAGGGAAGGACCTTCTCCGAGTTCGAGGTGGATCACAACCGGCGGGTGTGCTTCATAGGCTGGCAGATAAAGGAAAGTCTTTTTCCCAACGAAGATCCCATGGGAAAGGACATCAAGATCGGCAACCATCGTTTTCGGATCATCGGGGTGGCCGCCAAAAAGGGGAACTTCCTGGGAGAGAACCAGGACGATTACGTTTTGATCCCCATCAGCGCCTATGAGAAGCTCTTCGCCGGAAGGATGTATGTCACCATTTTCGTGAAGGCGCGGGACTTCATGTCCATGCAGGATGCCATGGATGAATCCCGGGTTATCCTCCGAGCCCGGCGGGGTGTGGACTATCACCAGGAGGACGATTTCTCCATGCTCACCTCGGAGAGCGTGATGGACTTCTTCCGTCAATTCACCAACATGGCGCTGATCGTGATGGGTGGAATCGCTTCCATCTCCCTGGTGGTGGGAGGGATAGTGATAATGAACATAATGCTGGTTTCCGTGACCGAGAGAACCAAGGAGATAGGGATAAGAAAAGCCCTGGGAGCCAGAAGAAGAAACATACTGTGGCAGTTTCTGGTGGAGGCGGTGACCCTGGCGCTGGTGGGCGGGATGGTGGGCATAGGCCTCGGGGCCTTGATAGCCAAGCTGATAGCCGTGGCCAGCCCTCTGCCTGCTTCGGTGGAGCTGTGGTCCGTGGTGCTGGCTTTGTTCGTGTCGTCATCGGTGGGAATATTCTTCGGGATATTCCCGGCCATGAAGGCCGCCCGGCTGAATCCCATCGAGGCCCTAAGGTACGAATAAATTCCAGACGGAATCGCCTGCCGGTCGACCAAGGCATGATCCATGATCAATATCTTTGAAATAAGAGAAGCCATCGTAATGGCGCTGGCGGCCATCAAGGCCCACAAGATGCGGGCTTTTTTGACGGTCCTGGGGGTGCTCATTGGGGTGACCACGGTCATCGCCATGGTGTCCATCATCACCGGCCTAAACCGCAGTATGTCCCAGCAGATCGAGTCCTTGGGATCCAATGCCATCTACGTGACCAAGTTCGAAATCGGCATCACCTTCGGGGAACCTTCCGAGGAGGAGCGCAACCGGCCGCCCATCACCTTTGAGGACGCCATGGCGGTGGAGCAGCTTTGTCCGTCCGTGGAAGCCGTCTCACCCCAGAACTGGGGTCCGGGACCCAAGACCATCAAATACGGCAACAACAAGGTCAATTACTTCCAGCTTATCGGAGTGATGCCTTCTTATGAGTTGGTGAACAACAATTATGCGGAAGAGGGGAGATTTTTGACCGACGGCGATGTAAAATACCGGGCCATGGTGGTGGTTTTGGGGCAGGACGTGGCGGATGCGCTGTTCTCCAACCTGGATCCGGTGGGCAAGGAAGTCAGCATCGCCGGACGCAATTTCGCGCCGAAGAAGTTCACGGTCATCGGGGTGATGGAGAAAAGGCCATCCATCTTGGGAGAAAGCCAGAACAATTTCGTGCTTTTGCCTCATACCACTTACAAAAAGCTGTATCCCGAGGAAAAGGAATTGCTGCTGATAGCCAAGCCGAAAAGCCCGGAGCTCATGGAGTCGGCCCTAGACGAGATCACCCAGGTGATGCGCATCCGGCGGGGACTCTCCGCGGATAAGCCCAACAACTTCGCCCTGGCCACGCAGGAGGACCTGATGGACATGTATCGAAACATCACCCGGGCCATCTACATGGTGATGGTGATAATCTCGTCCATCGGACTTCTGGTGGGAGGGGTGGGGGTGATGAACATAATGCTGGTTTCGGTTACCGAGAGGACCAGGGAGATCGGCATCCGGAAGGCCATAGGGGCGAGGAAGAAGGACATCCTGTGGCAGTTTCTGATCGAGGCCATGACCCTGAGCGGCAGCGGCGGCATTTTGGGAATAATCATCGGGCTTCTCTTGGGTGAGCTGGTGGGGGCGGTTACGCCTCTGGCCGCCGGGGTGTCGGTGCCCTGGATAGTGTTGGGTTTTTCCTTCTCCGTTTCAGTGGGGCTGATCTTCGGCATATATCCTGCCTATCGCGCTGCCAAGCTGGACCCCATCATCTCCCTGCGATATGAATGAATGATCCGGGGTTTTTGTGATTCCCGTCGCTGGGGTAAATCCGTGCGGAGGGAAACGGGGTCACACTTTTTTGTTGCCAAAGTCCGGCAAATGTCCTATCCTTTGCGGCGACACTGGCGTATAAACTTTGGAATAGCCTGATGTTTTCCGGGCAGTTCCCATGAGAGGAAAGATGAGAATAGTCACTGCGTGGTTTCTTCTCGCCGCCTTCCTGATCGTCCCCTCATCCTCAGCTTTCGGGCAGACCGATTTCGGTTACCTGGACGACAGGGAGCAGATTTTCTTTGTGGATTACTCTGCTTTCCGGGAGGAGGCGGGGGAGAAATTCGAATTCGAGTTGTACTACAAAATACTGACTCATGCCCTGACCTTCGTCAAGGAAGGGGAGAAGTTCAGGGCCTCGTATGAGATTCAGGTAGTGGTTTCCAACAAGATCAATAAACAGGTCTCCGGGACGTCCATGGACGAAAGCTACCTGGTGGATACCTACGAAGAGACCCGTTCGCCGCTGGATTTCATCACCAACCAACTCAACCTTTCTCTATACTCGGGCAAGTACAAGCTCAAAGCCAAGCTGGTGGACCACAACTCCGGGGGAGCCTTCGAAGTGGAGAGGGACGTCGATATCCCGTCCCGGATAGGGGACAAGCTGGTCTTCTCGGACATCGAGTTCATTCGCCAACTTTCGGACAGCATCGGGGAGTCGCGGTTCGACAAAAGGGGAAAGATGGTGATTCCCAACGTATCCAGGATTTACGGGGACGACGAGCCGTCGTTGATATTCTACTACGAGATCTACGGCGGGCCGACAGCACCCCAGGCTTACGTTGTAAAATACGAGCTGCGCCATCGGGATCAGGACTTCAGTCATCAGGAAACCACCGTCGTGACGTTGGGACCCGATACCTACTTCGCATTTGACAGCATCTCCCTGCATGATTTCCCTTCGGGAGATTACTACTTTAAGATGGCTTTGGTGCAGAAAGGCCGGGAGAAGGCCAAAATCGATCGGGATTTCCGCATAGAATGGTCCTTTGCCAACCAGTTGAAGAACGAATATGGCAAGGCCATCGATCAGCTGAAATACGTGGCCTCCTCCGATGAGATTAAGAAACTCAAGGAGGCTCCGGAGGATGAGCGGCTGCAAAGATGGTTGGAGTTCTGGAAATCCAAGGACCCCACGCCGGGAACGCCGGAAAACGAGCTCAAGGATGAATACCTGCGAAGGCTCAAATACGTCAACCAGAATTTCTCCCTGCCCACCAAGGAAGGCTGGGAGACGGACATGGGAATGATCTACATGATCTACGGCCATCCCGACGAAGTGGACAAACATCCTTTTGATCGCGACGCGCCGGCATATCAAAGGTGGTATTACTATCAAAAGAACCTGATGTTTCTGTTCATCGATCGGGGAGATGGAGAATATGAGCTTCAGCCGCCTTACGACGGCAAGTATCGATATTACCAACAAGGGTACTGACCCTGTGAAATCCGCCAGGTGAGTCCGTTTCCTGGTGCGGACCAGGCGGGTAGGGTTGGGCGCGGCCGGAAAAAACAGAGGTGAGTAACATGAAAACAAAGCGAGTCTTATACGGTATCGGGGCGTTCCTTTCGTTTCTGATGATGGCTTGGGCCGTTTCCTCGCAGGCGCAGGAACCGCGAAAATTCAGGATGGGTTTGGACTATGCCTCCTTCCAGGATTTCCAGGAGCCCGGCAACAGCTACGTGGAGATATACTACTCCTTCAACCGCAAGGAGCTGCAGTTTGTGCCGCAGGAGGAAGGGGTGCTGGCTACGGTTCTGATGCAGTTGAGCATCTTGGACCAGGAGGGGAACGAGGTGGAGAGCCGCATGTGGAACACCATGTCCCGGGTGAACGATGCTCAAGAGGCGCAGACTGTGGACTACATGATACTGGACCGGGTAACGGCCGAGATACTGCCGGGGGTCTATCAAATCAACATCAAGGCCACCGACGTCAACTCGCTGGCGGAGGGGAATGCATCCATTCAGGCGGAGGTGAAGAAGTTCTCAGGCCAGGACCTGGAATTAAGCGACATCCAGTTAGCCTTCAGCATAGAGGCCGATACCACCGAAGGGCGTTTCTGCAAGGCGGGTCAGAGAATTCTTCCCAACCCGTCGGGGGTCTTCACCCACGAAGGCGGGATGATGTATTTCTATGCGGAGCTTTATAATCTGAAGGACTCGCCGGGGTCCGATCCCCAGTACGAGTTGAACTTCAGCGTCCTGGATACCAGTGGAGACGAAGTGAAGGATTTCGGAAAACAGACCAAGAAGAAACCCGGGGGTTCCGCCGTAGTGATAAGCGGAATCAACATCTCCACCTTGGCTGGCGGCAGGTACGTTCTGACAGTGGAGGCCAAAGACAAGGAGACCGGAAAGAAAGCCGTGGCCACCAAAGATTTCGCCGTTCTGAGGGAGCCGACGCAGGACGAGCTGGTGGCCGATGAAGTCAAAAGGTTCAAGCAGGACGTCACCTACATCGCCAGTTCCTCCGAATTGAAGATGTTCAACGAGCTGAATTTCGTGGGTAAGAAGAACTTCATGGAGGAGTTTTGGCGAAAGAGGGACCCCAACCCGGAGACTCCGGAGAACGAATTCAAGATCGACTACTACCGGCGGATAAACACGGCCAACCTCAGGTATTCCCGTACCCAGGGATCCAACGACGGTTGGAATACGGACATGGGTCGGGTATACATAACCTACGGCGAACCGGACGACATAGAAAGACATCCGTCTTCTCAGGGAACCAAACCCTGGGAGCGATGGAATTATCACAACCTAGAAGGCGGAGTTTACTTCATCTTCTTAGATGAGGACGGATACGGCCAGTACCGACTGGTGCACTCCGACAAGAAAGGCGAGATATCCCAGCCCCAGTGGGAGGATTTGCTGGAGGACGAGCAGAGCTTGATGAGGTAGAGAAAGCGGGATCGTAAGGGGATGCTGCTGAGCACCGGAAGACCGAAGCGCAGAAGGATATCCGCTTTTTGTAGAGGTTAAGATTCGGATTTTGACATAATATCATTAAGCAGGGGAGGAAAGGCATATGGGGAGGATAGTAGTTGCCACTCTCTTTGTCCTTTTGTCGTTTTCCGGTGCCAGGGGCCAGTTGCTGAAAGGTTACGGGTTCAAGGCCGGGATGGTCGTCGCCAATCAAGACTTTGACTATTCCGCAGGATTCCAGGCTGATACGAAGAACAGAAGCGGACTGAATTTTGGCATCTTCGCGGAGTGGCTCAGCTTGCCATCCTTGAGCGTATTGACGGAAGCTCATTACATTCAGAAAGGACACGTAGACGAATTCGTACAAACCGATGAGTTCGCCACACCGATACGCATCATCAAGTTCGATCAGCGTTTGGATTATCTGTCAATTCCGCTTTTGGCGAAAGTCACCCTCAGGACAAAACATCTCCTGCCCTATTTGATAGCTGGTCCCAGATTTGACTTCCTACTGGGCTACAAATCGGATACGGCTGGTGAGATTTACCGGGAATTGAAGGATGCGGATGTAGGAGGGACTATCGGTCTGGGGGTAGAAAGCACAAGTCGGCCGGTGAAGGTACTTTTGGAATTCAGATATAGCCCGGATTTCACCAGCGCGTACCAGACTGATCTTCTCAAAGTCAAGAACAGTTCTTTCGAAATCCTATTTGGCGTGAGACGATAGCCTAATCCTTGTCCGTTAATGCTGCCCGTGTTTATAATAGACTTGCAGGAGTGCGAGGACATTACGGCCGGAGATGGAACGCTTCTCCGTGAGCTGCTACATCCGGACAAAGCGAATCTTGAAATCCACTATAGCTTAGCCCACGCCAAGGTCAAGCCCGGCCGAAGCTCTCTGCCTCACAGGCTGAAAACATCCGAAGTCTATTACATCCTAAAAGGGGAGGGGATAATGCACGTGGACGATGAGTCAGCCGAGGTTCACGCCGGGCAAGCTGTCTATATCCCGCCGAATTCAATCCAGCACATCCAGAATACCGGTGCCTCCGATCTTGAGTTCCTGTGCATCGTCGACCCCGCCTGGAAGGCGGAGGACGAAGAAGTGCTGTGAGTTTCATGCCTCTGGTTTTTCCTTGCCTTTCCTTTCAATGCCGCATATATTCCCGACTGTTTGTTTCTCGTATGAGCTCTATGCCACGAAGCACTGAGGTTATCGACACGATGATCATCACCAGCAACTTGACCAAGATCTTCCAGGACAAGAAGCGGGGCGAAATCCGCGCTGTGGACTCGGTAAACATCGAATGCAAAGCGGGACGGGTTTATGGCCTCTTGGGGCTCAATGGCGCGGGGAAGACCACATTGATGCGGCTTTTGTCCACTTCGCTTAAACCCACATCCGGAACCGCCCAGGTTGCCGGTTACGACATCGTAACCCAGCCGGAAAAGGTCAAGTCCAAAATCGGGTTTCTCTCCAGCGATACCGGGCTGTATCATCGTCTGACCGCGGAGGAAACTGTGAACTATTTCGGCAGGCTGAACGGAATGGACGACGAAAAGCTCAAGGCGCGGGTGAGTGAGATATTCGACCGGTTCGGTATGAATGAATTCAGGAACCGGCGGGTGGACAAGCTCTCCACCGGAATGAAACAAAAGGTCTCCATCGCCCGAACCTTCGTAAACGATCCGGAGGTCCTGATCTTAGATGAGCCGACCGTAGGTCTGGACGTGGTCACTTCCCGCAGCATAATTCAGTTCATCAAGGAGTCCAAACAGGCGGACAAGTGCATTCTCTTTTCCACACACGTGATGTGGGAAGCGCAGAAGCTGTGCGACGACATCGCCATCATCCATCAGGGGAAGATATTGGAAGTGGGAACGCTGGATCAGCTTCGGGCCAAGACCGGCTTGAACGATTTAGATGACATATTCGTGAAAACCGTCGGAGAATAGTTTAGAGACAAAAGACAAAATCCAGTTTGCAGATATGGAGTACCGTGCTTCGTAACCCCTCGACCTGACGCGGATCACCGTTTCACAAAAGATGGGCAGAGGCAGGGGAGAAGTCGGAGAGGAAGGATAATCAAGAGCAGATGAATCTCAAGAAAGTCAAGATAATCTACTTCAAGGAGATGTTGGAGACCCTCCGGGACAGGCGCACCCTGATCTCCACCATTCTTGTTCCCATCATCTTGTTTCCGGTCCTGATGTTCGGGATGAGCAGCGTGGTGATGATGATGATCAAAAAAACGGAGGCTGAGGCCACCAAGATCGCGGTGGTGGGTGAGCAAAATGCCCCGTCGTTCCTCTCCTCCCTGCTGGCGGGCGACGACTTCCAAGAGGTGGAGGTGGCCGATTTTCGGCAGGCTTTGAAGGATAAGCAAATAAACGCGGCTTTGGAGTTCCCGCCGGACTTCGAGAAGAAGCTGGATCAGGGTGAGAATAGTCAGGCCATCATCTACTATGACGGTGCGGAGATCAGGTCATCCATTGCCAAAGAGAAACTCTCCGGCAGGCTTAAAGATTATCAGGACAGCCTGGTGGTATCCAGGCTTCGGGAGCGCAACGTGGAAGAGTCGCTTCTGCACCCCATAGACGTCAGCAGCGAGAACCTGGCTCCCAAGGAGAAGATGGGCGGGTTCATGCTGGGCATGTTCCTGCCCTATATGGTGCTGATCTTAGCCATGGTGGGGGCCATGTACCCGGCTATCGACCTGACGGCGGGGGAAAAGGAGAGAGGAACTTTGGAAACCATCCTGGTCACGCCGGTCTCGCGACTGGATATCGCCACGGGCAAGTTTCTTACGGTGATGACCGCCTCGGTGATAACCATAATTCTGGCGGTGGCCAGCATGAGCATCTCGGCCAGCGTGGGATTCGGCCAGATGTCCAAATTCGGATCGGAACAAATTGCCATCAGCATCCAACCCTTGGCGGCGATTCTGCTTCTGCTTTTGATGCTCCCGTTAGCTGCCCTGTTCAGCTCGGCGCTTCTGTCGATAGCCCTTTTCGGAAAAAGTTACAAAGAGGCCCAAAGCTATGTTTCTCCTCTGATGTTTGTGGTGATACTTCCGGCTATGGTCTCCTTCGTTCCCGGAATCGAGCTAAACTGGGTCCTGGCTTTCGTTCCCATCGTCAATATCGCCTTGGCCATGCGGGAAGTGCTTCTGGGGACGTTTCACTGGGGGCAGATCGTCCTGATCTTCGTCTCCACCGCCATCTATGCATCCTTCTCCATCTTTGTAACCAAGAGGCTGTTCGAGAAGGAGAGCGTGCTGTTCAGGAGTTGATCCGCCTGGTCGTGGAGGATCGCAAGGGGATCCGTCGGCCGGCTGTTCTCCTGTGCCGAATCCAATTGATCACCACCTAAGCTGGTTCCAACCCAATGGTTAGTTGGAAGTCCCTCAGAATACCCAGAAATGTGTTGATCCTGGGGTTGGTGAGTTTCCTTACCGACGCCTCCTCGGACATGATCTATCCGCTGCTGCCGCTCTTTCTGTCCGAGGTGCTGGGGTCCAGCGTGCTCTTCATCGGCCTGATAGAAGGGGTGGCGGAGAGCACCGCCAGCATCCTGAAAATTTACTCCGGCTGGCTTTCGGACAGGCTGCGGAAAAGGAAGCTTTTGGTCAGCGTCGGCTACGGCCTGGCGACTTTGGCCAAGCCGATTCTGTCCGCTACCACTGCCTCCTGGCAGGTGCTGGGGCTGAGATTTGCAGATCGTTTCGGCAAGGGGATCAGAACCTCGCCCAGGGACGCTTTGATAGCGGACTCCACACCCCAGGAGCGTAGGGGGATCTCTTTTGGTTTTCACCGGGCCATGGATTCGGCCGGGGCCGTGTTGGGCCCGTTGTTGGCCTTTCTGATTCTTCCCCTGGTGAATGGTAACTATCGCACCCTGTTTCTGATCGCCTCCGTTCCGGCTCTGCTGGCGGTGATAATCCTCCTTTTGTTTCTCAGAGAAAGGAGGACACTCGAGGAACGGAGCGGGATGCCGGTAAAGCTCAGCCTCTCGGGTTTCGACAGACGGTTTCGGGTGTTCCTTGTGGCCGTTGCCATTTTTACCTTGGGCAACTCCAGCGACGCTTTTCTGCTCCTCAGGGCGCGGGATTTGAACGTGGGGATTGTATACGTGCCCTTGCTCTGGCTGGTCATGCACCTGGTTTATTCGCTGGTCTCCTCGCCTGCCGGAGCGCTTTCGGACAGAATCGGACGGAAAAACCTGATCGTCTCCGGGCTTTTAGTCTATGCTGCGGTTTACGTGGGTTTTGCCCTCGCCGCCAGGTCCATCCACATTTGGCTGCTTTTCGCCTCCTACGGTTTGTACTATGGACTGGCCGACTGCAATATGAGAGCTTTCGTGGCAGATTTGGTGGGGGAGAAAAAGAGAGGTTTAGCTTACGGCCTGTATCACGGCGCAGTGGGGTTGACCGCGCTGCCCGCCAGCCTGATCTTCGGCTGGGTTTGGCAATGGGCCGGTGCGCCTGCCGCTTTCGGATTGGGGGCCGGGCTGGCGCTACTGGCCACTTTGATATTGGCCCTGGGACTGTGACCGGCTTGTCGGAACAGTGGTTTGGGTCACATTCGAGCTGCCGCTGTCAAAGAGAAGTGGAGAAATCCACCCCAGGAGTCTTGCGGATTGGGCTTGGCGTTTTCCACTACTGCTCTGATATGGACAACCGAAAGAAAGCGGTGTTCCAGAACAGAGGAATCTCTTTGCTGTGCGAAGATTTTGCTTGACAAATGGGCTATGAGACGTTATAAATAAAGCAGTGAGGAGAGAGTGCAGTAAAATAGTTGCAGTAGGTTTTCCGGCGGTTTGAGTTTTTCAATCCACGAGAACTTAGGCATAATTTTCGTGGGTTTTTTTATACGATCGGAATGCATAGTGAGGTGTTCCAGTCGGAAGGCTTTGACGAAGTCCGAATTCCTGGTGACTGGACAGCGATTGATCCAAAACCTGTTAGTTTCATGAAAGGTGGTGAAAAGGTTTGGCGACCGGTAGAGTGAAATGGTTTAATGACTCCAAGGGATTTGGCTTCATCGAGCAACCGGAAGGCGGAAAGGACGTTTTCGTCCATTTCTCGGCCATTCAGGATGAAGGGTTCAAGAGTTTGAAGCAGGGACAGGAAGTCAGCTTTGAGATCGTCGAAGGGCCCAAAGGCCCGCAGGCCACGAATGTGGTTAAGATGTAGACGAAATCCGGCAGTTTTCGCCAGGGAATGGGCGAGCCGCAAGTCAGAGAACTCCAGGGTTAGCCACATATAGGTAACCCATAACGCTCGAAACCCCGCGGGACTCATCTTTGAGTCCGCGGGGTTTTCCGTTGCCATTTTGTGTTGATAATCGTCGGTCGGGAGCGGTTTGCAGGACCTCAGGCCGACCAAGGCTAAAAGACGATCTCTTCCTTCTTCTCGGGAACCTGCTGTATCTCCCGGAAAAGCACGGTCACGGTTGAGTCGGGAAGCCCCGGCGAGGGATGTAAATCGCAGGGTCGATCGGGCAGGGTCTCGTCGGTGAACACGTCGGTGATGATGCGGGGACATCGATCCGTGGCCAAAAGCCCGCTTTCCAGACAGACGGTTCTGAAGTATATGCCGGGAGGAACGCGGAAGTCCTCCACCGGAAGATTCTCGTGCGCCTTGGTCATGAAGTCGGTCCATACCGGCAGCGCGGTATGCGCACCGGTGACGTTTTTACCGATGACGATCTTATCGTCATATCCGATCCACACTCCGGCGGTGATCTGAGGGGTAAAACCCAGGAACCAATTGTCCATGCAGTTGTCGGTGGTGCCGGTTTTTCCTCCGGCGGGTCGGGTGAATCCCCGGGCCCTGGCTCCATAGCCGGTTCCGCCGCCGGTCATCACCGTCTCCAGCATGGTGGTCATGATATAAGCAGTTTGGGCGGATAGAACTTCGTCTCTTTTCGAATACTGGTTATCCTCCAGCACGTTCCCATAACGGTCCGTGATCCTCTGGATGTATTTAGGCTCCACCTTTATGCCGCCGTTAGGGAACACGGAGAATGCCTTGACCATATCCCACAAGGTGACCTCGGAAGTGCCCAGGGCCAGGGAGGGATAGGGGTTCAAGGGCGTGCTGATTCCCATGTGCGAGGCAAAGAAGATGGTCTGCTGCGGGGTCACCTTCTGGATGAGCTTGGCGGAGACTACGTTTATGGACTTGGCCAAGGCGGTCCTTAAGGTAACCGGGCCGCGAAACACCTCGTCGAAATTCTGGGGGCTCCATTCTTTTCCGTCGTCACCGGTGAGGATGATGGGAATGTCGTAGACGATGTCGGTGGGTTTGGACCCGTTTTCGATGGCTGCCGTGTAGATAAAAGGCTTGAAACCCGACCCCGGCTGCCGGGGGGCTTGTACCGCCCGGTTCCACTGACTCTTGCCGAAGTCCTTTCCTCCCACCAGGGCCAGCACATTGCCGGTTCGGTTGTCCAGCGCCACCAAAGCTCCCTGAATCTGCCGATAAACCCTCTTTTTGCCCGAAGCCGTGTCCGTGGAGTCCACCACTTCTATGGTATAAGTTGTATCCCTGAGAGAATGCGTTTTCTCCATCTGCTGCTGCCGCGAATCCAGTTCCGCCAGTAGCGCCTCCTCAGCCGCCTTCTGCATGTTCAAATCCAACGTGGTGTACACGGACAGCCCGGCACGGTAGAGGCTGTCTTCACCGTACTCCCTCTCCAGGTACTGCCTGACCATCTCGGTGAAATAGGGAGCTTCTCCTGCCGGAGCCGAAGTGGGATCGATCTCCAGGGGCAGGTTTTCCAGAGAATCGGCCAGCTCGGGCGAGAGCCGGCCGAAAGCCTTCATGGATTCCAAGACAACGTTTCTTCTCTTAAGCGACAGGTCGGGATGGTTTATGGGGGAGTAACGGCTGGGGTTTTTCGGTATCCCGATCAAAACGGCACAGTCGGAGATGCTCAGATCCTCCACGTTCTTGCCGAAATAAAGCTGGGCCGCAGCCTGGATGCCATATGCCCCCCGGCCGAAGTAGCACTGATTTAAGTACATCTCCAGAATCTCTTCCTTGGTATAGTTCCTCTCGATTTTGATGGAAGTCAGGACCTCTTTTATCTTCCTGGAGATGGTTCTCTCGGGCGTGAGAAACAGCGTGCGGGCCAGCTGCTGGGTGATGGTGCTGGTAGCGCTGACGCGGTTTCCGGACCACAGGCTGTTCCATATGGCCCGGCACATAGAGAGGGAATTCACTCCCCAGTGCTTGAAAAACCTTCGGTCCTCGGTGGCCAGAAGGGCGTCGATCAGATAAGGCGGCATCTTCTTCAGGGGAGTCAGAATGCGCCGTTCGGCATAAAACTCCTTTATCACGGTCCCGTCGGAAGAATAGATCTTGGTGACTAAGCTGGGTTCTATGTTATGAAGCTGGGCCAGAGAAGGCAGGTCTTGGCGATAGGTGTTGTAAGTTCTAATGCCGGCGACGAGCAAAATGATCAAAAAACAAAGAACGACCCCCAGGGCGATGATCAGTTTCTTCCTTCGGCCCCACAGGTCTTTGGTCCGACTCCAAATGCTGCTGGATTCCATCCGCTCGCTCTCCACGGAGTTTTGACTCGCAAGATTCAAAGTAAGTTACGACGTGAAGCTGAAACCTATTAGAAGGTCTGTCAAGGAATTTGCCCCAAGTCTTTCGGTTTTGGTCGTCCATGAGTCGTGCCCCACTGCTGAAGCGCAGGTAGGATTTTCCGCTTTGAATTTCCGGGTGCTCAGCTTACATTGGCGTTGCTATGAACGAAGTCCTGATCAGAGCATACCGAGGAGATACCATCGAGAGCCTGCATCACGGCGCAGCAGCCGTGGTGGACCCGCAGGGCAGACTTTTGCGCCGCAGCGGCGATCCGAACTTCGTGACCTTTCTCAGGTCGTCCGCCAAACCTTTCCAGGCGCTGGTGGTGGTCGAATCGGGAGCGGCCGAGGCCTTTGGATTCAGTCAGAAAGAGATCGCCATTATAGCCGGTTCCCACAATGGGGAGCCAAAGCACGTGCGGCTGGTACAGGGCATCCTGAAAAAGATAGGGCTGAATAAAAACCACCTTCAGTGCGGTTGGCATGTGCCTCACTTTTACACCGCCAGGGGGATAACGCCTCCCCGGAAGAGGTTTTCCAGTCTACAGCACAATTGCTCGGCCAAACACGCCGGCATGCTGGCGGCCTGCGTGAATCGAGGATGGAATATCAGAACCTATCTCAGCCCGCGACATCCTCTGCAGAAACTGATCGCCAAGACCATAGCCGAGGTGTGCGAGTATCCGCTGCGAAAGATGGGGATAGGGGTGGAGGGATGTGGGGCTCCCACGTTTGCTCTTCCTTTGAGGAACATGGCCATCGGATTCTCCAAGCTCAGAAGTTTCCTCTCCGACGAACAGACCATTTCCCAGTCCTTGCAGGTGGTGGCCGATTCTATGTGGAAGTACCCGGAGATGGTCTCAGGGAGAGGCAGGCTGGACTACGATCTGGCCATAAGCGGTAAGGGAAACATCCTGG
>CAZWAO010000014.1:0-22207 GCA_964631815.1 uncultured Ignavibacteria bacterium | reverse complement strand
CGCTCAGAGTCTGCCCAAGTAAATGGCGGCCAAACCCAGCAACATGTCGGCTTTAAGGAGATTGCTTAGGCGATGAAGATTGGAAGGTGAGGAATCCCGCCACATGGACCAGATCACGTAAACCAAAACCAGATCCACTCCAGGGAATACGATCAACAGGTAGACCAGCGAGAAAAAGCGAAGCGTATAAGGAAGCCCGGACAGAGCCACCAGAAGCGCAAAGACCAAGGAGATGAAGGCCAGAGAGCCGGCTACACCTACCCGAATAGGCAGGGTGGAGGCTCCCCGGGTGGAATCCCCCTTCATGTCCTCGATATCTTTCAGCACCTCTCTTCCCAGGTGAAAAAGAAAAGCAAACCCCGCCGGGATCAAACAGATTGCAAAGTTTCTCCCGATTATCCCACCGTAGACGAAAGCCGATGCGGATAGCAGAGCCACGGCCAGATTTCCCCAGAGAAGTCTTTTTTTCAAAGCCGCACTGTAGATCACCAGAAGCGTGACTACGGCCAGAGCCAACAGAACGCTTGTTAGCTTGATCCACAAGCTCAAGGCGACTCCCAGGCAGAAGAGAATCAGGGAGAACCAAACAGCGGACCGGACCGATATGTCCTCTCTGACCAGGGGACGGTATGGCTTGTTCACCCGGTCTATGTCCACGTCGAAGACGTCGTTTACGGAGTTTCCTCCGGCGGAGATGAAAAAGGCGGAAAGGCAAGCCGCAAGTACCTTCCACCAGGATTCGACCGGCCCGGCCACCCCGGCCCCCACCAGAACCGACAGGGCGGCGATAGCGTCGTTCTGGGGCCGACTCAGCCGGAGGTATCCGATCACTTGTCTCATATCAGTGCTTGGTCTCAAACGTTGTGTCGGTGATTATTCAAGGGGTGCGAAGACGTAACCAGACAATGGCCAACCCATCGGCCGCCATCGCATCATATAAGAGTTCAAGTTCCGGAAAAGATTTATCGACAGAATGCCAATCCGCTAAAACCGATTGATCAGGCGAAGGTGAATTTTGCCCTGGGTGATGGAGTCGCCTTGTCCCAGGCCATAGTCCAAACCCAACAACCCCGCTTTGGAGTCGACCCGCAGGCCCAAACCGTAGCCCAGCTTCTGGCCGGATATCTGTTTGAGAGCCTGATTTCCGGGATCACGGAAGCTTCGCCCGAACTGGCCATAATCCATGAAGACATAGAATCTGGATTCGCCCTCCAGAAGCAACCTATACTCCAGATTGACCCAGGCCACCGACGTGCCCAAAAACTCACCCTCGCGATAACCCCGGATGCTGCCTGCCCCACCCAGCTCAAACAGGTCCGAGACGGGCACGGATTGTTCTTCGGTGAAAAGCTCCCGCAGGTGAATTCCCGCGAAGAGGGTCTGTTTTTCAAGGATCGGCAGGAAATGATTCAAATCCAGGTGCAGCGCCGCCGAGGAGACCTTCGTTTGTTCGGGACTAAAGCCCTCCGACCGATAGTTGTCTTTGCGGGCAAGAGTCACCTGGCACTGGTATTGAACACCCTCTCTCGGATTGTCGCGCCGGTCCGCTAAATCCAGTTTGAGGCCCGCGCTGGCCATGTACTTGCGAGAGCCGGGAATCTGCCCCTTCCCTGCCGAGCCGGGTACCACCTTGGCCCAGCCTAATTCCAAACCCCAGGCCAGCCTCTTTGACGCATCGAAGGTGAGACCCGCAGCCGCGGACAGCTTCAGATAGGTCGAGTCGTAATCCACTTGTTCCAAAGTCAACTGGGCAGTGGGCGGAAGACCGAATACCCAAGGCTCGCGATAGGAGAACAGCAGATGGGAGGAATAGGCGTCTTTCCTGGACCATCTCCAGTGCATCATTCTCCCCGTGCCGAACAGGTTGTCGAAGCACAGATCCAGGCTGCCAAAGAGATTACCTTGGCGTTCTCCGGCGCCCGGGGCATAACCCAACACCCCCTCTATGCTGTTGTTTCTCCTCTCCGTCAGCCGAATCTTCAACATACCTTGAACTGGGTCGTCGGTCGCCAGGAGCCGAACGTCTTCCACCCCCTGAATGAATGAAAGTCGCTCGACTCTGTCCAAGCCGGCGTCCAAGCGGCTCTGGGAAAAAAGACCAAGCACGTCCGCCCTCATCTCCCGCAGGACCACCTCTTTCCTGGTGGATCTCAATCCTTCCAGTTGGACCTCGGTGATCTTCACCTGAGGACCTTCTTCCACCATGAATGAAAAGGAAACCAATCCTTCCTCCGACATTCGGAAATTTCCGGGCGAGATTCTGCAGTAGGGGAAGCCGTTGTCTTCATACAAAGAGAGCATCCTCTCTATGCTTCTCTCCACCGACTGGGAGCTGAAAGCCGAATGAGGTTTCAAGCCGGTTTCGGCCAGAAGCCTGTCCGTATCGAAAAACCGATTCCCTTGCACCTGTAGATCACAGGAAACGTTTTCGGCTTTGGCCGTAACCTGAAAGACACCCAGTCCTGCCAGACAGAAAAATAGCACCGCCGCCGCGAGCTTCTTGGCACGCATCACAGATGCAAGTTTTCTTTCCCGATTCTCTCTCATTTTCTTTTCTCTGATCTGCAAGGGCCGCTTGCGCGATCTCTCCATTCAGCCCTGCTTATGCTAAAACAGCGCCTTAACCTCCACGTTGGCGGAGTGCTTGGTCGGCGTGGAGGAGAAGGATTCGCCGGAATACACCACGTTGGTCACCAGGTGGTCGCTCAACTTATAGTCGAAGAGCAGCCGCCAATCATAGTTCTGCCCCGGCGTCTTCCCCTCGGTCAGAACGTAAGGCAAGCTCCGGCTGCCGGCCGCCGAGGTCAAATAGGTCCAGCCAAGCTTTGCCCTCAGTCGACCTTGGGTGAGAAGCGCCCAGATCACCTCCGGGGTGCAAGAATAAAATCTCACGCCGATGTCCCTGACATGCTCCTCTCTTTGCCGGTGCTCTGCCGAAACCTTAAGCTCTAAGGTTCTGGCCTGCATTCGGGTGAAGCCGACAGTGGCCGCAGCGCCGTCGATCTTGCTCTGCAGATTTCCGTCCCAGATTTCATTGATTTGCTCGCGCTCCACGTTGAACTCCAGGAAGTGACGCTGGGACAGGCGCGATTTGATCTGGAGGTCCTCTTTGTCCGTTCTTTCCTTCCGCGTGGCTTCGGAGGTCAGGCCGTCGGTTTCCCGGTCACTCTCCCATCTGAGACGAACGCCCAGCGACCTGTGAGTGGGAATCAGGTTGAGGTCATGCCGAACCAAAAGGCTCTGCTGGAGTATGCCGAAATCCTGCGCGGAGTGCAGAGGATAAAGCAGATAGAAAGCCAGCGATCTGTCATCCCCAAATCGACCCCGGAGGTTAACAAAGGAATCGGTGGAGAGGATTTTTCCAACCTTGCGCCAGAATGAACCTTCTTTGCCCGAAACTTTATGGGGCGAGAACACCAGCCGGATGCTCTTGTTTAAGTCCAGGCAAGGGCGGCCGTCGCCCACCCATTCGGACAGCAATACGAAGTTCCCTTCCGGATGCGGCACGTACCTGCCTTCCTCGTAAACGTAGTCCCCTTTCCCCTCCTCCACCTCCAGATAGTTATCCACCCGCGAGGCCGAATGAATCTGATTTTGCGAATGGTAGAATTTCAAGTTGACCAACTGGCTGGAAGGGTAAAAGTCAAACCGGGTGACTAACAGGTCCGACTGGCTGACCGGGACGTCGGAATGCTCATACTTCTTCACCCTGCGGGTGAATTCCACATCGGACGAGAGCATGCCTTTCCAGTCCTGCGCTGAGAAGCGGTTGGTCCAGACCCAACTACGGGCCCTATCTTGGTCTACCGGAACATCGTGCCTGTAATTGAACTCCGTCCCGACTTTGACGATAGCGGACAAACCATAGCTGGCCTGGCCGGCGAACTGATCGAAGTTATCCGTTGAGGAGACGTACTCGGACGCAAGTTCGCTCCTTCTCTCCCTTCGCCAGGAGAACGTGGTAGTCAGCGTTTTGTATCTGCTGCTCAAAAGTGCGGAATTTCTCGTCCACAGGTCATGGTAGCTTTGTCCTTCGCCCGCACTGTTCAAAATGCTTATTCTCTCGGTCCTTGCCTCTGCAGAGACCCAACTCGACGGATGGACTTTCGCACCCAAGCTCGATCTATCGGAGGCAAACGAATCTCCCTGTTTCAGTTTTCCGTAATCGAAGTCCAGGGCAAATGATCTCCAAGGCGCGATGGAGCCTGCCAGTTGGTAGGTTCTCTCGCTGCCATCCACCTGGTCTGAGTCCAGCCCCCAGATTCTCTCTTTTTCCACGGAGTTGATTCTACCCAGAGGGGCGAAATCGGAGTCCGTGGATCGATACTCCCCCTGCAACCGTAGTTCGTGGAATTCCGATTTGAGGAACCGGAAGTCGCTGTTTTGGTAAAGGGATTTGATGGCCAGCGCATTCCCCTCGTTCCGCTCGTCGTTAACTTCCGACAGTGTATTTTGATCCCTCTCGCTTCGGGCCCACTCGATGGTGGTGGTAAGGGCGTCAGTGGGGATCAAGGATAGATTGATATCGAAAAGAGATTGACTCTGCGGCAAAGGCAGAAACACCAGCGGAGAATAATCGCCATGACCGGGGTACACGTAACGGTAGATTCCTTTTCCCTGATACTGGTAGCTTCCCTGGCCTGCTCCCATCCAGGAGAAGTTCACCTGGTAAGAACCCGAGTCGGCGCCCGCGTATTGATAGTATGAGTTGCCTGTGGAATCGTATGCTAGGTCGTACTCTCCCCCGCCCTCTCCCACGAATGTAGCTCCCTCTTTGGAAGCAGAAAATCTATCGTTTCCCGCCTCAGCCAGGATTTGCCTGTCCGTCGCTGACAGCTCAGGTCCGGTGGGATGGTTGCGGTCGTCCCTTTCCAGGATTCCGGAAGCCTTCAATTGGATTACCCCTCCCAGCAGTTTCCCACCAAAATCGCCTGCGTACAAATCCCTCTGGTAATTGTCGGCCGAGTATTCGAAATCCACGGCGATGCGGGAATCGGAGGTAATCAACCTGCGGGGGGTGAACTCGATCGTGCCCAGGCTGTAATCTATGGTATAGTCGCCGCCCGATCCACGCTGCATCTCCTCCCCATCCACCCACACCCGTTCGGTCCCGGCCAGGATGGCGATGTTGGTCTCGCCGTTTTTGCCTGCCAACCGATACGGTCCCTGCTTGTTATCCTCTCCGTTGAACCGGTTGCTGTAGTACTCTCCTCCGGACGAAGCCAGGGCAAACGAAAACGACGTGACTCCCACCGAAGCTTGTGTGGTCAACCCTTTGAGTTTCCTCTGGTAGGAGGCGAACTCCGAGCCGGAGTTCTGCAGATTGTAGTCTCCCAATGTCCCCGAGAAATCGGACGAGGTGACCTGCAGGTGAACCTGATCCAGTTCATCCAATCGCTTGGTGGTGCCTTCCGGAGTGGCCGGCATGTTCTGGTCGGAAAGCTGAAGCGAAACTTCCAGGTCCTTGGCCGCCCTTCCGTTGGCCGAAAGCCATAAACCCTGCTTGACTGACGGATCGTGAGCCGATCCCGCTTCGAACGAGAAGGTCTTGCTTCCGGACAAGGTCAGATCGGAGGAGCCGGTTCTGGGCAGAAAGGACCATCTTCCCTTATCTACATGTCCCTCCCCCGAGTTGGCACCGATAGGGACGGCCGATTCGCGAACCTGGTTCTGACCCAAAACCAACTCTCGATGGAAATAACGCGACCTCAAGTTGAAGTTGATATTTTTGTAGCTAACATCAAGTGTATCCGTCGGATAGAGGGGCTCAACGAACATCACTCTACCGCGATTGTAGTCGAATGCATAATCCTGATTTCTGGTCAGTAGCCGGCCGTTTTTCTCTATCCTATCCGTCTCCTCGAAGATCAATCGATCTTTCAATTGGTATGGGCCGGTGGTGCCGTTCCCTGTCAAACGAACGGTGACTATGGTGCCCAAGTCGGATTCTTGGTCCTGATCCGCGTGCGGACTTCCGGGAGCCAGGATAATAAATAGGCACCCCAGGAAAACAGTCATTAACCAAAGGCGTGGACCTGTACCAATCCTTCCGTATGTGGCGAAAGGGGGAATAGACATTGACCGTGATAACCTGACCCAGAAGGTTTGGGCTTGGCTACGGATTTTAGGCAGGACTTCCCTCACTGGTCATACTCCTTGGACGCCTGAAAAAGACCTCTACCTTATCAACTCGAAAACCAGCACCCGGTTGTTTCCCGAATCGACCACCCACAATCTTCCTCCCCGGTCCAGCTTCACATCGGTGGGTCGAAGCAGGTTGGCCATTCCCGGCGCCGAAGCTTTGTACTCCGTGACCACGTTTCCGTGCGAATCGAAAACCACCAGGCTGTTGTCGCCTGTGTTGGCAACGTATACCTGCCCATTGCCGTCCACGACCACGCCTGTCGGCTGGTGCAGAACTCCTGCGCCCATATTTCTAAGCAGGTTGCCGAAGGAATCGAACACCACCACCCGGTCGTTCTGGGAGTCCGCCACGTATACTTCCCCGTCCCGATCCAGGCAGATTCCCTCGGGATCCCGCAAACCTGCTCCGGTTTGCCCGAAACCTCCGAAGCTCTCCTCGTATTCGAGGAATCCGTCCAGTTTGACCACACAGTCTTCCTGCGTGTCGGTGACATAGACTTCACCCGAGCCGGTTACGGCTATTCCCTCGGGCAGGCCCCACCCCAGAAAATCGCCTTCGGGTTCAGGCTGGATGACCGAGACGAAATTGAGGTTCCCGTCCAGCCTTTGGATTCGTTTGTTCTGGGCATCCACCACATAGAGGCTCAGACCGTTGTCCGTGTCCAGATAGGTGGGACGGTTGAACTGACCGTTTCCCCAACCATAGCCGCCGGCCTCGGCCAGAAATCTCCCCTCCCGGTCGCACTTGACCACCCGGTCATTTCCGGTATCGGCGATGAACACGTTCCCCATAGGATCCACGGTGATTCCCGTAGGTTGACTGAGAAACGCAGAGCCCAGCCTCTTGTCTCCTACCACCTCCACTGGCTTCAGGCCCAAGAGAGGTTTCTGAGGGGAAACTTCCTGTGATCCGGGCCCCTTCATACTCCCCACCGAAACACAACTGACGCAGCAGAGAATCACAGGCCAGACAAAGCTCAACTTCGGCATCTTCGTTCCTCCTTGACGCCCTCAACAGCCGCGCCCGGCGGGCCGGTCGTGGATATCTGGTTTCCTCCCGGCATGCATGTAGGAAGCGGAGACGACCGGAAAAGAAAATCGCATCCCTTCCGATGCGATTACCCAGCGTGCAGAGTCTCTTTTCCCTCGGGAACTGCTTGCCATCTCACCATCTGTGAGAGACGTAAAACATGACGTTGGGATCGTGACCCAACGGATCAGCCTTCACGTCGAATTTGATCTGAGAAAACTCGAGGCTTCTCTTTCGATTGTAGCTTTTCACTGTCCTGAGGGCATCCACCACCGATACTACCCGGTTCACCAGAGAAAGCCCCACCATGTATAGCGCACGTCGGGACATGTCCTTGCTCCGGTTCTTCATGTCCCGGTAGTGCAGCCTCGATTCGCGACTATCCCACTGCCAGTACCATAGATCGGTTTCCGGGTAAGGCAGCTTCTCCCCCCGATTATATAACGGCCCGAACTGGTTGTACTGGTCCAGATTCTCGTAGTATGCCAGCTCGTCGAAGAAGCTGTCGGTTTTGTCCTGCAGGTTGACCTGGGCATGAGAGGCGGCATAGCTTTTGTAATCATCCTTCAACCAGGCGCTGTACGTTCGGAATCCGAAGAAGCCCGCCCACAAGGAAGCCTCGGAAAACATGAATATCCGGCCTTTGGTGCCGGCCCCGGCGTAAACCTCTCCGGCTCCCGGAAGAAGCAGAGACAGCAGGGCTGCCGTGCTGGCCGACTTGAGGCCCTTGCGTCCTTTTTCGAACTCTCCCGGCATCTGGAAGAAATCATTCGACTCATCGGAGGTCGGGTCGATAGCTGCCAGCCAATCCTGGTCCACCGCGCACTGCAAAGAGGCGCCTGCCGGCGCCAGCAGCATCTTCTCCGGAGAGAATTTGTATCTAACCAGAGTATCGTCGGCCTGGCAACCGGAGGCCAACCAGTGCCCCAAAAGGACTACCAGCACAAAACAGATGTAGCCTGATCTTCTCATTAGACTTTCTTTTCGCTTGCTCGCGGAAACCGCCAAGCTCTGCGCTAAAACTTAAGGCTCACGGTTAAGCGCGGTATCACTTCCCGTTGCCGCTCCACCAATCTGGTCTTGACGTCGATCTGCCCGAACTTCTCCCCTCTTTTGTTGTACCTCTTCACCGAGATAGCAGCGTCGAAGGCGGAAAGGATGTGGTTGACCAGCGAGAACATGGCAGAGTAGGTGGCCTTGTTTAAGAGATCGTTGGCATCGTGCCGCATGCCCAAATAGGTTTCTCTGCTGCCACTGTTGGAGCCGTCATAATCCGACCAGCCCCAACTGAACTGCTCGTATTTGCCTATCATCTCATAATACTGCTGGGTGCGCCCTTCCTCCAGGTGGTGTGAAAAATGGAGCCACTGCTTGTCTTCGGTGCTCCAATATGCGAAGGTGTCGCATACGTTGGCGGGGGTTACGTTTGGATTTGGCGTTTGGACGTTTATGTACACGTCATCTATCAGCCATTGATTGTAGTCGTCCTCAAACCAGTGCTGATCGGCAAAACCCCTGTACTCATCCTCCTTGTCCTTCCCCTTGCCGTGGTAGCTGAAATAAAGCGCCCACAGGCCCACGTCCAGACCGAAGAAGGCGACAGCTTTGATCTTGGAGCCCGCATAGAGCTCTCCCGTGCCGGGAATCAAAAGAGAATAGACGAAAGCCCGTTTCAGCGACTTGCCCTTAAACCCGTATATGTCCACGTTGTCTTCACCCATAGCCGTGGGGGGTTCCTGGGCCAGGAAAGGGGACTGACTGAACTGGGCCATTTTCATCGAATACTGGAAGCGGTCCTGCTGGATGCCGTTGCGGAAGGAAAAGGGTTGCTCCGTGTTTTGAACAAACGTCTTGGCATAGCCCGTGGAACAGAAAAACATCAGGGACGCCAGGATGCATACTGCAGCGCAGAGATGCAGTCTTCTCATGCCTACCTCCTTAAGGATATACTATGGTTTGGTCTCATCCGTTTAATCTGTCAGATTCATTGACTACTTAACCAGGGCCATCTTGAAGAACACTACCTGGCTCTCATCAGCCGACTTGGCTTCCACCCGGCACAGGTAGACGCCGCTGGCATATCGGGAGCAATTCCATGTTTTCTCGTTGTACGTCCGGCCCACGCCGGGTCCGGGAAACTCATCCACCAGCATGCCGGAGAGATCGTAGATTTTTATTCCCACCTGGGCGTCGTCTCTAAGGAAATACCTGATCACCGTCTCCGACCCGGCCGGGTTAGGATAGTTGAAAGCTTTCTTTTCGGGTATAAGACCACCGGCCAGAGGGGGGATATCCGGCAGTTTTTCGCTGGGGAAGTAATTGGTGTGTCCGGCACCATAACCGTACATAGGCCAGGGCACGTCTTTCTCGTCGTACGCCCCGGGAAGATCCCAGGCATAGACAAAACCGTCATCAGCCGCAACCAGAAGCTCCGCGTCGCTGTCTTTATCGAGATTCATCATGACCGGAGAAGAGGTCACCGGCCCGTCCACGGGAAGAGGGAAACCGCTGACCATTCGTCCATTCTTGTTGAAGGCCACGATTCGGCCGTCCTTGGTGCCCAGGATGATGTCGGGATATCCGTCTCCGTCGGCATCTCCGATGATGGGAGACGATTCTATCAGATCGGTGCTGCCGCCCGGAAGGCTAAGCGTTGCGGGGAAATCGCTCACCAGCGCGCCGTTGAAATTGTAAGCATAGACCTTGTCGCTGGATGTCAGGATGATCTCCAGATAGCCGTCTCCATCAATGTCACCCAGCACAGGGCCTGAGGTGGGATCGAACTCCAATGAAACTGACAGGCTGGACCCCCCAGGCTTCAGATCAAGGGCATTCAGATAGCAGGACCCCATACAAGAATAGAAGATCGCATCGACGTCTCCGTCTCGGTCGATGTCCCCAGCCACCACCGGTCCGCTATCGGCGAACCCGGGCACGCACGCGGAGGAAACATCATCGTACATATTCCAGGTGCAGATCTCTTGAGAAACCGAGCCATCTCTAAGCAAGAAATTGGCACGGTAATCTCCGGTTGTCGTTAGCGCGACAACACGTCCGTCGGAGGGCGAAGAATGAATTGTCGTCCCGTCGCCTGAGATGACCACGGTTCTGAAGGGAGGAGTCTTGGTCGCCACAAAGATCTCCGAAGTGGAGCTGACCGAGTCGAAATTGGCGACTATGGGGGCCAACGAGATACCAGCATTGAGATCGAGCGGGAAGCCGTCAACCAAGTCCGCTCTTCCGTCGAGATTACGATCATAGGGATGCCAGGCATAGATCGTGCCGCTTGCACTAGCGGCCACCACCTCTGATGTGTCGTCTCCGTCCAGATCACCCAGGCAGGGAGGACCCACGAAATTCTCGTTCTCCTCGGCGAATATGGCCAGAGGCAAAGTGATTATGCTGGAATCGAATTGCATTATCTCCACCGAATCCGGATGCGGAAACAGGCTCGATCCCAAGCTGTCCCAGGCATGTATGAACCTGCCTGAGCCTAAGTAGACCCGCTCGCTGCTCACATCCGCCACCATAGAGCTGGCTGAGTTCTCGGGAATGAATTTCTTGGGAAAACCAGGCTGATTCCAGTCGCGGAATACGTTTAAGGCCATCACCGTGTCTGGATAGCTGATTCCGGTGACCCATATGTGGGTATCGGACTTGTTCACGCTCTTGGACGACGGGAAGGTGCGGGGTGTGAACTGCGTGTTGTTGCCCTGATAAAACATGTCCTCCCTCTGGCCGAATCCGGTGTAGTAATTTCCACCGAAATCGACGATCCCGTCCGCCTCGGCCAAAGTGAGGAAACGGCGATCGGGCACCGCTTGGAGCTGGTTGTCCCAGAAATTGTTCAAACCATCGCCATCGTAGTCTAAGTAGGCTACGCTCTCGTCGACGTGGAAAATCAAAATCCCCGATCCCGGCAGAAGCCAGTCATACTCCCGGTTGTAATTGCGGTTGGCATCTACCGGGCCCAGTATGACGTTGGTGGCCGAATCCGCCCGAAGCCCGCTGAAACCGTCGTCGTCCGCATCCTCTTTCCTGTTCTCTAACAGAAAATACTCCTGAGGACTAACGGGAACCTTGATCATTTGAACGCCGCCCGCCAGTCTCTCTGCCGCTCGCAGTTGCAAGTTTTGGCCGGTGATCTCCTGGGGTTCGACGAATCCCAGATAGGCCCGGCTCCAAGCGGAGGGGTACACCGGGAGCACTCCCGACACGTAGACGCCGTATCCCACGTCTACCCCCACGTTCTGGGCATTGTTGTCCATCAGAGCAAAATCTCCCACCTGGGTCGTAAAGTTATCGGAATTATACAGGTCCACGAGACCCAGTTGGTGTCCGAACTCGTGGGCAAAGACTCCGTTCAAAGCCGACACCCTGTTGTCCTGCGATTTGGTCTCCGGCATGAACATCCCATCGGTAATGGGAAAGGTGCCGCCGTTGACCCACACCGTGTCGCCCAGCCGGATGTATCCGGTGAAAAGGTCGCCCGGCGTGGGACTCACCAGTTCTCCCAGATCGCTCTGCAAGTCCGAACCGGCATGAAAGATCACGAAGCAGTCGTACTGGGAGAAGTCTATTCCGTACACCTGCGGGTCTTCGTTTAGGGATATGGAATCCGCTAAGTTGAAGCTATCGTGAAAGAACTGCCGGAGCATCTCCACCTTCACCCCTAATGACGAATCCGGCGCCCCGTAATGAACCATGGGATAGGGCAGCTGGTAGGCCAGATATTCCGCCTTGGGAAAGACCTCCCCCTCCAATGCCAACTGACCGTTGGACACGGTCCACCAATAGTTGCTCAAAGCTTCGATGTGCTTCTTGAAAAAAAGCGTGTCATGCGGAGAAGGGTCTATCAGATGCCCTTCCTGTTCGAAGAATTCATCCTGGCTTCTCATGTCAAACAAACCGTTCCCCGTGGTACGGGGATCGTCCGGAATCTCCTCCTGAAACTCCACCCTGATGGCCAGAATCTTGAGGGTCTTGGTTTGCACGGGAGTCAGCTTGGAGAAACGAGGAAGCGAAAAAGGAGTCTCCCGCTTAAGCTCCAGCAGGTTTCTGATGGACACGTCGCTTCGAAAACCCGGTGGGACCTTAGGTTGGGTCGACTTTTCCGCGGGGACCAGAATCTGCTTCTCCCCGAGGCGAAGCAAGTGCTCCGAGCCGGAATGCGCGTCTGCTGAAAGACACACCAGCACCGCGATCATTACCGCCAGGGATTCTGATAAGATCTTGACTCTTCGCATGGTCTGAGATGGATGCCGGTTGGGCTTCATCGTTTCCTGCCGGAACCTGGCTTAAGCCAGATTCTGGATCACTACCGAGCCCTCCGGCCGGCTTTATGAAATCGGCCTAAAATCTTCCGGTCATGGAGAACCGCATGGTATTGGACAGGGCCGACGTCTTGCTCGAAGGGATGTAAGCGAAATCGAAACGGAACAGACCGTACTGAAGCCCCACACCGAAAGTCGGATTCTTCACGTCGCCCACTCGGTCATAAACATAACCGCCCCGAAGCGCCACATAGGTGCCATACCAGTATTCCATGCCCATGTTCAGTATGGTCTCCCGCCACTCCTGGCTGAACGAATCGTCCAAACCAACCAGCTCCTTATTCACTTCGAAGGTTCCGGTCAGGCGGTTAAAAGGCGTGTCCACTAATTTGTAGGCCAAACCCACGGCCAGATTCCGCGGCAGCGGATCAGACTGATTCAAGTCGATATAGGAAATATTGGGGCCTAGGTTGGTCAGGGCACCTCCCAAAGTCAGCCTCCTGACGGGCGTCTGGTACAGAAACCCGGCATCCAGGGCAAAGGACGAACCCGATCCCTTTCCTTTCTCCAACCCCGCTCCCTGATCCGCCAGATGGCTGTAAATGATCTTGGCCGAGAGGCCGCCGGCCAAACTGGAGTTGAGCCGCGTGCCATAGGAGAAGGTGAAGGCCAGCTCGTAGCTGTCAAACCTTCCGATTTCGTTGGCGAATTCATCCGTGCGAATGTTCTCCCCCAGCGACAGGAAGGTCACGTTGCCGCCGACCGTGCCCCAGCCTTCTACGTGCTGGACGTAGGAGAAATACTCGTAGTACAGGTCGCTGGCCAGCTCGGGCAGCCAGTTGGCGTGCATGAAGGTTATCTCCCTCCTGGCGTGCGCATATATCACCACCTCATCCGGCGTGCCAAACCACATCTCGCCGTCCTGGTAGATCATCACTTCCGCTTTGTCCCTCTCCAGCCCTGCATGGTAGTATCGACTCCAGCTTTCGCCATCCCACCTGACCGTCCCGTACTCTGTCCCTACGAACAGGCTGTTCCTTCCGGCGCGGACCAGCGACAGGATCCGGCTTCCCGTGGCATTGTAGTACACGTATATGCTCTCGCCCGAATCCAGCTTTCCGGTGGAATCCAGGTGATTGTAATCGATGATCATCTGAGAAAGCTTGGAGGTTTTCTGCTGGTCGTCGGACTGCAGGAACTTGCGGGCTACCGTCTGGACATCGTCTCCCTCCTGGGCCGTGTATACCCGGTAACCATAGGTGAACCATTTGCCTTCAGTCAATCTCTTCAGACCGTGATCGGTCCCCATCCACAGACTCCCTTGATCGTCCACTACCAAAGCAGTTATCCGCCCGGGGATGGCCAGCTCGAACGGAAGATTGAGCGTCTGGCCGGCAGCAATGCCGGAATCTGCCAGGGCGTTATAGGCCTTGACCGTCTGGACGGCCCGGGAGATCGTCTTCTCGTTCTGGGTGCCCAAAAAGCCGCCTATCACCTTTTCCAGGCTATCCCCTATCAGGACCGAGTACTCCTCATAAGGCTGCCACGATTCCCCCTTCAGTTTGTACAGGTTGGCCGCCGTGGCCGTCCACATTTCCCTTTCCCCCCGATTGGCAAAGGCCACAATCTGCCGGTCGGCTGCATCACCGGGAAGCGGAACGCCGGTCCACTTGGCCCCATCGAATCTGGCCGGCCCTTGATCCGTCCCCACCCAAACGCTGCGGGTGGAGATGGCCAAAATCGCTGTGATATGATCTGAAGGAAGCCCGTCCTTGGCGCCGTATTCTCCCCACCTTTTGCCGTCGAAGGAAAAGAGACCTTTCTCCGTTCCCACCCACAGTACCTTCCCCTCCGAACCTATCGAGGTCAGCTTACCCTCGAACAATATCCCGTAGGGAATCTTCAATACATCAGGCAGGCTCCGAATCACCGTGGCATCCACCAGCGAAGAGAGTTGATCCACCCGTTCCGAAGAAAGTGCAGAATCGGCCAGAAATCCGTAAGCGCGGCCCAGCAGCTCTCCCAGGTTCTTACCCGACAGTTTGCACTCGTCCCAGGCCGCCAGCATATCGTCCCACTTGGCCGACAGACGCTCGCCTTTCTCGCCAGCGATCTGCACAAGCTTATCCCGGAGAGCTACAAGTGAATCTTTGCTCACCGGCTGGTTGAATTGGACGGTGGCTTCCTTCATGCTCTTCAATCTGGCCTCGTCCTGCACCTGGAAGAACTTCCGCAGGATGCTCTCCACCGATTCCCCGGCCGAGGTCGGATAATCCTGATAGTTGAGCCATTCACCCCGGTGCATCCTGTAGAGATCCGACTGGCTGATTACCCAGATATCGTATCGTGTATAGTTCAGCTCGGGTATGTCGTTTCGAAGCAGCGCCATCGCTTTCAACTCCAGGCCGGCCGGCAGCGGATGTTCCAGCCAGGCGGAAGTCAAGGGATAGTTGCCCAGTCCGGCCGGGTTCCAGTGGGTGGCCGTGGCATCGTTGGCTACCGCCACAAAGGCCTCTCCCATCCCGGCGGCCCTGGCCCCGGCTGCGATCCTCAGGAAAAGGACCGCTGACCGGCTCACATCCGCATGACACACAGAGCCCGCAACAGTCAGCAAACCTAAAACCGTCAAGCTCAGAACAAAAATCACCCTTCTCATCTTAAGTCCTCCTTGAGGATAGTCTCTTTTATTTGATTAATGGCTTTCAATCGATTGTCGGGACTCCGTTTGTTGCTCAAAATGCCCTTCTTTCCTTCTCCTGCCAACGGCCCGGTCCCTGATCTAAAATCGGCACCATTTCTACGAATATAAGCCTGCTTCTTGCGGCAGAGCTACGGTCCGACCGTGTTGCCGGCCAGTGTTCAACGCACCACCACTGCCTTTCCGTATGCCTCCTTCACTTTCCGCTGGCCGTTCACCTGGCCTTCCGCAGTTATCTTGTATATGTAAATTCCGTTGGACACCTCATCTCCTGCCTGGTCCTTTCCGTTCCAGCCCGCGGAGTAATTGTAGCCCGCCCGGGCGGAGGCAAACGGTATGTGCCGGATCAATTTGCCCGCCTCGGTGAATATCTTGATCTCGACTCTGTCTGCCGATTGGGACAGGCGGTAATAGAAATTGGTCGATTGGGAGAAGGGGTTGGGATAATTCATCACATCGGTCAGCTCGAGTCCGGCCTCGGCAGAAACCCGGAGGCTCAGTTCCTCTATCGAGGAATTGTTGGCGTTATCCCAGGCTTTGACGGTCAAAAGGTGATCTCCCTCCGAAAGACCCGGCAACTGGTAAACCAAGGCTCCCTGTTGGTGGCTTCCCAGATCGTACTCGAAACTTCCGGTCAAATCCGTCTCCTTCTGAAAGTCCTGATCCGCCACTAACGTGATCCCGTGTCCTACCTCGCCCGTGAGATTTATGCCGTTCTCATCGAAAATTCGCAGATGCAAAGTGGAATTGGGAAAAACGGTCTGCCCGTTCACGAAATCCCCCTGATCATCGAAGCTGGCGGTCATCTGGGGACCCACGGTATCGATCACCGTGGTATCCGAACCGATGATCACCAGAGAGTCTCTAACGCCGGCTCCGTCCTGATTCTGACCTTGCACGTAAACGCTGATCCGGCCGGTATTCCCTCCGTAGCTGATGTCTTTGGGTACCACGAAGCTGGCCTGGAACTTGCCTTCTTTCACCTCGGCGTTGCCTTTGAACATCACCATCCCCGGCAGGTCGTAGTTCACCTTTCCTCCCCCGGGCATAACATGAGTTTTTTCTCTCACACCGTCGAATGCCAGGACTCTAACCTCTCCGTCAAAGCCGGAGGCCAAGCTGCCGGATGCGTCTTTCACCTCTCCCTGAAGACTGATCAAGCTCAGGGCGGACATGGTATCCGGATGCACCTGGTCCAATTGGACCCGCAGGCGCGGCGCGGCCAGTTTCATCACCGGATCGCCGAACAGTATGAACCTCCTGTCGTTACCGTCCGGCTGCCTCAAAAGCTTGGCGATGAAAAGCGCGTCACCGATGGAAAGCGAGTCCTGGCCCAAAAGCAGATCATACACTTTGTCGTTGAGCGCCGCATTGGCTATGGGGAAAACCAGCCAGGTGGCCGAGATGGTGGCAATGGAGCCTTTGCCCTCGCTTGTCAGGAACTGCTCTCCCATGGACTCCCCCACCGGGTCGAAAAACAAACCGATGCTGCAGGAAGCGGTATACACCAAGGGCAGCCGGCGCTGGTTGTTCAGACGAGGGATATCCTGACTGCGCTTGAACACGTGCTCGTGGGTCCACACGTCCGGGTTGCCGTGGCCCATGAAGTTGACGATCAGGGTGCCGTGGTTGAAAGCGTCTATGATGGCCTCCTCCGCTTCGGGCTTCTCTCCGTTGGAGTCGAAAGGATACTCCATCAGATAGATCTTGGACAGGTTGAAGCTGGCGGGAACGTGGAATCTGGCCAGATCCTCGGTGTCGTCCGTGTGGACTCTCTCGGAGTTGGAGGTGGAGCTGAACTCGTCGTCGGCCACCAGGGTGATCAGATTTCTCCAGGTGCCGAATTCCGGGTCGTTCTCGTATCCTATCACCTTGTCCAGAACCACCTGCAGCTCGGCCGAGGTTTTCACCGGCCAGCGGCCGATGACCATGTCTAAGCCCCGGCGCGTCGCCTCATGATCCGAATCGGAATCCAAAAAGCCATACCGGCCGAAGTAGACGTACTGGTCATCGGACACCGATACGTCGCCCTCCCAGGTTATGGCAAAGGGAGGCATGGGATTCTCGGCGTCGGTTCCTAAATTGTTCTTGTAGTCGTAATGTCCGTCACCCACCAATAGCACGTAAGCCGGCGCAGGCCTTTCCCAGTTTTGATAGGCGAATTTAAGAAAATCCCGGATGGCCACCGGATCGGACAACCCGCCGGAAAACTCATCGTAGATATCTTGAAGCAAAACCACCTTAACCGAAATGCCATTATACGATTTCCGGAAGCTTTCCAGACTTTGTACCTGCTGGTAGAAACCCGTAGGGGCAATGATCAGAAAATCCGCCTGGTTGGAGACTTCCTGCAAATCGGAGGTCTCGTCCCTAAAAAGCCGGACCGGATTCTTTATCCGGCTGTCATCCACCAAGAGATATCTCCTCTTGCCCTCCGCGCCCAAGACATCCTGAAACCGGGCGGTCTCCCCTTCCACCTGGGCGCCGGAAATTCTTTGGACGTCGGCATAATCGGTAACGTCGAATAAGCTGGCATTTGGGGAATATAAGCCGGAGATGGAGTATTCCACGGTACCCGGTGCGTCCGGGCTTTCGAACAGCAGCTTACGATCATAGCACTCGAAGAGCCTCGAATACTCCACTTCGTACCAGTCTAAATAGGCATCACTCTGGCTGGAAAACCATATTTCCAGCGTATCCAGCATGCCGCCTTGAAGATCAAAGCTTCGGGCCACGGTCACAGAGCTGGAAGACAGGGAATCGATGATCTGGGCCGGCTGACCGTTGACCAGAAGCTCGGTGGGTGACTGGGTATGCTTCACCCTGATCAGGCATCCCTCTTCCGGCAAGGCACCCGGCAGGCTCACGTAGAGTCGGATTGGGTTGACGTTCGTCCAGTACCAGGTGGAGTAGTCGGCGACTAAGCCGGAGGAGTAAATCCTCAGCGTGTTGTCCTGTTCCAGATGGACCCGGGAGGCAAACTCAGCCGGGCGAATCGGGTTTTCCTCTGTGGGACTGCCGTCTCTCACGGCCATCCTTTCAGGATCGCCGGGAAAAGAACTGGTAGGATCGAAAGTCAGCCATAAGACATTGTCGTCGGTAAAGGGATTGGTATGAAAGCCGGTCGCGCTGCCGTCGGAATCGTAGTCCCAGTCGTTCGTTGACCAGCCATAGAAAAGGATGAAATCGTCCGAGTCGAATGAGCCGTCCTGTTCTCCTGACACGTATATGGCGATCTCATGAAGCTGCAGGAAGGGATTGGAGTTGTCCAGCGGCAGAACTTTCCCTCCTCCGGAGAACATCCTTATGGTCCTCGGGTCCAGGGAGCCGACCGGAACCCCGGATTGGATCAGCATGGTCCTATCCAGCCGGTAGATTCCATTCTCCCGCACTATCACCTTGTACCAATTATCCGAATAGCCGAAGGGATAGGGCACGGTTGGCTTGCGCAGGCTTGGTTGCTCCGAAGCCTTGCGCCAGCCCAGGGACTGCTCATAGTTCAGAAGGACGTTTCGATAGATTCCCTCAAAGAGGTCTTTTTGATTTTGGGGAGCCGCTTCCCCGCTGCCCTGAAAACGAACGCTCACCGTTATCCGGGAGCAGAGCTTAGCCCTCCTCAGCGCGGGATCATACTGCACCGGGGAGATCTCCAACTCAACGGTTCTCTGATTTCTCAGCCAGACAGGGGAACCGGAAGCCACTATTTCCTGCGGATACCATTGGACGGACTTGCGTTCCGTCCTCCAGGGAACGGCTCGGTAGCCCAGGGGACTCTGTTCGTCCGGCTCCACCTTGGCGGCCGGAGCTAAGTTGATCCCGGGCAAATCGGTCGACGTTACGTCCAGCACCTCCACCCCCACCTCTCCCTCTGGCGGAACTGCGACGATCACTCTCCTCACCGGCAATTGGTATCCGCCGGCTTGATTTAAAAGACCACATTTGTCGAGATTGAACAGATCGAAAAGCTCCCCATCCAGGCTGACCCGGCGCTTTTCAGGCTCCGGCACCAGATAGGTAAAGACCACTCCATTGCGGTCAGATCTGATGATCCGAATGTCGTCGTACTCATCGCCGGAGTATGCTCTGGTCCCCGACCAGGCGAAAAGCAAGAGCAGAAGCGTCGAGAACAGCCCGATTAATCTCATCCGTAACGCAGCCCCCATAAATGAAAAGACCGGACGGAATCCGAAGCCGAAAACAGCCCCCTGATTACGAAGTTCGGAATGGTCGACTCGATGTGACAACCTACGGACACTCCGGCTAAGGGGTTGTGGAGATGACTCCCTCATAAAAACCGCAAAAGTCTCAGCTTCTTTGTCTCAGAGTCTTCCGATCCGTGCCCTGGTGCGGCTCTATCCTGCCGTCGGCGGAATCAGAATCCTACAAAGCCAAACCCTTTAACCGTAGTCTCTATAGGCATACCTCTCTGTGTTGTGTGATATTATACAAGAAAAACCGTTTTTGTCAACCTTTTTCTGTGGTCGGGCATTGAGGTAGGCACAGGTAAGAACCGACCCGCTTTCACCCCACCAGTTTGTGCTTCACCAGACCGGCCAGATTCTCGGCCCGGAAGGTCCGGATGAAGTCGCAGGCGGTTCGATAAGCCTCCTGCTCGATCTGATCGGCATTGCTCCGTGGTATGGAGTCGATTTCCTTTTTGAATTCCCGGGTGGCGAACTTTATGTCCTTTCCCTTGCCTGCCGCCCATTCCTTCATCTGTTCCATCAAGTCCTTGGGCAGAAACCGGTGGGCGACATTCTGCCACTCGGTACCCACATTTCCTTTACGAATCCCATAATCGGCGAATTTGCCCACCACCGACATGGGAGTTCCGGTAATGCCGTGCTGGGCGATGCACACTCCCTTGGGCCGAACGGCGGTGAAGACCTCGCCGGTTCTATCCAGATCAATGTGTACCTTCTCTCCCTCCAGATAGTTGCCGTGCTTGGAGCCGTTGTTGATGGCCAACAGGTCCGGATGCACCTCCATGTCGGTCAGGGCGTTGATGTAAGTACTGGCTTCCTCCACGGAAGTAAGCTCGGCCTCCTGCCCTGTCGACTTGACTTCTCCCACTTCCACCTCCAACCCTATCTGATTGCCACGAATAAGCTCGGCCAGCCGACCGGTGATGCGAATATTATCCTCCAGCTCGTTGAAAGAGGCATCGATGGCGATGGAGGTATACCCGGCCGCAATCTCCGCCTTGACCTGTGCCTTGGCGGACTCTAGGGCCTCGGGGCTGGTATCCTTCACCGTGGTGTGGTCGCCGTGGATGAAAAACGGCTTGGAGAAGCCGATCTTCTCCGCGTACTCCACGATGGTCTCGAAATAAATCTGCGGGGTCTGGCCCGTGTACCCTCCATCCACCCCACCTTCGGTTTTGGCCAATTCCAGGGCCACCACCGAATCTAACTCTTCCGCGGCGCGCAGGATGCCCGGTATGACGTGCTTTATGCGGGCATTGCAGGCCAGTACTATGACTTTCTCGTCCCTCAAGACTCTGAAGATATCATGGGAGTTCAGAAGGCAAACCTTACTTCCCGAGCCGAGCTTGCCTCGAATGTGTTCCGATCTAAGCTCCAAAACCCTGGAATCAGCAGTTACAGGCGACATGATCGAACCCCTCTCCGACTAAAAGTTTTACTTTATACGCAGCCCACAACTCAATAATTGACCTATACTTGCACTATTTGAAGATCAGAGCTAAAATCACCACTATCACCAGCGAGGGCAAGAAATTGCCCACCTTGATCTTCTTGATTCCCAGGAGAAAAATCCCAATACCCACGATTATCAGACCGCCGGTGGCTATGAGCTCGTTTAGGATCTCCGGCCTCAACAGAAACGATAGCTTAGTTCCTAAGATCGTCAACCCTCCCTGGAAGATCAGAACCGTCAGGGAGGAGAAAATAACTCCCACTCCCAGGCTGGAAGCGAATACGATGGAGGCAAATCCATCCAGCAGCGATTTGGCATAGAGCACGCTGGCGTCACCGCTCACCCCGTCCTGGATGGAGCCGACTATGGTCAAGGGACCGATGCAGAAAACCAAGCTGGAGGTGACGAATCCCAGAACGAAATTGCCGGATTTGGATTTGACCTTACGCTTTATGAATTCCCCCAGAGCCTCGAGCGCTTCCTCCAGTTTGATCAGCTCGCCTATGATTCCTCCCAGAGCCAGGCTGCCGATGACTAAAAGGATGTTCTCCGTCTTGAAGGCCATCTGGAAACCGATCAGCAGCGTGGAAAGCCCCAAAGCGTGCATTACGATGGTGTTGATCCGTTCGGAGAATCGGGTGCCGATCAGAAGCCCGATCGAGCTTCCGATGATCACGGTGGCGGTGTTGACTAAAGTACCCTTCACAATTATTCCCGAGTTCAAAAGTTCAAAAGTTCAAGAGTTCAAGAGTTCCAGGGTTCGAGAGTTCAAAGGTTCAAAATCGCCCTTAAGTTCTCCGGGGGCCAAGCTGGCTTACGATCTCGGCGCCATCTGCCGATCCAACTGCATCCTCGCTTTGGAGCCTTTCATCTCAGATCCAGCCAAGTATTTGATCAGCCTGCCGATTGTGCCCGAAGTCTTTCTGGCCAGGTTGCAGGCTTCCTCGTATTCGGACTTATCGATATACTTTTGATCGAAGGCCACGGCGAGTTGCGTTCGAACCTCCCCACATGAGCCTTTGGCAATGAACAAAAATTGAACGAATTCTTTGTTTGACCCTCTCTCAAAACCTTCGGCTACATTCGACATCGCCGATATCACCGCTTTCCGGATTTGGTACATGAGCGCCCTATCTTTGGAGAACTCGCCTTTTCTGCTGAGGGCATAAACACCGTTAGCCAAATCCCGCGCACATCTCCAAGCCACCAAATCCTCAAATCTCTCGATTTTCATCTTCTCTCACCCCCCATGCATTCAGACTCCTCGACTCTTGAGCTTTTGAATCCTTGAACTCTTGAACTTTGAACCTTTGAACTCTTGAACTTTGAACCTTTGAACTCTTGAACCTTTGAACCTTTGAACTCTTGAACCTTTGAACCCTTCTTCACCAATATTTCCTCGGA
>CAZWAO010000013.1:0-22920 GCA_964631815.1 uncultured Ignavibacteria bacterium | reverse complement strand
GGCTGGATGTGTACAACGTCGTGGGCCAGAAGGTGAAGACCCTGGTGGATCAGGAGATGAAGCCGGGCGCCTATGCGGCGGACTGGGACGGGACGGATCAGAGCGGAAAGGCCGTATCCAGCGGCATCTATTTCTACCGGATGGAGGCGGGAGATTTCGCGGGCATGAAGAAGATGCTGTTGTTGAAGTAAACCGGATCGATCAGGCGATGAACTGATTCAAGCGGACATAAAAGGATAAGAATGAAAAAAATGAGGCAGGAGATGGAAGTCTCCTGCCTTTTTGCTGGCCGACTCTTCAAAGGAGCAGCATGAAAAAGAAACCCGCATTCTCGGCAATCCTGGCCGCCTTGACACTTCTCATCCTGGCCGGAACGGCTTGGTCTGTTTGTCCGGAGGACATCTACGACAGAGGAATCTGCGACACCATGTACGTGGGGCCATGGCCGGGCGACATTCCTCTTTCGGGAGGCCCGCCCTATTTCATTCGGGTGCCCATTTACGTGACCTGCGACGTGGTTAATAGCTTGGATTCCATCGTGGGGTTTACCATACCCCTGTGCTATACTCACACCGAGCCGTCGCTGTACTGCAGCGTGAGCAGTTGGTGGAACTCCGCCGCCACTCTCATTTCGACCCTTCCGGAGTTCCAGCAGAACCGCAGCATTTTCCGCCATCTGCCATCCATGCAGAACGTCCAGGTCCGCAATCGGATGCTGGATCTAAACTCCGATTTCGTAAGCGGCTGGGACTTCATCGTGCTGAACTTAGATGATCAAGTTTCGAAATTCTGGCTCACCCTTGTCCCCACCAGCCCGGCTGATCAAAGGTGGCCGGGGGGGAGCAGGCAGCTTCTGGCCACCATGACCATCAAACTGGAAGCGGACATGCAGGTATGCATAGATACTTGCCTATGGCCGCCCAGCAACAGGTTGGCTTGGGGAATTCAAGACGACGAAGGCACGGCCCGGACCAAAATACCCCGGTCGGGCACGGGAACCGGCGTGTACGGGGGATGTTTCAATACCTCCGACGTCAGGGAATCCCAAACCTCTGATGAGAATCGACCCTCAGGCTTTTCCCTTTCTCAGAACTATCCCAATCCCTTTAACCCGGTCACCAATTTCCAATTCAGCCTGTCCGCGTCGGCTCACGTCAGAATAGAGATATTCAATCTCCTGGGGCAGAGAGTGGCGACCATCCTGGATAAGGAGATGAAACCCGGAGTGTACGTGGCCGATTGGGATGGAACGAACGATCAAGGTCAGCCGGTTTCCAGCGGTATCTACTTTTACCGAATGCAGGCGGGAAACTTTTCGGAAATGAAACGGATGGTTTTGCTGAAGTAAGTTTTCTATTTGGTCAAAGGACGTGGAAAGCGGTCAACGGATTGAACGGCCAAACCGGTCAACGGATTAAACGGATCAAACGGATGAGAAGACTGGAATGGTCAACGGATTGAACGGATGGAACGGATGAGAAACGGGCCGGTCAACGGATTAAACGGATTCAACGGATGAGAAGATCGGAGTGGTCAACGGATTGAACGCCCAGACGCCCTACAGGCCCGTCTGCCCAAACGGGCACCCGTCCGGGTGGGGGCGTCCGTATGGACGGATTAAACGGATGGAACGGATAAAAAGGCCAAGCTGGTCAACGGATTACACGGATTGAACGGATGGAGGGGCCGAGTTGATCAACTGGTGAGATGGATGAAACAGCATTTCCTTCCGTCCGCCGGAGAAAAGTTGAAGTGAGGCAGAAGCAATAAAAAGGGCGCCACTTATGGCGCCCTTTGGTTTTCCTTGTGTGGGGAGACTGATCAATCAAGCTAATCTTCAAGGCAGCGTCCGGGCATGTCCGCAGACGAGCAGCGCATATCCCGGACGCTTTTCTTTTCACGTCGCTTATCTACGGCCTAAGCAGCGAATTCAATTCGGCCGGCGTGAAGTCGGTTGTCCCTTCGTCGGAGACCTGAACGGCTCTGCCGTTAAGCAGGAATATGACTCTGTCACCTAAGGCCATGTATCTGCCAATCTGCGGAGCTTCACCCAGTAACTGGAAGTAGGCGTCGGAGAAGATCTTGACCTTGATCGGCTCGGTTTTCCCCTCATATTCGCTGTCCACCCATAGGCCGTTCTTATTGAAGAAGGTTCGATCGCCGATCTGGCTGACTTTCTCCACTCTCTGTTCCCTTCCCTCCGCATCCAGCATTCCCTGGGGAGCCACAGGAGCCGATATATAAGCTTGGGTGGACTTGGACGCGTTCACCGCCCCGGCCCCGACCATATCCTCGGCCACCATTTCCAGACGTTTTTTGGCCTCCGGAGCCAGCTGGTTGGCTGCCAGATGATAGTCGGCGTCCACCAGGAAGGAGGTGTACTCGGTGATGATCCCATATTTCTTGGACAACCTGACCACCTCGTCAACCAATTCCTGGTTCTGGCCGTGCAACCTCAACTGGTCGATCAGATAGCCTATCCTTCTGGTGGCCCACAGGCGGGAGATGAAGTCGTTGTGCTCATCGGGGGTGAAGTTCACCTCATAGACGAATCTCTGGTCAGAACCTTGCGCCGAGCCGGTGAGCGTTACCCTTGTCGGGCCATCGCCCTTGTACTTGCCCAGCACCAAAAGCTGGGTCCCTTTGAAAATGTCCGGAAGCTCTTGGGGATATAGCTCGTAAGTTTCCACGCGATTGAACGAGAGCCGTAGGTCGGTCAACACCGGGTAGGAAACCTTCTTGTAGAAAGCGGACACCTTGACCTCGATGTTCTCTGATGGCCGAACATAATCCGAAGTAGCATAATTGTCCTGAGCCAGTCGATCTAAAAGTCGGGTGTTTACGTCATAACCCACCCCGAATACGAACAGCCGCGTGCTCGACCTGTTGGCATCCTTCACATTCTTCAAGATGTTGTTAATATCAGTCTCGCCCACCGTGGGGAGGCCGTCGGTCAGGAAGATGATGAAGGAAGGTCCTTCGGCTCCCTGGGTTTGCCTGAGACCGGTCAGAAGCGCCTCGTTGATGTTGGTGCCCCCTTCCGCCTCGGTGTGCTCCACAAAGGAGAGGGCTTCTTTCACGTTTTCCCGGCTGGCGCGAACCAGGCCGGTCTTGAAAGGCTTCACCTGGTCATCGAAATCGATCAGGCCGAATCGATCGCCCGGGTTCAGGCTGTTGAGACAGAAAGACAAAGCCGCCTTGGCCTGCTCTATCTTCTCCCCCTTCATGCTGCCGGAGGTATCCAGGATAAACACGATGTTCTTGCTGGAAGTTTTGTCGGCTTCGACTTTCACCTGCGGTGAGATCATGGCCAGGAAATAGCCCTGGTGATCCTGATCCTGGTAGGGGAGAAGGTTAAATCCGATGTCCTGCTCCGATACGGTATAGTACAGAAGGAAATCTTTGTCCGGCCGGGTGTTCTCTTCCGTGTAGCTCACCCGAGCGTGATAGTCGTCCTGTTTGTCGATCCGGATGTCATGCGAAGGTGAGTAAACGGTCTTGATGGGAGCCCGGGAACTGATTTCCACGTCCACCTTGACGCTCTGCAGCGGGTCCTGGGAGAACTTTTCGGTGTTTAAGGTGTAGCGATAGCCACAGACTCCCCCGGAGAGCTTCAAAACCTCGGAGTAGTCGAGTTTGATCCGGGTTTCACCATGAGCCGGAATGGGATAAACCGAGGCCTTGAACATCCCGTCCTTGAAATACTCCAGCAGGGCCGGGTCCCTCCTTCGGCGGACGATGTCTTCGTAGATTCTTCTGGCCTCGTTCTTGTCCAGAATCTTCCCTTTGATTTCCTCGCCGCCCACGAACATGGAAAATTTGGAGATGGAGGCATCCTGCGAAATCGGGAAAATGTAGGTTCCCTCCAGGTCACGGTGATAATTGTTGATGAAAATCTGATCCACGGCAGTCTGGGCCACCTGATTGTCGATCCGAATGTTCACGTGATGGTACTTGATGGAGAAACTGGGTGGAAACGGCTCACCCGGCCGGGGAGGCACGGGGATGATGAAACCATCCGCCCAGGCAGTAGAACCCAGACAAATGACCAGGATGAAGATCAATCCCACTATCCTCTTCATGACCAACCTCCTTCCGAACAAAAACCCAAGGTTAAAGGTTTGAGGTCAATGCTGCTTTTTATACAGATCACGAAGCGAGATATTCCCCGGAAAATTCTACTTTTACTTGAGCGCTTGGATTTGCTTGAGCTTGCGGCTCAGTTCTCTTTTGACGGCGGGGTCTTGCACCTGGTCGAGGTACTGCCGGATGAGGTTTACGCCTTCGGAGATTTGGGAGGTATCCTGGCCGGCTCTGGCCAAGAGGTAATAGGCGGTCGCTATCTGCAGGTATCCTTCCCTGGAAAGCGAGTCAGTGGGATGTTCTTTGACGTATGCTCTCCATACCGCTATAACTTCTCTCAAAGTATCCGCCTGTACCAAGGTGTCAGCTTCCCCTATTTTGGTTATCGGAGGGCCGCCGTTTGTTGGAAGGGAAACAATGCGGGAAGAAGTCTGTGGACTCACAAAGCCGACCTGCGTGGATAATATCTCCTGGAGCCGGTTCTCCTGCGCGGAGTCCCCCCCTTTGAGGACGCCTGTTTCTTCCGGTATGGCTATTATCTCGGCCTTCTTCTGGGCTCGTTGATCTGCGCCCGCTCCGGCGGATTTCGATTCTGGAACTACGGCCCGTTCTTCAGCCTCCGCCTCCACCGGTGCAGGAATCTTCGCAGACGGCGCGGCAGTGGACGGCGCTTCCTCATCGCTGACTGGAGGAGGAGAGGGAATCTCCCTGCCCTTCTCGGAAGCGGGTTTTTCTTCCCCTGCTATCTGGGAAGGGAGTAGTTCCTTTCCGCGTTCCTTCGGGACTTCCGGTTTCGCCACTACAACTGGTGCAGCCTGCTTTCCACTTTCCTTAATAGGAGAAGGCTTGTTCTCAAGCTCTTCCTGGATATGATCGGACTTGGGCTCCTGCCTCATCTGAGCTAACTCTTGCGGGGGCGCAATGTGTTCCCCTCGGTGTTCGAGATACAACTTGCCCACGACGAAAACGAACACCACGGAGATCACACCTGCGGCAATCTTGACTTTCAGCGGGGAGAAGGAGAAAACGCTTTCCAGTACCTGCTTCCAACCGGAAGCGGGTTTCTCCTGCCGGATGATGAGCTTCTCTCTGACCCGGCTGGAGAACGTATTCCAGTACTCCTCGGGCGGCTCCTGGGCTTTGATTCCCTTGGCCTTCTGCTGGATGGACTGCAAGAGGGAGAGCTTCTCCCTACAGTTTGCGCACCGGGAAAGGTGCTCCTCCAGCTTCTGCCGTCGGTTTCCACTCAACCTCCCATCCAAAAAGAGGCTGATCAGCTTGTCGATTCCTTCACAACTCAACTCGCCTACTCCTTATATCCTTTCAGCATCTCCTGTAACCGTGCCCTGGCCCGGAAAAGCCGCGACATGACCGTTCCCAGGGATATTTTCAAAGTCTGGGCTATCTGCTCATAGCTTAAGTCCTCGTAAACCCGCAACACCAAAACGGCCTTGTGCTTCGGCGGAAGAGAGTCGATGGCCTGCTCGATCTTGCGCTCCAACTCTCTGGAAGCAAAGTCCTCCGCCGGATCGGGTCCCGGAGCTTCCCTTTCCAGCGGACTTGTCTTCTCCTCGAACCGGCTTTCCGGAACCATGAATTTGCTTCGCTTCAAATAGTTTATAGCCAGGTTCATGCATATTCGATACAACCAGGTATATAAGTTATGACCCGCCTTGAACGACTTAATAGCGCCGTACGCATTGATGAAAGTCTCCTGGGCCACGTCGTCCGCTGCATCGTGGCTCTTTACCATTCTATAAGCCACGAAATATATCTTCCTTTGATACCGTCGTACCAGAGCGTCGAAGGAACGCAAGTCGCCTTGTTGAGCCTTCCGTATCAGCTCATCGTCCTTCAACTCGTCCTGCGGCGTCTGCCCCTGGTTGGGGTTCATGAACACTACCGCCTGATTGGATACAATTGAACCTGGGGATTATTCCCCGAAATCTGTGTTCTCGCTGAAGGGTTCCTCCGTTCGGGTAGGAGATTCCCCGTGACGCGAGCTAAGATCAAACAAGCCTATTTCGCGTATTTCATCCCAGTCTACACCTGGCACAGATTGTATACCAGAAGCTCCATTAAGGTTCTATCCGGCATAAGATTCGATTTCAGTTCCACGTCGGCTTGATACAGCAGTTGCAGGCCTTTCTCCAAAGCTTCAACGGTGAAATTCGGAGCCTGCCTTTGATACTTGGAAGCCAGATAAGGGGGAAGTCTCAGAAAGGAAGCCAAGGATCTGCCGGAACCTGGCCGGAACTCCTTGGTGAAAGCCAGTCTCTCCAAATGATTGGTAAGCCAGAAGATCATCCCACCGGGCTTCTCCCCGGATAGGAGCAGCTCGTTTAATACCAAAAGCGATCGGGAGCAGTTTCTTTCACCGATGAAGTCGATCAGCTGGAACACGTTGTGGCTTCGGGACATACCGGCAGCAGCCCGCACGTCCGCTGCCGTGATGGTCTCCCTGTCGCCTAAGTAGATTATCAACTTATCGATCTCGGAAGCCAGATCCCCCAGATCGGTCCCCGCCGCGTCGATGAGCGCGGTTATCCCTTCCCGGTCTATCCTTCTGCCTCGTTCCCTCACCCGCTCCGAAACCCAGGCCGGCACGCGATTCTCAAACAACTTGTCGAACTCCACCGTGACGGCAAGTTCACCCAACTCCTTGTGGAATTTCGTGGGCTTGGATATCCTGGGAGAAAAGAGGATCAGGCAGGTCGAGTCGGGAAGCTTGGGCAAAAAAACCAGCAGCATATCCTTGGAGAAAGGCGAGAGCTTGTGGAGATCAAAGACCACCACCAGGCGCCTTTCGGCGTTGACCGGCACGGTGGAGGCCCGATCTATGATCTGATCCGCGCTGGTTTCGGTCCCGTAAAGCAGGTCCAGGTTGAAACTCTTCAGCTCGGGCGGAACCAGAACGGAAACCAGCGATTTCAGAACCTCCTGTTTCAGGAAATCCTCATCGCCGGTGAAATGATAGAGTTTGCCCAGCGGCCCGGAAGGATCTCGGGAAAGGGCTTTGAGCGTGCTCTGAAACGCGCGGTAATCCAGCTTCTGTGCCACTTTCTTCCCGCGTTTGGATGGAAGACTTACGACCGCAGACCGATTTCGGCCTTGCGAACCTCGCGTTCCAAGTTAGGGCCAAAGGGGTTAGCTGTCAATAGAAAAGAGCCTCCGGGGGACGGTGGAGGCTCTTTCCGGCAGAAGGGGATGAAGGAGGATTTTCTAATTTATAGCAAACTCATTCTGAGCAGGATTTTCCTTTTTGGGTATCCAATTCAAGCTATAAGGTATCTTCTTTTTATAGACCAAGGCCATGTTTCTGTAAGCCTCCAAGTCCTTGTTGCACACCATCTGAAGGTTCACCTGGTTTATTACCACGAAACTATCTCCGAATATCTGCACGGTTTTGTTCTGAAACAGATGGGGGTTGATCTCGATGAACTCCAGAAGCGCCAGAAGGCTGGCATATTCGCATTCCACCGGAGTTCCCTTGAATGCAGCCCTGAAAACGATTCCCAGATCGGGTATGGAAAAACAGACCACGCCGCCATCTTTGTTTTCGCAGTTCTCATTTCGCGCCACACCGTAGAAGTAGCACTGCATTTACTCCTCCTTATCAGTCAGTCGATCGCCATACCTCCTTTTTCTGTTATGCGAAAAAAGCAAAATACATGCCGCTGAACGCCCTGTTAGTATTAGACCAGGATAGCTTTGATCAAGTGTCGCCTCGGATCGGAGGCCCTCCGCTATTCCTTTTGAAGCGATTGTCAGCCAATAGGATATCAGACATCAGGAATTGGAGCAATTGTGCCTGCCGGATTTCTCCGGCCCGGTGGAAGCGGGGCTTGACCAAACAGCGAATGCTCCGTATGCAAGGGACTTCACACTTGCTGCAGGCGGGTACATGGAAAGCATACCGACGTTACCTATATACCTCCGAATCTACATTACGAGGACTTCGGTCGTGAGAGAAATCCCGGCGGCTGGCGGCGGCATGAGATGAGTCTCCACCTGGGTCCAGACGGATAAAAAAAGCGGGGGAGAAAGCTTAGGCTTCCTCTCCCGCTCACCAATTGTCGGATCTTGCCTTAGGATTTGTGTCTCCTGCGGCCATGCCGCAAGGAGCAGATTCTTTTATTTCTGGGCCGCTATACAATCCTGGGCTTTTTGATAGGCCTCTTTGGCTTCATCGCCCATGTTGCGCTTGGCATAGATGAACGCCAACTGCTGCCAGGCCTTGCAGTTTGCGCTGTCCCTCTCCACCACCATTCGAAGCATGGTCAACGCCTGGTCGAAGTCCTCCCCCTCTTGGTAGAGCTCGGCTAAGCGGTCCATGGCCTCCACGTCGCTGGTGTCGATCTCGAGGACGCCCTGATAGGCTGATTCTGCTGCGGCGAGATATTCCTTCTTGTTTTTAAGCAATTCCTCTATTCTGGCGGCCGACTTTTCATCCTTGCGGTATTCTCCGTTTTCGTCTTTCAGCGAATCCAGGTCATTAAGGGTCCGGCTGATTCTCTGCCGGTAGATCTCCCCCACGTTGAAAAGGCCGTCCTTGTATTCCGGATCGACTTTGACCGCTTTCTCCAGATAGCTGAGAGCCTGATCATAGTCGCCGGAGGCGCTGTAGATCGAGGCCACGTCCTTAAGCACGTCCACGTCGTCCGGGTTCTTCTCCAGGATCTTTTTGTAGGCGGTCAGCGCCTCCTGTCCCCGACCGGAAAAGAACAAGACATCGGCATAACCCCTCAACATATCCGGGTTGTCGGGCGCCAGCTTGAGCCCTTTCTCCATGTAGACTGCAGCATTCGGGTTGTCCCCCTTAAGGGCGTAGGCGTACCCCGCCCTCAAAAACGCGCGGTAATCCTTGGGGTCCAAAATGGTGCAGGTGAGGAACAAATCCAGCGATTTGTCTATCTCCTGCTGGTTATGAGCATTCACTCCCTCATTAAATATCTGGGGCCACTTTTCCTTCTTGATCTCCTGAAGTTCCTTCATCCACTTGTCCTTCTTTCCGTGGGCGGTTTCCAGGCTTTCGGCCGAGGCGAACTGCTCCGCCATCCGGCGGTAGCTATGCTTAGTGGAGGGATAGGAATAGGCCTTTCCCAGCAGGAAGTGCATCTCGGCATCCTCGGGATAAAAGCGGACTCCCTCCTCGAGTATGGTTATTGCACTGTCGTACATCCGATACTCGTTTTTTAGATTAATCTTGGCCGTCATCTTGTAGGTGCTGGAGTGAAAGCGCGGTTTTTCCACGTCCTCCCCCCACACAGAGCCAACCACCAGTATCAGCAACGTCGCCAGCAAGACAACGCGTAAGGACTTCATCTTCTACTCCTTATCCTAAAGAGTTTGAGGTTTATGCTTCACTGTTATACGACTTTGTGCGCGGCTTTTGTGATTTCCCCCAACAATTTTTCCTCCGGGACCGCACCCAACAGCGAGAACTCCTCGTTGACCACCGTCTTGGGAACGCCCATGACCTGGTATTTCTGCACCAGATGCGGAAACTCGGAGGTCTCGACCATGTCCGCCGAGATCAGATCGCTTTGGATGGCGAACTTGTGCGCCAGGATCACCGCCCCCGGACAATAGGGGCAGGTGGGACTCACAAGCACCTGAAGATGCACCGGTTTCTCGATCTTGCTTAAGGCCTCTTGGGTTTGGGGCTTAAGGTCGGTCTGGCCCACGGAAACGTTCACCAGATCCGCCAGCAAAGCGGCGAATTCGTAGCCGCCGGGAAAGCCGTAGTACCTTACGCCGTAGTCCTTCTTTCCCTGAACCACAGTGGCGGGTATCTTATCCACGCCATAGGCGTCGGCCTTCTGCTTGTCCGATTGAAAGTCATATACCTCCAACGAGATCAGATCCGACAGCCCGGCAAGCTCGGCCAAAAGCCCCCGGGTCTCCTTGCAGAACTGGCACTCCACCTCCTGGGTGAAATTGACCAGCTTCACCGGATTTTTCAAGCCCTTGAAAACCTCGGTAATCAGTTTTTTCTCCTTTTCCTGCAACATCGCTTTCTCCTGACAATGATACCTGTGACCCGTTGGTTTTATTCCGCCTTCGGCCCTGCTCAGCTTCCCGGGCACAAATCCCGGGTCTCTTCCCACCGGCTACCACCACGACCAAATCTCCACCCTCAAATAGCGCACGATCCTCCTGGTCAGAAGCGAAGCCAAGCTCAGCTTGCCGCAATAAACCTTGGCGTATCCGGTCATTCCCGGCTTGAGAAGACCATCGCCGTTTTGGATCTTGCACCAAACGGGGAAAATGCTGCCGGGCGTCTGTTCTTCCGCCATCTGCGAAATCCGAGTGACCCGGCCCCAGAAGGACCGAAAGGGATAGGATCTGATCTTGACCTTGACCGGGAACCCCAGCTTCAGGACGTCTAAGTCCTTTTCCGAGACCTGGATTGAAACCAGCATGGTATCCAGGTTGGCGATGCTCAACAGGTTGCCGGCAGAGCTGATGGAGGTGACCACGCCGGATATGGGGCTCTTGATTTGGGAGGCGGAGATCTGATCTTCCAAGAATTTGGCCTTGGCTTGAAGCTGGTTTATCTCCGCCTGGGCCATGGAGAGCTCCTCGGGCCTGGCCCCGTCCTGCATGATCTTCAACTCGTTTTGGGCTATCTTCAGCCGGTTGGACAGAACGGAGACTTCGGTCTGAGCCGTCTCCAACTCCTGGTTGCTGATCAGGCTCTTCTTGTGCAGGTCGGACAGCCGGGAGAGCTCCTTTTCCTTGAGCTTAAGCTCACTATGTGTCTGGGCCACCTGATCTTTGGCCTGCTGGACGGCTTCTTCCCGGGCGCCTTTCTGCAGCAATTGGTAGTAATCCTCCGCTTTCTTCAAGGCGGAGGTGGTCTGGGCCAGATCGGAAAGATAGGAGGGGGAGGAAAGCTCCGCCACCACGTCTCCGGGCTGCACCTGATCCCCTTGCTTGACCTTAGTGGTGAGATTCAGGCTGGTATAGTCGTCGGCGAACAGCCGCAGGAGATTCACCGCCTTCTTTTCTTCGTCTCCCCCCTGAAAAAGCTCCGAGGTGATGGTTCCGTCCGGCGCACTCTTGAGAACGAAATACTCCAACGCCTCCATCTGGCAGGAGCTGCCCACCTTGAGCTGGGCCTTCACCAAAACCAAAACCAGAACCAGCACAACCACTACGCCGGAGTATGTGATGATCCTGCCGGGCTTCAATAGCCGCTCCTTTTGTCCGACCAGGGATCGCCATAGGCTCGCCAGTCCCCTGGCAGTCGGTTTTCCAATTATAAGCAATACCAAAATCAAAAACAAGATAAAACCTGCTCCGCCCATGTGCCTTACCAGAAAACCCTCGACCTTGACGGCGATAAAGGAAAGCAAAATCAGGGAATAAAGCAGCGACAGGATCCCGTACCATACGTATATCCTCCCGGCCCGGGGGGTGATCCCGGCCGGGGTTTCGCGAATCCCCAGCAGTATTCTCTTGAGACCCCGGGAGATGTGCTGGAAGGCCTTCCTTCTAAGGTTGGGAATCTCCAAATAGTCGGTCAGAAGATAGTACCCGTCCAGCCTGATCAGGGGATTGAAATTGAACAGAACCGTGATCCCCGAGGTGATGACCACCACGAAAAGGAAGCTGTTTAAGCCCGTGTCCAAGGCCGTGATCCTCCATAGAATGGTGGCCACAGCCCACACGAAGATCTGACAGTATGCTCCGGCAAAGGTCACCCAGAGCCTTTTGGATTTCTCCGGGAAGAGGTAGGCGTCGCTCACGTTGCAGTAAAAGCAGGGCTGGAAATAAAGCAACAAAAAGCCCATTTCGTGAACCTCTCCCCCGAAGTATTTGCAGGTCAGGCCGTGGGCGAACTCGTGCAGGAGCACCACTAAGAATATGGCCACCCACACCTGAAGTATGGTGGCTATTCGGAAGATCCCGGTGAAGCTGTATCCCAGATCTCCCCAGCTTCCCACGGTGATAAGAGCCGCCAGCAAAATCAACAGCAGAGAAGCGCTGATAAAATATGGGGTAAATAGGAATCGGGACCGGCGAAGAAGCCTGTTCAGAATCTGATCAGGATCGAAGCCCTTGAGCTTGATGAAAAGGAGGTTTCCGGGAAAAGTTCCTTTCCGGTGTTGCAGTCTTACCAGTTCGCGGTCGGAAGCCCGGCCTTCCAGAAACCCCAGGTTGTCCAGCCGCCGGATGAAAGCATTCAAGGTGGGGAGGGGAAGCCGGATGCCGAAACGCTCCTGGAATTTCACCGGAATCCGCTCGGGCGGCGTATTTCCATCCAGACACCGGGCAATGAAATACTCGAATTCCTTTACCCGGAAGAACCTGCGAGTCACCGGGTCTTTGATCACATAGTAGGTGGTCCTCTCAAACTCCTGCCGGCTGACGATCAGATCGTTCCTGAATTTGGGATGAGAATTCTCCACTTTTGCCTTCGCAGAGACAGGGGTTCGCATCAAGCGGGAAACCGTCTTCCGCCGACAATTTAGCGCCCGGTCCGATGGCAAGCAAGGCAAATCTTGTTCTCGTAAACCAGGCCGCGGGAGAAACGGAAAAATCGCTATGCGAACGTAAGGGTTTTCCCGACTATTCCGGTGGACAAAGGTTGGTTCAGTAAATAGGATTAGCTTACTCCGTTATAGACAGAAAACTTAGAAAAAGTTCACTTTTCCTATTGACAAAAAAACCGAATGGATTATATTGAACTTGAAAAGAGCAAAAGTAGCAAAGTAATTGGGTAGGACCAAAACTTATCCCTTCTGAAACGAGAAGGCAGACTTAACAGAAATTTAACGATTTCTGGCACGGGTGAGTCTGTCTTTTTTGTTTATCCATTCCAGAAGTTCTACCTTAAGCCGTTGATACACAGCAACCGATAAACAAGAAATGAGAGCAACCATTAACCATCAAATCATCGTCAGGAGGTCTTATCGAGCATAAAATCTGAACAGTTGCTACTGTTTGCGCTCTTTTCAAGTGCAAAGCTCTTTTAGAGGGGAGTTGAGGAATGACCAAGTCTGCAACTGTGAATGTGCTTTAGGAGGAAATACAATGCAAAAGAGCAAAATGAGTAAACTTTTAATCGCCGCACTACTTGCGACGGCATTTTTGGTGTTCTCGTCCATGGCTATGGGCGCATCCCTCAACGAGAGTTTTGAGGGAACTTTTCCACCCGCCGGCTGGACGGTGATCAACAATGACGGCGGCAGCTATACGTGGACCCAGTATACTTATCCACATACGGGAACCTACGCTGCCGGTTGTCATTATGAGTCAAGCGAGAGCGATGACTGGATGATCACGCCCCAGTTGACTTCGGTTGGTGCCAACGACGTGCTGTCATTCTGGTACCGGATATACAGCGCCAGCTTTCCGGAGAGCCTGGAGGTGAGACTTTCCACTACCACCGACGACATTAGCAGTTTCACCACGGTTCTCTTTGCTGGGACGCTCACCAACCTCACCTATCTGGAACAGAAGGTGAACCTGGGCGCTTATGTTGGCGAGGACGTGTACATCGCCTTTGTGTACAAGTCGACCGACGAGTACTATCTGTATTTAGACGATGTGAGCGTATACGAGCCTGCGGCCCACGATTACGCGGTGAACCAGTTCATCGATCTTCCCAGCTTCTTCGAGGACGGCGGCACTTACGACATCAAGGCCGAGGTGGAGAACAAGGGAGGAGACGAAAGCGCCTGCGACGTGAAATTCTTCGTGGACGGAAGCGAACAGGCCACCCTGGATGTACCCTTGCTGGCAGGAGAGAAGGATACGGTGAGCTTCAGCTGGACGCCCTCTCTTAAGGCCACTGACTTCACTTTGAAGATTCAGTCCTTCTTGGCCGACGACAGCAATCCTGACAACGATAGCGTGATGACGACGGCCACCGTGTATTCCGCTGGTTATGTACTTCAGAGTTTTGAGGATACTCAGTTTCCACCTGAGGATTGGGCCAGCGGTCCGGTTGCCACTGATTGGGCTCGTACCAGCGGTAATGCACATTCGGGCAGCTATAAAGCATACGCCCGAGGGCAGAACGCCTGGTTGTTCACCTACCAGATGGAAGTGGAGGCTGGCGATCAGTTGAGCTACTGGTACAGGGCGGAGAGCGTTTCCTACCCGACATCTTTCTATGTCAGGTTGTCGACCTCCCCCGACCAGATGGATACCTCAGCCTACACCACTATACTGGCCGATCACCAGAACGTGACCAGCACTACCTATGCCGAGGACGTGATCGATCTCAGTGGCTATAAGGGCAAGATTTATATCGCCTTCCACAGGTACTTTGGCCAGGCCGACTACTACTATCTTTTCCTCGACGACGTGCTGATGCCGCACAAGTACGTACCGCCTGGCGACATGGCGACCATATCCATCGATGATCTTCCCGGAATGGTTCAGACCAGTTCCAGCACGACCGTCAAGGCTACCGTCCAGAACCAAGGTGGAGCGACCACCTCCGCCGGTGTCCCGGTTTATTTGAAGATCGAGGGTCCGGAGAGCTATCTCTACACGGATATGGAGGTTACGACCTCGGATTTGGATCCCGGTGAAACCGAGCAGATAGTGTTCGATCCTGACTGGGTTGCTCCCGGGGTTCTGGGTGCTTACACGTTTACCATTTGGACTGAGCTTGCTGGAGACGAGATATCGGATAACGATACGTTGTCGCAGTTGGTCAACGTATACCGAGCCGGCGGACTGGCTGAGTCTTTCACCGGAACAACCTTCCCGCCTCCGGGATGGACAGTGTACAATTTCTATACAACGGCGGATGATGCCTGGGTAAGATACACCAGCTACTATTACAGTTCTCCCGCTTGCGCGCGCATTACCTACGATCTGCCCAACAATGACTGGCTGATCACTCCCAGATTGAAAGCCGTAGACGGGGACGAACTCACGTACTGGTGGCGCGCAGGATCGACTTCCTATACCGAGACCCTCTACGTTAGAGTCTCGACCAGCCCGGACGTTTCGGATACCAGTTCTTATGTAATTGTCGATCAGGCCATCGGAAACTCCACGGACTGGGCTCAGAGGATAGTTGACCTCTCGGCCTATGACGGCCTGGACATTTACATCGCTTTCCATTATCCGGCTTACGATAAGCTGGCTGTGGCCATCGACGATGTGACCGGGCCTTACTTCCCCACGCAAATAGCGGTCAGTCCGGACAGCGTTTATGAAGAATCCTTCCCGGACAGCTTCTTCGATGTCTTCATGTACGTCGGAAACGTGGGCGGAGGCGAGTTGGATTACAGCATAGAGCTTGAAAACCCGGTCGGCTGGATGTCGGTTGACCCCAGCTCGGGTTCGGCTCTGGGCGGCGAGCAGGACACCCTCACCTTGAGCTTCAACACCACCGGCCTGGACGGTGACTACTACAACACTGTCTGGGTTATATCCAACTCCGGTGAGAAGCAGGACGAGGATACGGTGGAGGTACCCATCCATATCTGGGTGAGGATGATCCCCGGAATGGCCGTATCCCCGGATTCCTTCGCAGTCGAAGTGCCCGGCGACGGTATGCTGGGTGACGAGATGTACGTCACCAACACCGGCAGTGGGCAGTTGGACTACGAGATCAAGACCGAGGAGACAGCCAAGGACGGCGCCAAATTCGCAGGCGAACCTGCCAGCAGACCCTTCGGCTATGGCTCCGACTCCAAGTGGAGCACAAAAGAGCCGGAGAAGGGTCAAGTGGATACGCGTCACGGCGTCACTCCCACCAAGGGGATGGGCGGACCGGATGCATTCGGCTACCGCTGGATCGATTCGGATGAGGCGGGTGGTCCCACCTATAGCTGGGTGGAGATATCCAGCGAACCGGGAGCCACTCTGCTGGATCTGACGGATGATCAGAATGCGGGGCCGTTTGATATTGGGTTCACCTTCGAGTTCTACGGCGTCGACTTCACCCAGTTCCGCATTTGCGCCAACGGATGGGTTAGCTTCACCAGTACGGCCACTGCCTATACCAATAGTACCATCCCGAGTACCGGTGAGCCCAACAACCTGCTGGCTCTTTTCTGGGACGACTTGTATCCGCCAGACGCCGGGCACATTTACTACTACAGTGATGGCAGCAAGTTGGTCGTCGAGTATGACGGGGTGCAGAGGCTTAGCTGCACCGACTGTCTCTATACTATGGAGGTCATCCTCTATCCCAGCGGCAAGATCATCTATCAGTATAAGACGATGACCGGCGCTCGACTGAACGAGGCCACCATAGGTATCGAGAACGGCACCGGAACCGATGGATTGCAAGTGGTTTACAACGCAAACTACGTGCACGACAACATGGCCATCAGGTTCTCAGCCGCTCCCTCGTGGATAGTCTACGATCCACAGTCGGGCTCTGTGCCGGTTGGTGAGGAAGATACCGTGGACGTCACCTTCGATGCCACCGGCATCCTGAGCGGAGACTTCTACGGAAGATTCATCGTCACCGGAAACGACCCGGATAACCCGGCCGATACCGTTCCGGCACACATGACCGTTCTGGCTCCGGATATGACCGTCAGCCCGGACAGCATAGTTACCACCGGGACCGAGGGCGTGGTGCATCACGAGACCATGAACATCGGCAACGATGGCCCCGGAGACTTGCTGTGGAGCATAGACGAGGACGCGGACTGGCTTTCCGCCTCTCCTTCGTCCGGCACCATAGCCTCCGGCGACCCGGCCACAGCCGTGGATCTAACCATCGACTGCACCAGCCTGTATGCCGGCGATTACGTGGCGGTGTTGACTCTCAACAACAACGACCCGGATCTCTATCCGTCAGTCGACTACTACGTGTACCTGCACGTGGGACCGGATCCCGAAATTGCAGTCGATCCGGACAGCTTCTACGTGGAAGTGTACGCGGGAACTTACAAGGATTCCACCCTGAGGCTGACCAACGACGGAACCGGACACCTGGTGTTTGACATCGAGACGGAAGATACCGGAATCAAGCAAAGCCTAAGCGAGGGCTTCGAGGACGGTTGGCCTCCCAGCGGATGGTCTGTGATTCAGACCCATACCGGAACCGGCCAGCCCACTCCCAGCTACTGGACGCAGAGCGATTACTACGTCCATTCGGGCGCTTACTCGGCCGGTCTGTGGTGGGATTACGGCCACCAAGACGAGTGGCTGATCACCCCGCCGGTGGGCATTGCCGGAACCTGCTCCCTGACCTTCTGGACGTATGGATACAAGGGATCAACTTACGGCGACCACTACTGGGTGAAGGTTTCCACCGACGGAGGCAGCAATTGGGACGAGGTATTCGACCTGTCCGCGTTCACTTTGCCGGATACCGGCTGGAACACTTTCCAGGATCCGTATACCATCGATCTCTCCGCTTACTCCGGACAGACGGTCAACATAGCCTTCCATGCCGAAGATCCGCCGGATAACGACGGTTTGTGGTATGTGTGGTTTGTGGATGACATCGAGCTGAACTCTTACGGAGGCGGCTGGTTGACGGTCAATCCCGAAGAGGGTGTGGTCGATCCGTCCACCTATACCGACCTTGACGTCCGCTTCGACGCCACCAATATCCTGGGCGGCGAGAAGTTCGGAAACATCGTCATCAACCACAACGTGCCCGAAGCCAAAGGCCAGACTTTAGTACCCGTGCATATGCTGGTCTTGGGTCCCGAGTACTCGGTTGATCCGGAGAGCTTGATCATCAGCGCCCTGGAAGGCCAGTACACCGACGTGCACATGTACATCGGCAATCTGGGCGGCCTGGCTCCCCTGACCTTCGAGCTGAGCGACGACGCGGCCTGGCTGGGCGAGGCTCCCTCTTCCGGCAGCGTGGCCATTGACGACCAGGAGGACGTGATCGTCACAGTGGACGGAAACCAGCTGATCCCGGGAGACTACTTCGCCGAGATATACGTCCATACCAACGACTACGACGAGACCTATGACACGGTCAAGGTATACGTCCACGTTGGTCCGGACCCGGTGATCCGGGTGAATCCGGAGGCCTTCTTAGTCGAGATGTTCCCCGGCACCACCAAGGACAGCACCCTGTGGATCGTCAACGAGGGAGACGGCACTCTGGCGTGGGAGATCACGGTTGAAGACGTGACTCCGTTGGGTGCCCCTTATTCCGGTCCTCAATCCGAGGCCGACGATCCTCTGGTGGATAGGAGCAACCCGGCATACCTAAGCAGGGGCACGGGTGGTTCCGCACCGGAAGGCAGCCCCATCTGGGTCAAGGGCGAGGACACGCTGTTCGTGCAGCTTCCCCATGATCCGGAGGATTCCTGGAGCATGGCAACCTCTGATGCGACGGCCGGGTACAAGATGTATGAGGATTTCTGGGGTCTGAGCGAGCAGATCACGGATATCGACGTCTGGGCACTTTGCGTGTATAATGACGGCGTCTCTTGGTATGCGGGCGATCCCAATGATCTGGAGTTCGACATAGCCTTCTATGCCGATCCTCCGGATGATCCTACGCTTCCGCCGACCGAGCTGGTAGCCAGCTTCACCGATGTGTTGCCGACTACGATCGTGGCGACCGGTCAGCTCTTCTCGGGCTTCGAGATGTATTTCTTCGACCTTCCGGAACTGCCCACCGCTGTGGAGTTGACCGAAGGTTGGGTCTCGGTGCAGAGCAAGTCGAATACCGGAGAAGGCTGGTTCCTGTGGGCCAGCGCCAAGACCGGAGATGTCCACTCGTATCAAGAGGGATCCACGACTCCCGACAGAGCCTACGATCAGGCTATGATCCTGACCGGCTCGGCCGGAGCCAACTGGCTGGTGGTTTCGCCGGATTCCGGCATGACCTCGCCGCATGACAGCACGGACGTTGACGTAACCTTCGACGCCACGGAACTTGCGGGCGGAACCTGGTTCGCCAACATCATCATCGACCACAATGCGCCGGAGGACAAGGGTCAGACCATCGTGCCGGTGCGGCTGTCGCTTCTGGGCGCCAACTTCGCCATGACTCCCGAGAGTTTGGTGGTGGACATGCTGGAAGGTGAGATCGTCAACGAGCACCTCTACATCAGCAACCCGGGTGGAGAGGGCGACTTGATGTTCTCCATGACCGATCCTGTGGCCTGGCTGGAGGAGTTCCCGGATGCCGGTAGCGTGGTTCCGGACGGCGAGCAGGACGTGGTGGTCAGAGTGGATGCCAGCGGTATGATCGCCGGTGATTACTATGCCGAGATCACCATCGAGACCAACGACTTCAACAATCTGGAGGTCACGGTTCCGGTTTACGTCCACGTAGGACCGGATCCGGACATCGCCATCGCTTCCTCCTGTGCAGCCGGCGTCATTCCCGGATGCGAGTACTCCATACCCATGCGGATGGACAACTTGGGCGGCGGGCATCTCGGATTCGAGATATCCATCGGCGCCAACCCGCCGGCCATCGGCGGCAGCAACAACATCCGTCAGGCTCTGGAGGACATCCAGAAGGCCGGCAGCGTCAATCCGGAGTTGACTCCCAGCGAGGCGTACAAGGCGGTAGCCGGACAGAGGTCCAACGTCAACTTAGTCGGCGGCGGCTCCCAAGGACTGCTGATTCAGTTCGAGAAGGGCAAGACCGCAGACATTCTTTTGGTTGACGACGACGGCGGACTTCCCGGCGGAACCTACTACGACATCGAGGACATCTACATCGATGCTCTGGATGCCGGCGGCTACGCCTACGACTACTATGTCGTTGACTGGACCGACCCCTTGTCGGATGGACCTCCCCTGGCTACGTTGCAGCAGTATCCCGCGGTCATCTGGTTCACCGGAGAGACCTGGGGCTACTACGGTCGGGACGTGTTGACCGTGAACGACGAAGCCAACCTGGGGACCTATTTGAGTGGAGGCGGAGGCCTGTACTTGTCGTCAGGGGATTACCTCTACAGCGCTTATCCCAGCGCGGGCAGCTTCTCGCCGGGTCAGTTCCCGTACGACTACCTGCATCTGGCCTCAGTTACCCAGGACGCAGTGAACGATCCGTTCACCGTCACGGGCGGTGCGGGTTCGGTGGCCGAGGGTCTGCAATATGAGACCGCCAGATTCACCGACAACCCGGACGTGCCTCTGTGGCCCGACTACCTGTACACCCAATCGTCGGCGGCTTTGACCGTGTTCGACTATTCGGGAAACACTCTGGCCATCCAGTACGATCCGGGAACCTACAAGGTGCTCTTCAGCACTCTGGAGTTCGCCGGTCTGGTCGACGGCTCCCCCAGCTACAGGTCCCAGTTCATGGCCAACGTCATGGATTGGCTCTTGGGCGGCGGATGTGCGTTTACCGTGACTCCCGAATCCGGCGTTATGGATCCGGAGAGCTTCGAGTACCTGACGCTGACCTTCGACGGCAGTGCTTTCACCGAGTGCGCGGAAGAAACCCTCACCTGCTTCATGACCATTACATCCAACGATCCGGACGAGCCTGTGGTGGGTGTTGAGGTGAGCATGTATCCCGGCAGAGGAGACGTGACGGCTCCTGCCTGCTTGATCGAGCTGGCAGACCCGGTCTTCCTGATCAACTACATCTTGAAGAACGGACCCGCTCCCGATCCTCTCTGCATGGGCGACTGCGATCCGTCGCACGACGGTATGGTGGACATCGCTGACGTGATGTACCTGTTACAATACCTGTATCAGGGAGGCATGCCGCCTGCGGCAACGCCTGAGATTCGTCAGCCCACCACCATCAAGCAACCGCTTCAGAAGGCGCCAGCGCCGAAGCAGATGGAAAACAAATAACTTTCTAACTCAGGTTAGGAAAGTTCAAGAGCCCCCCGTACGGGGGGCTCTTGTTTTTTTGAAGAAATTCCAGTCAGGAGGTGATGCCTCACAGCCAAAGGATATGCGGGGAGCAGGCGTTTTGCAGTGATCGATGTCCTGACTGGATTAGACTCTCGGATACTTCACATTTGCCGTTCTGGGAGAAAAGGTCCGACCCGGAGAAGCTCGTCAACCGCGATGAAGCGACTGTTTCCTCTAATAACTGAATTTCGGGATGCGATGAAAAACGAATCAGCTGTTGGCAGGAATATCAGGAGGCCAAGAACTGCAGTTTCAGCCCGCCGTCAAGCTTCCTCAACCTCTGCAGGTCCTCTCTTTTGCCTCTTATTTTCAAGCGGATGCCGTTTTTCTCGAACCTGCTTTCGGTAACCACCCCTGTCTTGTAAACCCTGGGAAGCAGATTCGAGCGGCCGTTGTCGAGAAAAAGCCATGCTTCGGTCCGGTCGCCTTTGGCAAAGCCGGTAATCCGCTGGGCCAGCTCGGCCACGCCGATATCGGCCTTAGCGGAGACGAACATCCGACCCTCTTCCTGATCGGATCGGGGCGAAAGGCTGAGAGCGTAAGTAGGAGGGAGCTTGTCGATCTTATTGAAGATCATCAGGGTGGGTCTGTCCAAAGCGCCTAGTTCCGACAGAACCTGATTCACCTTGGCGATGTGCTGCTGATAATCGGGATGACTGATGTCCACCACGTGCAGCAGAAGATCGGCCAGCCTAACCTCGTCCAAAGTCGACTTGAAGGATGCTACCAGATGGTGAGGCAGTTTTCTGATGAAACCCACCGTATCGGTGATAACCACTCGGGTGCCGTCCGCCGGTTTTCCGTTTTGGGAGACCCTCAATAGGCGGGTGGTGGAGTCTAAAGTGGCGAAAAGCTTTTCCTCCACGAAAACCGAGGAAGAGGTGAGTTGATTGAAAAGCGTGGATTTGCCCACGTTGGTGTATCCCACCAGGGTAACCTTAAAAACTTCCTCTCTTTTCTTCCTTTGGGTGGTTCTCTCTTTATCTATCTTCAGAAGACTCTTCTCCAACTCCTGGATCTTCCGGTTGACCCTTCTTCTGTCCATCTCCAACTGGGTTTCGCCGGGTCCCTTGGTGCCGATTCCCCCCCATTGACGCGACAGGTGAGTCCATCCGCGGGTAAGCCTGGGAAGCAGGTACTTAAGCTGGGCCAGCTCCACCTGCACCTTGGCTTCCTTGGACTTGGCCCTTTTGGCGAATATGTCCAGAATGAGCCAGCTTCGGTCTATCACCTTCACGTCCAGCGCCTTTTCCAGGTTGTACGCCTGAGCGGGCGTGAGATCGTCGTCGAAGATGATGATGTTGGCGCCCAGTCTTTGTGATAGGTCTCCAATCTGGTGGGTCTTGCCTTTTCCGATGAAATAGGTGGGATTGAGGCTCTGGCGCTCCTGAACTACGGTATCCAAGACCTCGCCCCCCGCGGTTTCGGTCAAAAGCGCAAGCTCGTCCAGGGACTCCTCCACGGCAAAGCGACTGGCCGAGGGAAGCTTGACTCCGACCAAGATGGCTTTTTCTTTTATCCTGAGCTTGGCGACTTCGAACAAGTTTGACCTGTGGTCTCGGGTTGACTCTCTATAATAATATACATTCCCCAGGAACAAAAGTTGAGCAAAATCGGCAGAATACGGCCTTCTTTGCATGTTTCTCTTCGATCTCGAAGTAACAGGCAGGAACTGAGTGGCGGGAGCCAAGATACTTGTCTTTCCGATTTTCCCCCTCACCTTGTATCCCTCTCCCCAGTGGGGAGAGGGAATTCATCTTTCTCCCCTACGGGGAGGTCAGCAGCCACGGCTCCCAACTCCTATTATGACCGGTCTTCTCCCTGGCCCTTATCGAGGTGAGCGAGCCAGGAAGCCAGTCAGCCAAGAAACCGCCGCCTCCGGTTGGCGAAGTTTTTTGAACCCACCCCTAATGTCTTGGGAGCTCAGGCGAGAGGTTCCAGGAGGGAAGTTGCCCCGGATAAAATCCGCAAACTAGTCCTTGCCCAGTTAGGCCAAGGTTCGTATATTGATAGTTCGGCCTCAAGGGAGGTGAAGGCAGGTGGGTGAGA
>CAZWAO010000012.1:6128-23230 GCA_964631815.1 uncultured Ignavibacteria bacterium | reverse complement strand
TCACCTTGCCAAGGTGAATGTCGCGGGTTCGAATCCCGTTTCCCGCTTTTTTTAACCTCCTGTTCCGTCGACACTTCCTTTCTCAGCACCAGCCATTTGTTTCAGTTTTGTTTCATCGTCCGCGATGAAACCCAGGACTTTTATGGCTTCCCGCTTGTGGCTTTTGGAAAGGTGGGAATATTTTTCGGTGACCTGGATGGTGGAGTGCCCAAGGTACTCCTGCACTGTCCTCGGATCAACTCCTTGCATAATGAGGTGGCTTGCGAAGGTATGGCGGAGAGTGTGCAGGTTGGCCCCTTCAATCCCGGCTCGCTCATAGACCTTGACCAGCTGCTTGTAGTAATAGATAGGGTGATAAAGGGGTTCGTTGCGTCCGTTGTCAAAGACAAATCGACCAGCCTGCGGCATATCCATGAGCACGGACCGGAGCTCCTTGCACATCGGTATCGATCGTGGCTTGTAGCTCTTGGGATGAAATCCGAACTCGAGCTTGGACTGCACATGAATGAGTCCGTTGTCGAAATCAATATCCTTCCATTCGAGGTAGACGAACTCAGACCGACGCAGTCCGGTGTATAGCAGGATCAGCAGCACCCGTCGCATGAACTCATCAGCCTCTGCGAGGACCGCCTGGATTTCCTCCCGGGTCAAGAATCTAATCTGACGGGTACGATCCGATCTTAGCTTCTTGAACCTGCTCAGCCGGTTCTCTCGGAGTAACTCCCATTCCACTGCCTTGTTCAACGCAGCCTTCAGGAGTTCAAGATACCTGTTGAATGTGGTAGGACTGTCTCCCCTACCCAGGATTTCAGATTTGAAACCCTCCACTACGATAGGTGTGATGTCGCTCAGTTTGAAAACCCCACAAGCTTTCAGATGGCGCTCCCAAGTTCCTATTCTTCTCGTATCAACCAGCGCCGTATAAGTCGCCTTGTTAGCCCTGCAATAGCCGATGTAGCGCTCGAAGAAATCAGAGACCGTGACTTTCTCCTCCACTATCCGAAGCTCTCCTCGTAGTCCCCTGAGTTCCATGTCCTTAAGGAACAATTCCGCCATCTTCTTGTGCGGCCCGAAGGACTTCATCTTCCGCTTGCCGCCGACCGTGTAATCCGCATACCATCTCTTTCCCCGTTTGAAAACTCTCATCTCTTTTTCACCTCCTTTCCGATCAGGCTTTTGAAACCAAAAAGCCCGTCAGCCATCTTTGATCGTCTCTGTTTGCGAAGACAGCTACGGTTGGAAAGACGCACTGACGGGCAGGATTCGACGTGTCCAGATACAAAAAGCCCGTAGCCATCTTCGCACTATTAACATAGTTCCTGCGGCACGAATTGTCAAGCAAAATCGTATGTCCCCTCTTTCTTTTTATCTAATTCCTCTGTCTGCCTCGGTCGACCTCTTTCCCTCTTCTCAAAGAGCGCGTCCAGGTTCTCCTGCCTGTACCGCACGATTGCCCTTCTTGCGCCCGGTTTTAAGTAAGGCCTTTTCGGGCAGAGTAGTCCGGCGCTCTCCATATTGTCAATCGTGCTCTCGCAGACGCTCAAGTATCTCGCCGCTTCTTTCTTGGTAAACCAGGCCATAGGATATTGTCGAGCCTCTTCTTACGACTTCCGAAATCTGTCTTGCGTCTCCAGCGGTCCTCCCACTCCAAGCACCTCTCGTTTCGGATCTTCACTCTGCGGAAGCCTCTCCAATTCATGGAGCGGCGGTTTCATTGTTGTGCTTGCCTTGCTATGGCGCCCCCTCTTCAGGGTCATACCGTCAATTAGAATTGACACGCTCCTTCGTCAGTCTTTCTATTATCTCGTCAAGCTTCTCGTCCGTGCTCCGAGGGGGTTTGCCAGAAAAATCCATGCCTTTCAGTATCTCCGTTAGTCTCTGAGGTCCGTAGCTGGCGTACGAGCACAGAGTCGTAGCAACGTGCTCGTGCCCGAAGTTCTGGCTAATCGCCTTAATCTGTTCACCCGTCTTGCTGTGTCGCAAAGCCAAATCGATGGCAGTATGCCTGAAAGTGTGCGGTGGGTAGTACGGTAACCCGGCTTCCTGAGAGCGTGTTTTGAAGACCTCCCTAATTCGACCCGTGCTCCGCCAGTATTTCGGCTCCACCTCGGTAGCTGGTTCAAAGCTTAGATTGCCCTCTCCATGTCCGGTCTTTGAACGAGGAAAGAGAGGGTCCTGCGAGCCAAAGCTCTTGCTTTTGAGATGCCTTACCCATTCCACCACATAGCCGACCAGTTTTTCGTTGAATCCAAACAGCGTGGACGGTATGTACTTAGAGAATTTCGTTTGTACTCCTTGCCTCGGATTCTGACTGATGGTCAGATTCTCCTCGTTGAAGCAGCCAAGTGGCAAGGTGACTATTGCTTTGTCTCTCATTCCGCTGAGTAAAGTGAAGGATATGAGGGCCCTATCCCTCAGGTCGATTTCCGAATTAATTTCGATCAATCCGGCCAGTTTGATGACATACTCCAGAGGAGGATACTGTCTCGGGACGTATTGAGTGGCAATCCGCTCGTCTTTTTCCGACATTTTCAGATAGCCCACGATGTCTGGCGTGATCCTGCTCCTGTATCCCGGCTGCAAGGAGAGCCAAAAGAAGAACTTCCTCAGACTGCGGAGGTATGAGTGAATTGTGGTAAGGGAAATCTGTTTGCCTCCAGATTCCCTTCTCGCGAGCCAATTCTTGAAGCCTATGGCCTTGTCCGGATTGAAGCTGGCGAGATCAGCATGATTTGTGAAATCCTCATAGAGCAAAATGGCCTTTTCAATTCCGTTGATGGTCGAATAACAAAGCCCCTCCGCTTCTTTGAGCCGGGTGAAAAACCTTCGCTTTACCCTCTCGTTTTTGATGTTAGCTTTCACCATTCTCACCCCTTCGTAAGTCAGTGTTAACGAAGCTATCTCCACTCCCAACTAGAGTCGCCTTATGTTCCGTTATGCACAGTCCGACATTCCCGAATTCACTGATCTTTCTGTCCGAAGAGAAACGGGACAATCTGCAGTCGCAGACCTCACAGATTCCTCTAATGATCGCCAATCGATACCTGCCAAGGTTCTTGTCTGTAATCTGAATCGAGATCCGGTGTTGTAGACTCTTTCGAGGTGTTCTGCATCTCGGACAAAAAAACTCGCCCGGTTTGAGTGTATGTTTTCGTCGGTTGTTCTTCTCCTTCAAGAAGCGCCTTAGGTGCAAACCGAGCACGAGATGCGGTTTGGAGCTGGTGTCGAGAACCTCAAGACCCTGTTTTCTCCAGCTCTGGACGGTCCGGATGCGAACTCCATACACCTCGGCGACTTCGGCAAAGGTGTAAGAGCGCCTGAGCCTTACCAGACGGGGATTGTGCTTTCTTGTGTACCTTTTCATCTATTTGGTCCAATTCCCGCAACTACCAGAGCTGGTCAGTGGGGTTTTTATGTGTCTGTCTTACGTCATACTCGGCCAGTTCTGCCTCGCGAGAGGTTGCCAGCTTCCCATCGTCTTCGCGATCAGCTCAGCCCTAGGCTCCATTTCAGATGTGTTGGTTGCGGAAAAGATAGAAGCCCGCCATCCGCACAGGGCGGATCAAAGCGGGCTTCGTGCTTTACGAGTGTCCCTTGACTGCCTATTTCTCAACTTCCTCTTTGGGGGGCTTTATGCTCTCGTCTTTGTTCAGGTTGGTTATGCCACCCTTGGAGAAGTTAATCCTCAGGTTGCCAGTGAACTTTTTGTTGCTGAGGTCCCTAATGAAATCGAATAGCCACTCCAACGACTTTACCTCTGTTCGGACTGTTAGGTGATGATTGGTCGGCGCAAAAAGATACGCCGAATGGCGTACGGCCTGGGCAAAAAAACAATTACTTCACCCCTTTCCCGAAAGAATATCTCCAAAGCTCACAAAACCATTGTCTTTGAGCATGTCCTCTTGTTCTGGATGCGGGATTTGATTCAACTCACCTAAGCGATACTTGACTGCCTGCTTGGATACTTGAAAAGTCCTTGCAAGGTACCCTACGACCGCACCAAACAAGTGCTCGTCCTGAACTAATTCACCGTTGCTTTGCACTCCGTATGCGTTTCTCTCCATTTCGAAATAAGCCAAAAACAGTTTCTTGGGCATAAGGAGATTTGCCATCATCTGATTTGCCTGATACTCCCACCACTCCCCCGAGTAGCGATCTTCTATCGTTCTCTTAAGGCACGATATCTTGTTCAGTGTATTAGGGCGGAACAAGACCTGCTGATTCGGATCACACTGGAAAATCATCGGGTGAAGGATGCAGTGACCTGCTTCGTGGGTGGCGGTGGCGTTATACCGGCCCCACTGATCGGACCTCTCCGCCTCTTCAGTCACTCTCCTGTCGATCTGAATCTTGAGACAATCGGGGTCAAAGTGAGTCGCTCCCAGAACGTCTGGACCTTCAACGCTTTGTAGATCCATGTAAGGGTCCAGAATGATCTCGGTGTTTAGTGCTCTTGGAAGGTAAATCTCAACGAACTTGTCTACATCCAGTGCAGGGCTGTCAGGTTCATTTGCCAAGCGAAGACAGTCTTGACGATGCCTTTCCGCTATCCCTTCGATCTCGCCCTCCTCATACCACAACCCACGGCCAAAGTGGCCGGTTTTGTCTTTGATGATCTTCACGTCTTCATTTTCCTCCTTCTCCCGTTCGTGTGTCTAAGCCTCTCTCTTATCTCTTGAACTCTTTGTCCGGTTCTCGATTAGTTTCTCCACCTCCTTCCAATTTTCGAAACCGGCCTGTTTCGCCTTTCTCAGCATTCTTCTGACTCTCTGATTACCGTGAAGGATCTCCTTAATGTCCGGTGGAGTTCTCTTCGCCAAATCCATCAGCCTATCAAAATCTGCCCCCAACTCCCTGGCCATCCTGCGAATTACCTCCACAGCCGGTGGTTTCTTTCGTCTTTGCTCAATATCACATAGGTAGGACGCAGACATCGGTTCCCCATCTTCCTTTATCACCTTCTTCGCAAACTCCCTTATGGTATATCCTTTCTCCTTGCGCAGGCGCGCTATCTCGGCGCCAAAGCTCCTTCTCTCCATTCCCGTCTCACCTCCTGCTTTTTGTACGCCAGACAGCATACAACTGTTTGAGATAGTTGTGGAGAAAAATCAAACATTCGGAGTATCTCCTTTTCATTCACTATGTTGATAGTCAAAAGGTCTGAGATGCCTCCGCTCTGCATCCGGTGGGCCTACTTGTCGGGTGGGCTGGTTTGGACTAAGAAGGAAAATAGCTGAATCTCGGACGAGCTTCGGCCAAATCTGTCAGGACTGAATGTCGATTTCTATGGACAACCTGGAAGCGCCCCGCCCTCGAAGAGGTAGTTGAGCAGGGCAACCACGTCTGCGAGGTCAATGAACCAGTCGCAATTGGCGTCCCCAACCCAAGATGGTTCGGGAGCAGGTCCACCGCGGAATAAGTAGTTGATCACGTAAATCACATCACCAAGTCGGACCGCTCCGTTGCTGTTAGCGTCGCCGCAGATAAACATCTTCTGCAGGGCTGGGTAGGTGACGGAGTCTCCGATGCTTCCATCACTGCGAAACATCTCAAACCTCAAGGAATCGGCCCTCACAGTTAAGTGAACGCAGTGATGGGATTCCTCTGCGTACTGCGTCCAGGTGCTCTCTGCGGGCGTATGCAGGGGTGCACCGCCGCCGCCTGTAATTATGTAAGTTACCCCGTTGATTGGACCGTTCCTCTGGTAGAAATGAGTGTGTCCGCTGAAGACCATGTCCACCTGATAGTCCTCGAAGAGCGGACAGAGCGCATTCCTCAAAGGTATGTTGCTATCATGGCCACCAGCACAGTAGGGATGCTGGTGCATAAAGACGAACACAAAAGATCTGCCATAGGACCAACGAAGTTCAGCTCTCAACCACTCGTATTGAGCACTTCCAGGCCCGTAAGGTATCTCAGTATCCAAACTGACAAAATGTGAATTGCCATAGTCAAAGGAGTAATAAGATTCGGTGCTGTCAGGGTTGTTATGGGGCAGATAAAGATAGTCGTAATAGAGAGGGCTTTCCCTTTCATGGTTCCCTATGGCATAGTAGAAGGGGATTTCCTGTGCGCAGGTAGCGCTGGAACACACGGTGGCGAAATAAACGGCCCAGTCGCTTTCGCTGAAGCCATTCGCTACAACATCACCGGTGTGAAGGACGAAGTAAGGATCAAGCTCAACGATTTGATTCACAACAGCCAGATGGCTGTCAGGCTGAGTTCTTGTATCGCCGTAGACGACAAACTGGAATGTGGTGTCGACAGGTACGGATGTCCTGAAGTTATAATCTGGGGTCTGGCTGCCTTCGAATAGGACTCGATAATGATAGACAGCGTTAGAAAGAAGACCGCTCAGGGTTAGACTGTGCGCGGTTTTCAGAGCTCTGTCTTTTGCCTGATTTCCATATTCGATGGTAAGACCATATTCAACTGTCGAACTGTCTAAGGTCGCCGTGCGCCAGCTCACAACGATGGAATTCTCAGTTGCACACGAGAGATACGGTCCTTTTTGTGGAAGACCTTTCGTGTTGCTGTGTGGGGCCTCAGCAGAGACCTAACTGTCGTTGGGTGCCAATAGAACTAAGAGAATGCTCAGCACGATCCCGACATACGATGCACATGTGTAGTTTCCTCTCACGAATAACTCCGACCATTAGAGAATGAGGAAAACCCTGGTGTCCGTGGCCAGCGAGGCTTACAAGAAATCCCGGTGTGTACTTCAGATACGCCTCCTTTGCGAGAATAGATGGAGAAATCGACAGAACACCGATGTCAATGATCCCTCAGCCTGAGCAAAAGGCGACCTTCGCGCACGGGCGATCACGCCTATATACAAAAACGCATTCATTTTGCTGACGACATCTCTTCCTTGACCTTCCTACTCGACATAGATAAGGGGCCTGGGGGGTCGGTGGTTCTCGCCAGGGAGATAGTGTTCCTTTCAAATTCTGAGTGAGGTCCCTTGACTCTGGCAAGAATGGGGTAGGCGGTGGGTGTCCCCGGCCATCACCCTAAAGTCACAAGAATCTCTATATACCTTTATCGGACGCCATCTCGCAGAGAGGGGGCTGAACGAAACTCTGGGTCTCAGGGGGAGATCAGACTAATCCCTGCTGGTCTTCTGGGGAACGGGCCTTAGCTATAGCCCTGTGAGGTCTGAGTCTCCCCCAAACACAAACTATTATTCTTTCAACATCGTTTCAGAAACGCTCGTTTACCAGACGCCCAGCTTCCCCGTCTGGTTTGTGCCTTCCTCATCGCTTCTGACCGGAATTTCTCCTGTCTATTCCAGATCTCCTGTCTGGGCTACTTCTGCGTTCTGGTCCTTTGTAGTTCGGATCATCGGCCTTCCTGCGATCTATCCCGGATCTTCGGTCCGTGCCGAAACGACGCTTCTCTTGTTCCATTCGATTTCCCCCTCCTGTTGGTTATCTGCAGCTACGGCAAGGCTGAGCAGCACCATGAAGTGGCGTCGGCCGGAGCGCCCCGCTTCCTTGCCTTTATTAGGATCCGCTCGGAGATTCCAAAAACCTCTGCTTCAAGTTGACCAGCTCGCCATCAATCATCATCTGATTTATGTGATATCTCCTGTACAGTTCCTCCATGGCTTCGGTACTGCCATCCTTGGCCTGCCTCAGTACCTTCACCATCCTTTCTCGATATTCAGCCTGCTTCTTGAACATCCCGCCTCCCCGGCTCAAACCTGTTTCCAACGCAGGGCATACTCAAGTTGCCAAAAAGGGAGCCCAGACAAACCTGAAGTTCAAGGAACGATCCTTATAACCGCCTCTAAGGTTGTATCTTCTCCGGTCTCCCTGTTCCTTTTTTGAACAGAGGGGAAGATGCCAGAGTTATAAGCGACAGTTGGGTCCGATTCGCAGTGAGGGATGTGCCTGCGAATTAGTAGCGATGCTCCCCCCTCTTTCGCTCCCAACTAAGGGGCAGGTAAAAACGCGGAATTGATACATGTGGCGGGTCCGACATCTTCCCCTATAAGCCAAGCTCCCTCCCATTTTTGCAGAGATGTCTCACGTCGATGCGAAAAGCTTGATCTTGATACCTTGATTTACATGTACTGTATGGTGAATCCTCCTAGTAGATCCACCTGAAATATCGGGCAGCGGCCTTTTTTGGATTGGCTTCTGCTTCTGCACGCACAGAATCCTTATCCTCCTCCTTGCTCGCTATCCCCAAGACGATCTATGATCTCCTCAGAATACCGATTCCTGAAACTTGGGACACACTTTGCCCTCCGGTGGAGGGAGCCCAGAGACAACCCACATGCCATCTCCGACCTTCATCTTCCGCCGCAATGACGTCAAGGTCTTATGGGCTCCCTTCGGCCGTTCATCTCAGGGGGAAGGCCCAGGCGAGGACGCCAGTTCACTTAGTAATGCATACTGACAGATTCCGGGGAGGAGCTGCAGTATTCCCCCCTCATTCGCTCTCAACCTATTGAGAGGGATCAGCAGAAAACGGTGAACTGTGAACTGACAACTCACTCGTGGACCTTCCCCTGAAACAGGTTACCGTGCCCCAATTCATAGTCCTAGTACAGAAGCCCAAACTAACCAGGGCGCATCTCACGCTCCGTATACAAATACAATATAGATGTCATGCCCCACCTTGTCAAGCGAAAGATATGAAACCTCTATGTGTTTGATTTACAGTATCTTAACGCTGTTCAGGTCATAACTGTTCAGAACACATACAATTCGTTATGAAGGTAAAACAGACCTTGACGAATCCAAGGCTACTAAACATATTCGTATAACTACCGGCATTCAGTACAATTGTATCAAAGTTGAGATAAGAAGCTATGGCATCTCATAGTAGTACGACAGCAGCTACCTGGAGTCGGGAGTTTTTTAAGACATTTAAAAAATATCGCTTGACTTTGTACTTGATTGCGCTATTATAAAGGGCGAATCGGCAGAGTTCCATAGGAAGCCTTAACCAGATCTACCAGCTGCGTCGCACAGCGAGGTAGGTAGTTGGTCCCAGGGGCTCCCTTCCGTTTTACTTGCATAGTCTACCCGACTACTGCAATAGCAAAACCTTATTCAGTATTAGCGGATAGCGCATTGGCTTGGAGTTGTGACACGATCCGGAAGACAATATATGAATTCTTCTCCAGCATCGGTTCCCAGTGTCTCCGGTACTATGCATCCTGAACCGACACCTGACTGGCGAATTCATCTTTTCTCGCATCTGCCGCCTCGGCGACGGCGGAACCTTTTCCGATTATCACAGGTATTCAATGTCCTGGTTGTGCTTACCGCTCTTCTGGGCTGGTTGCTGTCCACCTCCCCGGCTTCTGCACAGGGTTCCGGTTCGGCCAGCTTCGAAGAACGCCAGGTTGAACGGTCCGTCCGGTCCCTGCTTGAGGATCACCGGTACGCCGAAGCGATCAGCTATCTTCACAGAGAACTCGAGGCCCTGCCTGCCGGAACAGGGCGTTTTGACCTGCTCCTGTTGCTGGCGGATTGCCAAATAGAGGTGGCTGATGTGGAGGGAGCCCGGGCAACGTTAGAGCAAGCGGAAAGGCTGGCGGTGGAGTCCCCCGCAAAAGAAGCGGTTGCCGAGCGTCGAAGCCGGCTTTCCGAACTGCTGGCGCTCCTGCCGCCCCAAGACACCTTGAATTCCCAGCAGGTCCCGTCGGATACGGCGGAAGTGGAAAAACCACCGGAGGCGTTTGTCTCCAACTCCTTCTTCGAGACCGACCTGCGACAGGTGCTGACCGACCTCTCCCAGGAGACCGGCGTCCCCATACTCTGGGACGCCACCGTGGAGGGTCTGGTTACCTACGAGGCTGAAGATCAGCCCCTGGAGGACGTGCTGAAGGCCATCCTCCTGCCCGCCGGCTACGCTTTCAGCCTGCAGAAGGGCGTCTACTATGTCGGATCCCCCAAACCCGACGCTCCCGCCTTCGGCCTGCTCTCCCGCACCGAGGTCATGACGCTCTCGAACATCGAGGCCAAGGAAGCCATCTCCCTGCTTTCAGATTATTTCAAGCCCTTCGTCAAGGCGTCAAACGTAGCTAACGTCGTGTGCATCACCGCGCCGCCTGCCACCGCCGAGCGCATCCGCGGAGATCTGACCGCGCTGGATCAGCCTTCGGTTCAGATCCTAATCGAGGTGGTGGTCACCGAGACCTCCACCGATGCCTTGCGCAAAATGGGGTTGGACTGGTCGCTCAAACACTCGGCAGGCAAAGCCTCCTGGGAGATCGGCACCGAACATACCAACATACCCGGAGCCGCGCTTTTGGGCACCTACACGGAATCGGCCCTCGAGATCGGCAAGCGCAGCGTGGACCTGGCCGCCTCGCTGGAAATGCTGGTGCAGACGGGCGAGGCCAAGATCCGCGCAAGCCCCAGCATCTCCACGCTCAACGGACGCAAAGCCGAGATCAGCCTGAGCAAGGATCAATACTTCATCATCGCTACCAGCGTGTCTGAGTATTACCAGTATAATACCCTGCAGTCGATCAGCTCCGGCATCAGATTGGAAATCACCCCCTACGCTTCCGCCTCGGGAATGATCACGGTATACGTCAAACCGGAGGTGGGGGATGTTATAGGCTCCGGGGCCCAAGGTCTGCCCGAAATCAACAAGCGCACCGCCAGCACATCGGTGCGCGTCAGGGACGGCGAAACCTTTACCATCGGGGGCTTGAACATACAGAAGGAGAAGATAGCCAGGAAGAAGATCCCCCTGCTGGGAAGCATCCCCTTGCTGGGGTATCTTTTTCGCTATGACGAACGGCAGGTCAGTGACACGGAAATCATCATCTTCATCACCCCACACATTCTGCCGGGGTGATCCGAAGGGCGGGGAAGGCTCCCGCCGGCTTGACTCCGAAAGGAGGGATGCCCAACTTAGGTTGCCTCGATGTAGAGGCGTGGAACTTGAGCTTTACTTGAATTCTCATGCTGTGCGTTCTCCCCAACAGAGTTTGGGGGAGACCGGGCACAAGCGGCATTTGAATGCCGTCCCGGGGGTGGTGTGGAACCGAAGCCCCCGGGCGCGGCCAGAGAACCAGTCACCCGACACAGGTCGGGGAACCGGTTTCCATTGTTATACGCAACACAGAGAGGAGGTGATAAACGATGCTAAGAAAACTGATGATTGCTTCGATCCTGTTGCTGTTCCTGGCGATTCCGGCACAGGCGACGCCGCCGCCAGCACATGGTGGCTATGCGGCTGGCTGGGGAATGAACCCCACCAACTGGGATGCTGCGAGTGGTACCTGGTCATCCGGATTTGCGATGTATGATCCTACCGGAGGAGGAGGTTTTGGAGGCGCCGGCTGGCTTGTGCAGTGGGATCCGTCGTATGCCTACGTTAACTATGCCCCCATCACGATCGAACTCTGGATTGAAATGTACATGATCCAGACCTACCAGTATACCAGCTATCAATTCCATCGTCTTGGGAACGCCGCGGAGAATCTCTGCTTCACCATCCAGGGTACCGTCGAGAGCAATGAGGGAGTTTGGGTTCTATGCACTAAAGGTGCGCTAGATCCGAATTTCCTGCATTTCCAGCACAACATCGGTGTGGGCGATGACAACAATGCGAGGGATATTCCCATCACATGGGAGGGACGTTACGGTAGCGGTTTCGCGTATGGGAGCAACCTAATCCTGGATTGGACAACCCTAACATGGTCAGGCGACGAACTGATTCTCGCTGAGTTTCCGGCGTGTGACCATTGGTTCGAATTCCGAGGCTGCATGGACCTGCTATACCATGAGGCAGATGGTTACTATTACCTGGACCTGGCCGGCTGCCCAGCGCCGCAACTGTAGTTCTTGACGATAGGGACATTTCAGCCGGAGCCCGGCCGGCTGAAATCTTGAAACTGGTCGTAACAGATGAGGAAAAATCAGAAATGCAAGACACTTTGAAGAAAATCCTCGCCACACCGAGCTTTTGGGCGGGTGCTCTGCTCTTTGTCGTATTGCTGTTTCCTCGTACTTCGATTCAGGCTGTTATGCAGTTGATGCCGCCGGTTCAGGAGGTAGCGGTTCAGCGGGGATATAAGGGAACATTTACGGTGACCGTCACAAATGAGGGAGACGAAGATGTTCCCAGCAAATTCAGCGCCCACGATCTGGACATAACCGTTGAGGGCCGTCCTTTCATCTCGAACAGTGGTTGGGCCCGCGGGTGCGGTGGGTGGATCGAGCTTGAGCCTGCAGAATGCATTATCAAAGCGCATGAGTCCTTGACCCTGCAAGGCATCATAACCGTGCCCTCAACGGCTCAAGGAGGCTACTATGCGTTGATTAGGGGCACTTTTGTCGGCATCAGCATTCCACTTTCCGGAGAACAGGTCGATATGCAAGGTTCCAAGATCGGTCTTGGAAGCGAGGCTGTGGTGGCACTGCTTTTGACCGTCCCTTCCAGCCGGAATAAGCCGGAGCTGGTTCCCGAGACATTGTTCGTTTACCCCCGGGGTGAAGAAGAAAAATCAGGCGAAGGCGCCGGTCTGGATTTTGGCGCTAAGAAGGGGTGGCAGGTGGTGATGCCAGTTCGAAACGAGGGGAACATCCACACTCGCGTTTCCGGACAGGTCAGCGTCTGGAGCGAAAGTGGAACCCGCATGGGTTCAGCTCCCTTCCAAGCTGGTCGGGGCTATCTCCTTCCGGGCAGAGTGAGGAATCTGACCGCCACCGGGGAAAATGTGCTCTCCGACGGTTATTATATGCTCCGCGTAGTCCTGGCGACATCTGAACGCTCCAGTATGTCTAATTCCTTTGCCTTCGCAGTGTACCAGGGAGAAGTCTTTCCCGGGGCAATAACCGATGAAGTGGCGGAATTGATCAGAGCCTCCTCTGCAGGGTTTTCCCTGAGGGAACCCTTCAAACAACGGAATATCACTCCCGGGGGTAGAACCTACCTGGCCATTCAGATGAAGAATACGGTCAGGGACACACTGACTTTGATACCCAGAAAGATGGAGTGGAACCTAAATGAGGTAGGTCAGCCGACGCTGGGCAGCGGTAGCTCGGTTCAACCCCGTTCCTGCACGCCCTGGATTGAGTTTGTCGAGGACAAAATCCTGTTGCCTCCCGGAAGAACCAGATCATTCAAAATAACGATAAATTCACCCGAAGATGTTTCTGGCGAATATTATTCTGCCATTGTTTTTGACCCGGATAGACCCCGCCCGGATTTGCCTGCAGAATTTATGGCCGCCCGGACGCAACTGATTGCCGTGACGACACCCAAAGGGCTAAATTACGAAATCGAAGTTGACAGTATTAAGGTAAAGAAAGAAAACTCTAAAGAGCTAACCCTCTACCGATTTCTATTTGGGGTCAGAAACACAGGAAATGCCCATTGCTTTGTAACAGGAAGTATGAGCCTGGAAAAAGAAGTGGCAAAAGGAATCTATAAACCGGTAGGGAAAACTCACGATTTCGGGGATACGCAAACCCATCTTTTGCCCGGTGGCGGGAGAGGTTTTGAAATTGATATTCCAAATGTGGAGAAGGGTCAATACCGGGTAATCCTGGCGGTGAACTACAAAGAGGAAACTCAGCCCGTTTTGAAATATCAGGTACTCAAGTTAAATTAGGGTTTCACCTTTTGGGGGTTGTGAATGATGATGTGGCTGCGCAGAAAGAATCGATCAGAGCTCCTGACAGCAATTCGAGCACCTCTGACGATGCTTCTCTTTTGCCTTGTTCTCTCCTGGCCACCACAAGCCATCAGCCAGCAAACAGCGAGAAAACTACAAGAAGGCGGGATTATTAACCATTCGAAGCAGACAACTCAACAACCACAAAAGGGGACTATTAGCCCGCGAAAGATTGTTTCCAAACTACCCGGTTTTATGGCTGCACCCCCGGATTCGGGGGATCAAACTCCTAAAATGGGAGGTGAGGTGCCGGCAGAAGAACCAATCTGCATGGAGTTTGCGTTGGATTGGACAAGCTGCCAGATTCACCGGGTTGGCACTGATTCAGCCATTGTAATCATTTTGCCGGGCACCATATCCTCCTCAAACAGCATCTACTGGAATCTCAATCCCATCTCTTCCCAGTCCGGCGGGTTACCTTATCTCTACTTCATGGAAGATGTCCTGGGCAGAACCGGACCGGAGTTTGGCACTGATATTCCGCTGTGCTGGGAAATTTCAGTAGACGGGGGTTCCTTCAATCCCATAACAATTCAACCGGATAGCTCCTTGTCTGTAAACTTTCCCTCCGGCAGCCACAACTTCCAGGTGCGCATCACCGGGGTGCCGCAGTCCTACCAGGGAGACGGTTACTATCATCTCCTGTTGGGACAGAGCCTGGTACCCGAATTGTAGGCCCGTCAGACTCAGCTCTGTAGATCTTGAAGGTAGCGCTTTGGGTTCCACTTGAGGGATCGCGGGAGCTATCCGTCAGCACTCCCTGGCAGTTGAGCAGCTTGGGGATGTCTGCCAAGCTGATACCGGTCAGAAAGACCAGGACGGTCAGACACACAACAATTGTGAAGCGGTACATGAAAGACCTCCTTTGATTAGCGGTTGAAATTCAGGGGTAATACAAAGGGATGACTTCGAACAGGCAATGAGAATGAATCTTGCGGGGGCCGACGCTCGATGCCTTTTGAAATACAGAAGCGCTCCCGCCCGCTCAACCAGAAGGAGGCATCTGCCTGACCTCCCCATTTCATATCTGAACAAGGGGCCTGAGGGGTCGGTGGTCTGGCAGGGGACGACGTTTCTCTGATATTCTGAGTGGGGTATTTGAATTCCCAGAAAACCCGAGTGGGCGGTGGGTGTCCCCGGCCTCACTCTCCTTTTCTTGAACAAAGGGGAAGATGTCAGAATGGTAAACCAAGGTTGGGGTTGCTTCGCAGTGAGGGATGTGCCTGCGAATTAGTAGCCGTATCCCCCCCTCCTTTTGCTCCCAACACAGGGGCAGGTAAAAACGCAGAATTGATACATCTGGCGGGTCCGACATCTTCCCCTAATAGCCAAGTTCCCTCTCCTTTTTGCAGAGATACAACAAGTCCGTGCGAGATGTTCGATCCTGATAGCTTGATTGACGCTTATAATATAACTAATCCTGCCTCCCACGTCAATCAAAAAGAGGTGAAGAATAGTCAGACAGTGAACCCAAAGGGTAAGAAAAAGGCCGAACCTCGGAAGAGACTCGGCCAATTGCCCTCCTCTAAAGACAGCGCGGTTAGTAGCAGATAGGAGCTGGGCCACCCTTGAATAGGTAGTTTAGAAGATACACCACGTCTCCCAGATCTACCTCTTCATCAGCGTTGCAGTCCCCACGCCTAAGAGGTTGCGGAGTCGAGCCATGCTTGAAAAGATAATTCAGCAAATAGACGGCATCACCAAGGTCCAAGACACGATCCGCGTTGGCATCGCCAGGGAGGAATACCGTAAACTGAAACGGGATATCCTGAAAGCCACTGTGGTTATCAGCCAGATCCACTGCCTCGACTCTCCACCAATAGGTAGTGACGTCCAGAGCCAGGGTGTCCGGGAGAGTGTACATGCTTTGCGCTATTCCCTCCACAATTGCTACATCAAGGATGTGAAGGGTGTAAGTGACGGGCACGTCTTTAGAACCAACAGCGTCGCTTCCAGCGAAAATCCCTGAGCTCCCAGCCAATACCTGACTCGAACTTGTCCAGGTAAAAGTGGGTGTGAAATCACAGGTATACGAGAGATCAGGCGGACTAAGCAGAACCGGAACAGCGGGCGTTCCTGTATCGATGGTGAACACAAATGGCTCACCCTGGTATTCGCCCTCGTTGCTCGCCCGATCTATCGCTTTGACGTGCCAATAATACTCATCATCTGGCAAGGCCGTTGAAGCAGTATACGTCGTATCCTCTAATCCACTCACGATCACCGGGGAAGTGAACGGAACAGTACTATACTCGAGTGTGTACGTGCCACCGCTTCCCGCCGTCGAGCTCCACACAAACGTTGGCGTGTTGTCGTCTGTGACAGTACTATCTGCAGGCGAAATGAGCAAGGGCGCAGACGGAGGAGTGATATCATAGATGAAGTTCCAGAAATAAGTGGCGGTGTCGCTGTTGCTATTATTGGCGTCATCAGTAACCTTGAAGTAGATGTCGTGGCTCCCCTCAGGCATACTAGGCACAGTCCACCCAATGGCAGTATCATTCACGCTGCAGTTATGTGGCCAGAATTCACTCCAGGCACCCGTGTAGTCGTCAATCTGGTGGTAGCCCTTGTCCACACTGAGATCATCTTGAAAGTGGATGGTCAATGTCGGCAGATAGTTATAACTGCCTCCTGAGGGCGGAGAATCTACCACCACCGTAGGGACGGTGCAGTCTATCTGAATTTCTGCTCCGGTGGTGTTGTGTGGGATATCGTGGTTCTCTGGATAATCGCGCAGGACAGAACGCACGAAGGACAACTCAGTCGAAGCCACCTCACTGTCGGCTGTCAGAACGATGCCGACAATTGATCCCGGACCGTCAAGATATCCACCCAACACCGCAAAACTAATCAAGATGGAGTCCGGGTATATGTAAGGAAAGAGTTGAAAGTCCTCCGGTGGAACAAGAGCTGGTCCTTTTATTACCTGAATTGGAGTGATGAAGTTATCGTCATAGGCGATTTTCAAGAAAGCAGCCGCCATGTTCACCAGATTACTATCAACATAAATCCAAAGGGTGTCGACATCAGTGCACTTATCCAGTCGGAAGCTGGAAAGGAGAGAGACTGAAGGAGGTCGATAGATGAAAGTCCAGGAGTAGGCGCAAGTGTCATTGGTGTTGCCCGCATCATCCGTCACCTTGAAGTAGATAGTATGTGATCCTTCCGGGACACTCGGCAACGTCCAATTAATGGTGGTGTCGGAACTGGCGGAATTATAGGCCCATAACTGAGTCCAGGCTCCTGCGCAGCCGTCCATCTGGTAGTATCCACCACTCAAACCCAGATTGTCTTCGAAGTCAATGGTCAAAGTGGGCAGAGTGTTGTAAATATCTCCTGAGGGCGGAGAGGTCACCAACACCGTGGGTAGAGTAAGGTCGTAAGTAAAGCTCCAGGAGTAGGCGCAAGTGTCATTGGTGTTGCCCGCATCATCCGTCACCTTGAA
>CAZWAO010000012.1:0-6028 GCA_964631815.1 uncultured Ignavibacteria bacterium | reverse complement strand
CTCAAACCCAGATTGTCTTCGAAGTCAATGGTCAAAGTGGGCAGAGTGTTGTAAACACCTCCCGAAGGCGGGGAAGTCACCGCTATGATTGGGATAGCGCAATCTATCGTAAAGGAGAGCGGTGTTGTCTGATAAGCGCTCTCGTTACTTGCGTTGTCCTTTGCCTTCACATGCCAATACCAGTTTCCATCCACCAACCCAGTTCCAGGCGTGTAACTCTCCACCGCTAAATCAGGCACCGTTGTCACCCCAGATGAAAAGTCCGAAGTGGTTGAGTACTGCAGCGTATAACTGCCGCCTGGTCCAGCTGTAGAGCTCCAGGTGAATGTCGGCGTGTTGTCATTTGTCAAGCTGTTGTCTGAAGGTGTCAACAGCACTGGGATATCTGGAGCAGCAGAGCGGGTAGTAAACGACCATATCGGCCCGGTAGTGGTGCTTATTCCGTCGCCCACCGTAACGTACCATTGGTATTCGGTCAGCGGGTCGAGGGTCTGCCAGACAAGACTGGTGTTGGATCCTGAGGGTACGTTGTTGTTTGTCCCGATAACATAGAAGTCGCTGGTCTCCATTTCGTAAGGCAGAGTGAACTGGCTGCTGGCATCTGTTTCGTACTGGTCAAGATAAGGAGAGTAAGTCTCGACCCGAATCTCGTCGTTGGCTGGTGAGAACTCCATTATCCTCAGCCAACCATCCCCTCCGTGGGTTCGACCTTGATAACACGACAACAGACTGTAAACGGTATCCGCGCTAAAAACGTCGGTGCGAATTCCTTCTTCCGTAACATGTCCACACAGCATTAGGAAGAGATTCGATCTATATTTTAAAGCATCATAAATGGCTTGACCCTGGGGACTGAAGCTTCCTGGATCACCGGGATCGATGACATAATGGCTAACAACGATGCCTCGTCTGGTGCTATAAGCGCCCAGGAGACTATCAGCCCAGGTGAGAACTGCCGCATCAGGACTGGTATTGTACTCAATATAAATGACGATAAACTCGAGACCGCCGGCGCTGAACAACTGAAAATGGTTGTCGTTATCATTTCCGAAATGGCCACCATAGTATCCTCGGCCAGCAAACCGCGAACTGCCAAACCACTGATTGTATTCGACAGTGCCGCTAGGGGACCCGTTTGGATTCTGATCGTGATTGCCAACCGCCACGCCATATGGCAATCCATCAGGAGGCAAAATACCTTCCAGATAGCTCATCCCGGAATCTGCGTTTTGCCACTCAGCCGGAATAGATGCGGTGTTCACGATGTCGCCGACCTGGGTGACGTAAACAATATTGCGAGACACCCTGTTATTGAGAATCCACTGGGTTTGAGAATAAAAAATATCCGGTGAACCACCGTTGCCGGTGTAGTTCTGAGCGTCCGGCAAAACTACAATGGTGAAATCCTCCGATGGGCTGCTTGAGCCGGATTTTCCATAGAATGTCACAGTTAAGTCATCTGTGTCAGGGTCAGAGACGGTGACGTTTAGCAAAGGCGAAGTGGAAACGCCAGTCGCCATATCCGGTGGAGCAATCAGGGTGGGTTGATTCGGTGCGAGGTTGGAGATATCGTAATCGACGACGAGCTTGGGTCTCTGTGAGACAGTACCGTACTCACTCGATCTGAGTTTTGTACCGTCGGTTCCTGTAAATCGGAAGATCCAACCCCGATTTTCTGAAGGATTGGTAGACCAAGCAGCCAAGCTGGAGGTCACATCGAAAGAGTGAGAACCAGCGGTGCTAGGGGCAATACCAACAAATGTGGAGTAATCTTCTGGCTGTACTCCTGGCGTGGGTCCGAACGTATTATAAGTCACGGTTTCCAACCAATTGACAGCAACTTCGTTGACTATTCCGGTATCACCAACATCCCAGACTTCATATATCAACATCGCCGAAGTGATTGCAGCGCCGATTGGAATTTGCCCGGATGCTGAGCCGAATATATTGTCAAAACGGAGGAGTGCATATTTCATGCTGTTGGGAATACCAGTCTCTTCTCCGTCCCATTCGAATGTCTCCAGCGAACCGTGTTCGCTATCCGGAGCAGCCTCACGGATATGCGTGTCGACTGTGCCGGTATAGCCATCGACGCCGTCTTGGAAGGTTGCCTGAAATGTCTCATCCTGGGCAAAGCTAGCACTGATTGTGTGATCGGTCGTTACATTATTAAAGGTATAGCTGGTTACCGCTCCTACCGAACCACCATCCACCAGTACATCAGCCACATGATAACCGGTATTGGGAGTAATGGTAAAGGTCTGGTTACCACCGTCCGGAACAGAGACTGCGCCGCTCGGACTGATGGTGCCGTTAGACCCGGCGTTGGCGGTAATAGTATGAGTTACGCCCACAGGCGAGAAGCTGGCGCTTATGGTGTGATCGGTAATTACATTAGTGAATGTATAGCTTGTGACCGCACCCACACTGGAACCATCGACCAGGACATCCTCCACCGCGAATCCCGAGTTCGGAGTAATGATGAACGCCTGGCTGGCACCCTCTGCTACGATTACAGCCCCGCTGGGCGCAATCGAACCGTTCGGGCCCGCCGAAGCCATGATCGTGTGCGTCACCACCGAGGCCAGCGCAGCGATCTCGGATGGACTCAGGGCATAGTTGTAGATACGAACATCGTCCATGTCCCCTTCGAATCCGGTCGTCCCGTTGCCCTGTGTGCCGATGCCGAGGGGCAGGTCGTTGTTGGCGATCGTGATGCTCGCCTGCATGGAGCTCTCCTGCATGCCGTTGACGTATATCTTGATCGAGTCGCCGTCGTACGTAGCAGCCAGATGTATCCAGGTCGCACCGTCGTAGGGATACATGGTTACCGAGTTGAGCCGGTAGGTATTACCCGAGGCCACCTGGTTGAAACGCACAAAGCAGATGCCGGGACCCGCGGAGGACGTGGGGCTGGAGAGTGACAGTTCGTATCCGTCGGTATTGTCGATGATCGCCTTCTTGATCATGTACTGGGTCGCCTGTTTCACCGGTTTGACCCACAGCGCCATGGTAATCGCGTTGGAAATGTCCAGTGTCGGTGCATCAGGCGCCAAGCCATAGTCGTTGGTGCCATCTACCGACAGGGCTAGATTCCGCACGCCGCTGACCCAGGTGGGTGCGCCGCTGATAGCGGCATCGTTACCGAAGCCGGACGAATCAACCAGGGTGATACCGCTCCCTTCATCCATTGCCCAGTGTCCGACGAGCGTGTCACCCAGCGATGTGTCTTCTTCGAACGTAGCATGAATCGTATGGTCGGCGGTGACATTGGTAAAGGTATAGGCGGTTACAGCACCCACGGAGCCCCCGTCGACGAGCACGTCAAGCACATGATACCCGAGGTTAGGGTTTATCGTGAAGGCCTGGTTCGTCCCGTCTGCGACGACCACCGCACCGCTGGGCGATATCGAACCATTCGACCCCGCGGAAGCGGTAATGGTATGTGTAATTGCGGGGATGGCCAGGGCGTACTCCGTACCCGTAGCCCCGGTAACAGTGAGCGTATTGGCACCCTCGTCAAGTGTTGCCAATGCATCGACCCAAGCCGCATCTGAGACATCACTTCTCTTTACTAGCTTAAGGCCAGCTTCATCAGTGACTGCAGGATTGCCGGTATAGTCATAAACCACAGTGTAGGTAGGCGTGGCAGTTCCTAGTGCCATTACCCCCCAGAATCTCGCTGGATCTAGTGCATATCCGGAAGGCACAGTAGAGCCGGTTCTTACGGCATCGTCATCGGCACGGTAAACCTGTATCCCTACGATGGTACCGGCTGTTGTAGTAGCTGTAAGAGCGTCTCCGTTAGCATGACTCAAAGTGGCTGTGTATCCACCCGTGCCATCATAATCATATGCCGAAGCATCCCCTAAAGCGGCACCACTCCAAATATGATCAGCTGGATCGTCCATGTTGATCATCGTTCCATCATTGTTGTTTGATGTCTCATCGTTCATCGACGTTCCCGATGTTTCATCAAACCGCCAGTAGCCGACCAGTCCGGCTTCATTGCCAACCAGTTTCCTGGTCATGGATGCCTGAATGTCGGCTTCGGACCGAACCGTATTCCAGAGCCTCACTTCATCGATAGAGCCTTGAAAGGGTTTTGCAGAAGATGGATCATCGCCTATCTCCAATATATTTGTGGTATTAGCGATCGCGGCAGTGTAGGCCTGTGTATGTTCAAGCACTCCGTTGATGTACATCTTGGTGTTTGTGCCGTCATACGTTGCGGCAACATGCATCCATGCTCCGGTCGTAGGATAGGGTGTCGTCGACCACGCTCTCGAGGCATCAAGGCCATTAAACCTACAGTATACCCAGCCGGCGCTGCCGCAATACAGCTCGTAGCCTTTTCCAGCCCCCATGGCATCGGTTTTCTTGAGGATTGACTGGGTCCCGACTTTTGTCGGTTTGATCCAGGCTTCCATGGTAATGGCTGTTCCGGTGATTTGAACCGATGCACTATTTCCGCAGTCTACGTAGTCGTCGCTGCCATCAAAATCCAAAGCATAACCGGCACCATTGTCATCAATGGCCGGGGCATCGGCCTCAAAGCTAGCACTGATGGTATGATCGGTTATTACATTGTTAAAGGTGTAACTTGTAACCGCTCCCACCGAACTGCCATCCACCAGAACATCAGCCACATGATAACCGGTATTAGGAGTAATGGTGAAGGTCTGGCTACCACCGTCCGGAACAGAGACTGCACCGCTCGGACTGATGGTGCCGTTGGAGCCAGCGCTGGCGGTAATAGTATGACTTACGCCCATAGGCGAGAAGCTGGCACTTATGGTGTGATCGGTAATTACATTAGTGAATGTATAGCTTGTGACCGCACCCACACTGGAACCGTCTACCAAGACATCCTGTATCTGGTAAGCAGTATCAGGGGTTATGTTAAAAGTCTGGCTACCGCCGTCAGGAACTGAAACCGCACCAATGGGAATGATGGTGCCGTTGGAGCCTGCGGAAGCGGTGATGATGTGGTTTGTCGGTGCAACCAGAGCCAACTGCTGAATCTCGGCTGAGTTTAAAGCCCGGTTATAGACGCGCGCTTCATCAATCTTCCCCTGATACAAATAGGGGGAACTAGTATCATGTTGTCTACCGATGTAGATTGAGTCAGTATTGGTACCGATCGTGAAAGTAGCCGCCAACGAGTCCGTCAACACACCGTTGATGTACATTCTGATCTTGGACCCATCATATGTCGCGGCCGCGTGCATCCAGGTTCCGTTAATTGGATACGATGCAGTAGAATTCACTCGATTGACGTCTGCGGAGGTGTTCTGATTAAACCGAACGAAGACTTTGCCAGCCGATGACAGTGACAGTTCATAACCATCGTTGTTATTCATCCAGGCTTTGGCAATAATTCTTTGAGTGCCCGTTTTCCCTGGTGCAATCCAGGCAGCAAGTGTGATGGCACTTGTTATGTTGAGACTTGAGGGATTGGGAGCAACTGCATATTGGCTGGTACCATTAAGGTTCAAAGCCAGTCCTATTTTACCTGCCACCCAAGTTGGGCTGTAGTTGAGCGTCAAATGGTTGGCAAAGGAGGAAGAATCGAACAGCTGTGTTCCGCCATTTTCCTCCATCGCCCAGTGCGCCCTAAGGGAATCCAGAAGACTCGAGCCGCTTCGTGCCAGAGCACCATAAGTGCTGCTGCCGTTTGATGCAAGTATGACTATCGGGTCTACATAGTTCTGTTTTGTGCTGGTGGCATCATTCACCGATGCACTGATTAGGGTATGACCCGGGCCAAAAGAGATTGTCGAGGTGTAAGACTGCTTATACATGATACCGCCAGAGGTATAAGCCACTGTTACAGTGCCTTTGGCTTCATTCAGCAATACTATGGGTCGCGTGCCACCATGATCGACGTCGTACAGATTGTCCCACGTGCCGCTTGGGCGCCTAACCAACAACGCTATCAAGGGATAACTACTATTATCATAACTGGTCTTCACGGCAGCGTACAAGGTCCCGTCGGAGGCCACGGCAACATTCAGATGGTCATCCG
>CAZWAO010000011.1:0-23924 GCA_964631815.1 uncultured Ignavibacteria bacterium | reverse complement strand
CACCCGCCCCGCCCACGCCCACGACCTTCATGCGGGCGTAATTCTCGCAATTGGCATCGAGCTCGAAGAACATAAACGTTCCCTCCCTCCGGTTGAATTGTTATTACATGTACTGAGTCAATATGCTTTTCATCTTTCTGAACAAACCTTTGCCTTTCAGGCGACCGCCGGATTTGCCTTCCTTGACCTGCTCCCACCCGTAGAGAAGCAATCCCACTCCGGTGGAATAGATGGGGCTGGAGATGGTCTGTTCCAAACCGCTGATTCCGGACGGCTTTCCGGTTCTGACCGGAACGTCGAATATCTTCTCCGCCAGCTCCACCATCCCCTGCATCAGGGAACCGCCCCCGGTCAGAACCAGGCCCGCGGCCAGCGACTCGAAGTACTGACTCTTTTTCATCTCCTGCAGGACCAGGTTGAGTATTTCCTCCACCCGGGGCTCGATGATGGATGCCAGCACGTTGCGCGATATCTCCTTAGGGTCTCGTCCCCCCACTCCCGGCACTTCCACGGTCTCGTCCGAATCCACCAGCCCGGACATGGCGCAGCCATAGAGTTTTTTGATCTCCTCCGCCCGGTCCACCGGAGTCCGTAGGCCGATGGCTATGTCGTTGGTGACGTTTTTCCCACCCAGCCCCACCACGCCGGTGTGCCGGATGGAGCCGTCATAGAATATGGCGAAATCGGTGGTGCCCCCTCCCAGATCCACCAAAGCCACACCCAGCTCCTCCTCGTCCGGAGTGAGAAGTGCATAGCTGGAGGCCAAGGGCTGAAGCACCAGATCCCACACATCCAATCCGGCTTTCTTCACGCTGCGGTAAATGTTCTGGGCGGAGGTGACCGCACCGGTGACGATGTGCACCTCGGTTTCCAGTCTCACGCCCACCATCCCAACGGGATCCTTTATGCCCGACTGGTCGTCCACGGTGAATTCCTGGGGCAGAACGTGAATGATCTCCCGATCCATGGGCAGAGCCACCGTTTTGGCGGCCTCCACCACCTTCTCCACGTCGGCTGCGGTGATCTCATGATCGGACCGGGCCACAGCCAGGACTCCCCGGCTGTTTATGCTGCGGATATGATCTCCGGCTATGCCGGCATAGACCGAGTTCACCTTAACGCCGGCCACCATTTCCGCATCCTCCACCGCCGAGGCAATAGATTCCACCGTCTTCTCCAGATTTATCACCACCCCTTTTTTCAAACCTTCGGACGGACTGGTCCCGATTCCGATTATCTTAAGCTGCCCGGATTCATCAACTTCTGCGATGAGGGCGGCAATCTTGGTGGTGCCGATGTCCAAACCCACTATCATATTTTCATCCGCCATAGTCGCCTCTCATTCTTTTTCAAAAGGTTCAGCCCGCTTTCCGGTTTCCCCGATCCGCTCGCCTGTATGAGCCTTGGTCAACAACACCTGATCGTTGAATCTGAGATCCAGACAGGAAAACGACGCGATTTCTTTTTCCGTGCCCAGAATGCCCCGCACTCTTTTCCATTTTCTCTTAAAGTCGCTCTCACCCATTATCACCTTGACGCCGGGCAGGAGGTACAGAACCGGATTGGAGGGATCGGTCAGGTTGATCTCGGAGAGCAGCGTCGACGAACCAGGATCGATGTCGGTTAAAGTCCGGTAGATTTCCAAGGCTCTCCGAATGCGAACGTCATCCCACTTCTGGTAAGGTTGGGGAATCCTGGAAGACGCCCAACTACTTCGGGTGGCCGCAATTCCGGTCACGACCGGAAGATCCCGGGAGAGGTCGTCTTGATCCAGAGGTATCATCTCCTGATCCGGCGAAAGTCCGCAGAACCCGGCTTCCCCCATTTCCGGCAGTTCGGCGGGAAGGGCGATCCACAGAACCGGCTTTTTCTCTTTCACTTGAACCAGAAGCGATCCGGGCAGCCTTCTTTTGATCTGAACCTCCTGCACCCTGGGGTCCGACCTGAGCACCTCCCCGATTCTTCGCAGGTTGAGACCGAGTATGTTCTTATTCAAAAAAGGTTCCATCCGGCCCTTTATCTCTTCAGAGGAAACCTTACTGTTTCCACGGATGGTCACTTCCTTCACGTCGAAGTCCGGAGACTGGCAGGCATAGATATAAGCGCCTCCCGCCAGCAGTATAAGCACAGCTAATAGAATGAAAATGCGGTCGATCTTCATCCGGTCAACCTTCCAGTATCTTAAGAAGCTCGGTGCCCACCTTGTGCACGTCACCGGCGCCCAAGGTAATCACCATGTCATCGGGCCGGACCATCTTGGCCAACATGGAAGCGACATCTTCCGTCCGGGGAACGTAGAAGGCGCTTTTATGTCCCAGCTTCCTGGCGGCCTGCCACACCAATTCTCCGGTCACACCGGCTATGGGCTCCTCCCGCGCGGGGTATACATCCGTAACCACCAGCACATCCGACTCCAGAAGCACCCGGCCGAAATCCTGGTGGAAATCCCTGGTGCGGGAATATAAGTGTGGCTGGAATACCGCCACGATCCTTCGCTTCCAGCCTGCTTTGGCGCCTTTTAGCGTTGCCTCTATTTCGGTGGGATGATGAGCATAGTCGTCCACCACCATCACCCCTTTGGCTTGGCCCTTGATCTCGAATCTTCTGTGTACTCCTTTGAATTTCTCCAGCCCAACCTGGATTTTCTCCCAAGGAATGTCCAACTCCAGTGCCACGCCCACGGCCGCCAGGGAATTCTTCACATTGTGTTCTCCGGGCACCCCCAGCTTAACCTGGCCTGCTTTTTTTCCCTTGATGAGCACTTCAAAGGTGCTGTGATTCTCCGCAAAGTGAATGGAATGGGCGGAAAGATCGGCTTGAGGGGAAAGGCCGTAGGTGGTAAGAGGCCTTTCGATTTCCGATATCAGCTCCCTCAAGTTCTTCTCATCCCAGCACAGAATCACCCGCCCATAGAAGGGAACCTTGTTCACGAACTCCAAAAAGGCGGATTTGATCTCGGTGAAATCCCGGTAATAGTCCAGGTGTTCGGGTTCCAAGTTGGTGACCACCGCGATGGTGGGCGTCAGCCGAAGGAAGGACCGGTCGTACTCATCCGCCTCTGTGACCATGAACTGTCCGTTTCCCAGCCGGGCATGGGTTCCCAGGTTGACCACCCTTCCTCCTACCACGATGGTGGGGTCCAGTCCCCCCTCGGACAGGATCTCACCCACCATCGAGGTAGTGGTTGTCTTGCCGTGGGTGCCGGCGATGCCTATCCCGTATCGCATCCTCATCAGCTCGCCCAGCATCTCCGATCTTCTGATCACCGGGATTCGCCTCTCCCGCGCCCCGGTGACCTCGGGATTTTTTTCCTTGACCGCCGAGGATATGACCACCACGTCGGCGTCTTTCACGTTTTCCGCAGAATGGCCGTACTTGACTTTTATGCCCAGATTCTCCAATCTCTGGGTGGTCTCCGACGGTCTGAGGTCCGAGCCGGTGATGGTGTATCCCGAAGTGACCAGCACCTCGGCAATACCGGACATCCCCGCTCCGCCAATCCCGACCAGGTGAATGTTTCTGATTCTGCTGAATTTCATTTTACGGTATTCTTCCTTCCCGGCGAAGGCTTAAGCTCGAAATCACCTCAATCGCCCTGAGCCGGGGATATTGACTTCGTTTTTGTCTTTCAAGAGACCTTCCATCTCGTCCACCAAGCGTGAAGCCGCATCCGGCTTGCCCAATCTCCTGCTGGCCTCTGCCATTCGTCCGAGAGTCCTCTCATCCGAAAGAAGGGAGAGGATTTCACTGGAGAGTCGCTCCCTGGTCAAGTCCCTCTCCAAGATAACCGATGCCGCCCCCGCCTTCTGCAGAGTCCGGGCGTTATGTTTTTGATGATCTGCAGCGGCGAAAGGATAGGGGATAAGTATGGATGGTTTTCCGCAGGCCGTGATTTCAGCCAGGGTCAAGGCGCCTGCCCGCGCGACCACCAAATCCGCGGCCGCATAGGCCGATTTCATGTCATGAATGAAGGGATAGACGGCGCATTTGATTGGACATCCCGTTGTCTTCCGCAAGACCTCCGCCAGATCGCGCTCTCCGGTCTGCCACAGAATCTGCCATTCGGGCTTAAGAGAATTCAGGCATTCGAGCAACACCCGGTTGATGGCGTGGGCGCCTTGGCTTCCGCCGAAGACGAATATGGTCTTCTTGTCTTGGTCCAGCCCGAATGCTCTCAAAGCCTCTATCCGATTGCCTTCAGTTGCATCCGGTCTCACCGGATTGCCGATCACCTTGAATTTGCTGCCAACGGGAAAATAGCCGGTCGAATCGGGATAGGAGAGACATACCCTCTCCGCAAAGCGGGCCAGGAATCTGGTGGAGATTCCGGGATAGCTGTTCTGCTCCTGGATCATGGTGGGCACCTTCATCAAAGCGGCCAGCATGACCACGGGGAAACTGACGTAGCCGCCGGTTCCCACCACCAGGTGAGGTTTCTCCAAGTTGAGTATTTTCCAAGACCTCCACAAACCGGCCAGCAGATGGTATCCGAGCATCAGATTGGCCAGATACGATTTGCGGGCCAGACCCCGCGCCGGTATGCACAAAAGCTCAAAGCCATATCGGGGCACGACTTTTGTCTCCATCCCGGATTTCGTACCCACGAAGACGATCCGGCTTTTTGGATATCTTTTCCTGAATTCGGTAGCCATGGCAATTGCCGGGAAGACGTGTCCTCCGGTTTTTCCTCCGGTGAAAACCACTTTGATCATATTCCCATCTTGCTTAAAATCCGGTGAGTCGGAACATACTTGGTCTGCCTGGATATGTTCAACAGTATCCCGACGGCCGCAGCCGTAAACACCAACGACGACCCGCCGTAGCTTAAAAAAGGCATGGGTAATCCGGTGGTGGGGAAAAGCCCCACCACCACCCCCGCATTGATCAGAAAACCGACGAATATGCTGAAGGTAATGCCGAATGCCAAAAGGTAGCCGTAATCATCGGGCGCCTTGCGGGCTATGGACATTCCCCGGATGGCCAAAGCCAGAAACAAAGCCAGAACCGCCGAAGCTCCCAGAAAACCCAACTCCTCGCCGGTGGTGGCGAAAATGAAGTCGGTATGCGGCTCGGGCAGGAAGAAGAGCTTGGCCTTGCCCTCGCCCAGCCCGGCCCCCAGAAGCTCGCCCGATCCCAAGGCCAGCACCGACTGTTTCATCTGATAACTTCCCTTCAAGGGATTCTCGATGGAGCTCAAGTAATCCTCCACGCGAGCCCGCTTGTAGCCCACCAAAAAAACCAGCACGAAAGCGGATATGGCCACCGGAGCAATGATCAAAAGAAGGTGCTTAATCTTGGCGCCGGCAGTAAACAGCATGGCCAGTAGGATAAGTGACGATAGAAGAACGGCCCCCAGATGAGGTTGTTTCAGAATCAGAAGCGAAGCCGCGCCCAATATGGCGAAATAGGGGAGAACCACGAATCTAAGCTGCTTGATCTCCTCTTTCCTTTTGCTGAGGGAATAGGCCAGGAAAAGCACCAGGGAGTACTTGAACAACTCGGAGGGTTGGAAGGCGGCTGGCCCGAACCGTATCCAGCGGCTGGCTCCCCGGGTAGGCGGAACAAGCAGAACCAAAATCAAAAGAACAAAGGAGAAAACCAGAAGAACCGGCGAGATTCTCTGGAACCGGTGGTAGTCCAGCCGGGTCAAAACAAAGAGCACACAAAGCGAGATGATGGTCCAGATGGCCTGCTTCTTTGCGAAGAAAGTGGTGCTGCCCACCCGGTCCAAAGCCAGTATAGCCGAGGCGGAGTAGACCATAACTATCCCTAAGGCCATGAGAATCAGGACCAACGTCACTAACAGATAATCGGGCCTGGATCTGTCGATCACTTACTTCACTCCTCAATTGTTGATTCTTGCGTCTTCTTCCGAGCTTAAGCCTAAAACTGTCTCCTTGAAAACCCGGCCCCGGTGTTCATAGTCCTTGAACATATCAAAACTTGCGCAGCCAGGCGACAGCAACACGGTATCGCCTTGGGTGGCTTTATCGAAAGCCAGCCGAATGGCCTGCTCCAAGCTGTCTGCCTCCAGGGTTCGCACCACCGACCCTAAAGCATCCTTGATCTTCTGCCGGGCTTCTCCGATCAGGATCAGCACTTTGACGTTCTCATCCACCAGTCTCTGCAATTTCGAAAAATCCCCGCCTTTGTCCTTGCCTCCGGCTATCAGGATGATGGGAGGCTGCACGCTCTGCAGCGCGTACCAGACGGATTCCACGTTGGTGGCCTTGGAATCGTTGACGAAGCGCACCCCGGAGACGGTCCGGACTGCTTCCAGCCTGTGCTCCACACCTTTGAAGTTCACCAGGGCTCGGCGCATGGAATCCGGCGAGACTTTCAGGACGCCGCAGACGGCGCAAGCCGCACAGGCGTTATACAGGTTATGAGGGCCTTTGATGCCTATCTCGCCGGTCTCTATGATTTCCGTTTTGTCGCCGTTTCGACGGAGATACACTTTCCGGTCGTGGACAAAAGCACCACGACCCACTTCGCCGCTGGTGCTGAAGTAGATCTTGGCGCTGGGAGCGTACTGGGCCAGCTTAAGACTCATCTCATCGTCGGCGTTTAGTACCACGAAGTCGTCCTCGGTCTGATTTTCCACGATGCGCAGTTTGGCTTCCAAGTATGCCTTGAAATCGGGATGACGATCCAGATGATCCGGCGTGACGTTCAAGACTGAGGCGATATAGGGTTTGAACTCCTCGATTCTCTCCAACTGGAAGCTGGACAGCTCCAGCACCAGATAACCATCCGCCGAAACCTCCTCCACCACCGAGGAGAAGGGCACCCCCACGTTTCCCGCCACTCGATACTCCCGCCCGTCCTCTTTGAGCATTTCTCCCAGCAGCGTGACGGTGGTGGTTTTGCCGTTGGACCCGGTGATTCCTATGATCTTGGCGTCGGTCAGCCAGAAGGCCACTTCGATCTCGGAGAGAACGGGCACTCCCATGTCTTGTGCCTGCCTGAGAATGGGAGCATCGGGCGGTATTCCCGGACTGACCACGATGAAATCTCTTCCGGTGAGCACCCGGGAGGTATGTGCGCCGGTTTCGAATGCAATGCCCATCTCTTCCAGCCGCTTTGTCTCCTCGGACAAAGCCTCCTGGCTCTTGATGTCCGAGACGAAAACCTCGGCGCCGGTTCTCTTAAGAAGCCCGGCACAGGCTATGCCTGATCGGGCCATACCCAAAACGGAGATCTTCTTTCCTATGATCCGGTCTTTTCTCATGCTTGCCTACTCATCAGACTACAGGCTATGGCTTAAATCAGCCTTCGCCAATCACCTTATCTTCAAAGTGCTTAAAGTCACCAGCGCCAGAATGGCTCCGATGATCCAGAAACGTACTACTACCTGAGGCTCCTTCCAGCCGGAAAGCTCGAAATGGTGATGCAGCGGCGCCATCTTAAACACCCTTTTTCCCCAGGTTTGGTAAGTGAAAACCTGAATTATCACCGACAGGGCCTCCGCCACAAAAACGCCGCCTACGATAACCAAAAGCATTTCCTTCTTGATCAGTATGGACAGGGCGCCGAAGGCTCCTCCCAGTGCCAAAGCCCCGGTATCGCCCATGAACACCTGGGCCGGGTAGGAGTTGAACCACAAAAAGCCCAAAGCCGCTCCCACCACGGCGCCGCAAAACACGGTCAGCTCGCCTGCTCCCTCCAAATAGATCATGGACAGATACTGGGAGAAGTCGACCCGGCCGGTCATGTAACACAAACCCGCAAAGGCAAAGGCGCACAATCCGATCAGTCCGATGGCCAAGCCGTCCAGGCCGTCGGTCAGATTCACCGCATTGGATGCTCCGGTGATCACCAGTATGACCAAAGGCACGTAGAAGACGCCGAAGTTCACCAGGTAGTTCTTGAAAAACAGGATGTCGGATGCGGTGCCGAAGTTCTGGGAAGGGGGGAAGACCCGCAAAAGTATTCCCAGTAAAAGTCCCAGAGCCACCTGCCCGGCCAGCTTCTTTTTTCCCACCATCCCCTTGGGCTGGTGTTTGATGGCCTTGAGGTAATCGTCCATAAAGCCGATCAAACCCATCCACACCGTGACCAAAAGGATCAGACGGATATAAGCGTTGGTCAGGTCGGCCCACAGCAGGGTGGGGATCACCACGGCGAACAGAATGATCAGTCCCCCCATGGTGGGGGTTCCTTCCTTGACCTTATGAGTCGACGGCCCCTCCTGCCTTATTCTTTCGCACACCTGGGCGGACCGCAGCTTTCGAATGATGAGAGGTCCCAAAATCAGGCTGATCAGAAGGGCAGTAAGGGTAGCGCCCGCAGTCCTGAACGTAATATATCTGAACAGGTTGAAGATAATAGAGACGTCGCTTAACGGATGAAGCAGATGGTAAAGCATCCCATTCCTTACCTGGCTATAATGACTTTCACTCGCTCACGGCTCCACGCATCAGTTTTGACGGCCGTATAGACTTTCAAGCGCTGCCACGACTTCTTCGGTTTTCATTTTTCTTGAACCTTTCACCAGCACCACATCTCCGGTTTTAAGATTCTTCAACAAATAGTGACTGACCTGCTGGTTGTTCTCAAAAGTTCGTACAGACTCTGCACTCATCCCCGCCTGCTTGGCCCCTTGGGCGATGTGCTGAGCAAGCCGGCCCACCACAAGCAGGAGATCAATGCCCAGCTCTGCCGCCTTGCTCCCCACCTGACGGTGAAAGTCCGCACTCTTCTCACCCAATTCCAGCATATCCGCCAAAACGGCGATCTTCCTGCCCGATGCTTTCATTTCCCCCAGGGTTTCCAGTGCTTTCTGCATGGAGACCGGGTTGGCGTTATAGCTGTCATTGATTACCGTTGTGTCCCCGATGAAAACGACCTTCATTCTCAGATCCGACGGAGCGTACCTCTCCAGTTTTTTTACGGCCTCAGCCTGCTCCACTCTCGTCAAGTCGGCCACAGCCAGGGCAGCCAAGGCATTGTAGACATTGTGCCTGCCCAGAAGCAGCAGGTTTACGGTCGGCCCCCGGTTGACCCGGAAGCTGATTAAACCGTCTGCGCGAGACCCGATTTGGTCTGCTTGAAAATCCGCCTTGTGGTCTATCCCGAAGCTGACGATTTGCTCGTCGGATTTCTTCTCTCTGATTCTTTTCTCCAAAACGGGATCGTCGGCATTCAAAACCAGGGTTTTGGGAGAAGCCATATTGTCCAAAAGCTCGAATTTCGCCTTGGCTATTTCCTCCAGGCTGAGCATGGATTCCAGGTGCGCCGGACCGATATTGGTTATCACTCCGATATCGGGCTTGGCCATTCGAGCCAGAGCTGCTATCTCGCCGGGTTGGCTCATTCCCAATTCCACCACCAGTGCCCCCGAGTTGGAGTTTAAGCCAAACAGAGTGAGCGGAACCCCGATCCGATTGTTGAAGCTCTGAGGCGACTTGACCACTTTGAACTTGGCGGAAAGCACCTCGGCGGTCATTTCCTTGGTAGTGGTCTTTCCGTTGGTTCCGGTGATGGCCACGGTGGGAATCCTGAATTTCGCTTTATACCACGAGGCCAAATCCCCCAGAGTCTTCTTGGTATCCGGGACTGAAATCAACACCATATCACCGAAACCCTGCCCAGCTATCGCTGACCACCTGTCGTGCGCCACAATGGCGGCCTGAGCACCCCTGTCCGATGCTTCCTTCACGAAATCATGCCCGTCGAATCTGTCTCCGGTTATGGCCACGAAAAGGTTTCCCCTCCTTACCGTCCGGGAGTCGATGCTTACCCCTTGAATCATAAGTTCTTCAGCAGAACCGGCGTGAATGGTTCCTCCGGTCACCTGCTCCAATTCTTTCAGCGTGATCTCGAACATGGCGTCAAACCCGGAAAAGTCCTCAAGCATTCAGCAATAGTCCAAGTTTCCATCAGAGCGCGCAACCTATGGATTACAGCCATGGCCGGCGCGCGAATCATCCTCGATGGCTTCCACACCGGACCCAGCCGGACCGGAAAGCAGCTCCAGAAGGGTCTCCCGGTCTGAAAAGTGGACCTTGTCGTGTCCGATAACCTGGTATTCCTCGTGGCCCTTGCCTGCCAGAATGAGGGTGTCTCCCTCCTTAGCTGTTTCCAGCGCTTCCCGGATGCCCTCTTTTCGGTCTATTATCACCCGAGCCTTGCTTTTGTCCTCCATGCCGTACATGATCTGTTGCACGATGGCTTGGGGGTCTTCGGAGCGGGGATTATCCTCGGTTAAAAACACTATGTCCGCCAAATCGGCGGCCACCTTTCCCATCAGGGGCCTTTTGCCCTGATCCCGGTCCCCTCCGCACCCGAACAAAAAGAGCAGCCTCCCCTTGGTCAGCCTCCTGGCGGTCTTGAGCAGCCTCTCGAAGGCATGCGGCGTGTGGGCGTAGTCGATCCAGATGTTGAAATCCTGCCCGGCCTGGATTCGCTCCATGCGTCCGGGCACGCCGGGCACTGCTTCCAGCCCGCATTTCACCGTCTGGGGGTCCACCCCCAGGGCGAAGCCCGCAGCCACACCGGCCAAAGCATTGTATATGTTGGATTCCCCGATGAGCTTGAATTCCAGCTTCAGCTCACCGGATGGAGTGGAAATGTCGATTATGGACTTCTCCGCAGTGCAAATGAAGTTGGTGGTGAAGAAATCCGCGTTGGGATCGTTTAACGAGTAAGTGAGACAACGGGTCTCGACCAGTTGGGAAAAATATCGCCAGCTGGGATCGTCCATATTGATCACCGCGCAGCTGTTTTTTCCTTTTAGTTTTTTGAACAACAGCCCCTTGGCGCTTCTATAGGAGTCCATGGTTTTATGAAAGTCCAGATGCTCGTGATTCAAGTTGGTGAAAACCGCCACGTCGAACTCGGTTCCATCCACCCGATGCAGGGCCAGGGCGTGAGAAGAAACTTCCATAACCGCAGCGGAGATTTTCTGCCGGAGCATATCGCAAAACATCCTCTGCAGGTCCAGGGATTCGGGAGTGGTATTCCTGGAGGCGATCTTTTGATCGTCCAGCCAGTAGGCGATGGTGCCGATTAAGCCCACCTGGTTGCCGGCGGCCTGCAGGATGGATCGGATCAGATAGGAAATGGTGGTCTTCCCGTTGGTACCGGTTATACCCACCAGGGTGAGCTTCCTGGAGGGATACCCGTAGAAACGACTGGACACAAGTGCCAGCGCCTCTCTGGCATCCGGGACCAATACTTGGGCCCGGCTCCTGTAATCACCATCCTTTTCCGCTACTACGGCCACGGCTCCACTTTTTACCGCAGAATGGATGTACTGGTGCCCGTCCTCTGAGAAGCCGATCATGGCCACGAAAAGATCGCCCGGCTTGATCTGTCGGGAATCGTATTCGATCTTCTTTATCTTGAGATCAAGATCGCCAGAGGCTTGTTTGGAAGGGAGAACGCTTACCAGTTGTCTCAATGAAGGCGGATTCTTGATCTGCATGACCTGTTACCTCTTGGGAATGACTTCTTCGGAGCGGGACGCTGCCGGTCGGGTGGGATGCTCCCAGTCCGCCCGGCATTCCAACAGGCACTCCTCATGGGCTTTGATGGGTGTGTTGGGCTCCGGGATCTGGTCGATCACCAATCCACTACCTTCGAGTTTCCATCTGATATCTTGCGCCTGCAGGATTTTTACCGCCCCCCTCATGGTCATGCCGCGCACGTCCGGAAGCAAAATCCGGCCGTCTGCATTCGTATCCGCTGAGGCGAAAAGGTCGTGAGCCTCGATCCGGAAGGGACTTGATTCCTCCTGCAAGAAATCGGGCATTTCTTCCGGCCGGCCGGCGGCTGGAATCTGATTGACCGCACCGGTGAGGATGGATTCGCCCGAGAGGGAGACGATGCGTTGGGCCGCGTTTTTGAAAACCGGCGCGGCCGTCAGTCCACCCAGGTGTTCGGTTCTGGGATTATCCAGAGTGATCAGCCCCACCAGATGGGGATCTTCGGCAGGGAAGAAGCCGATGAAGGATGCGATGTAGCTGCCTTGCTCGTATCCGCCTCCATTGGGCTTGGCCTTTTGAGCCGTGCCCGTCTTGCCGCAAACGGTCACCCCTTCCATTTTGGCCCTCTGTCCGCTTCCCGAGGAGACCACTCCTTTCAGGAAATCGATGAGGATATGTGCCGTCTTCTGGCTGACCACCTGTCTCACCGGCGTGGGATTCACGGAGTTCACCACCTCACCCTGCGCATCCAAAACGGCCTTGACTACGAAGGGCCTCATCAAAACGCCGTCGTTGGCAATGGCCGAGTAAGCACAGGCCAATTGCAGGGCGGTAAGGGACACGCCTTGCCCGAAGCCCATGCAGGCCAAGACCAGATCCGGCCATCTGCGGGGCGCGGGGATGAATCCCGTTCCCTCGCCGGGCAGATCGATCCCGGTCTTTTCGCCGATTCCGAAATCGCGCGCGTATTGATAGAGCTTATCCTTTCCTACCCTTAGAGCTATTTTGGCCAAGGCGATGTTGGAGGAGTATACCACGCTCTCCTTGAAACTGAGCATTTCCAGGGGTTTCACGTCGTGAATGGTTTTGCTTCCGATCCTGAATTCTCCCTTTTCCGCGAAGATGCTGTCCTCCGGGCTCAGAAGCCCTTCCTCCAGGGCTGCGGCCGCGGTTATGATCTTGAAGGTGGAGCCGGGCTCGAAGTTGTCGCTTAGCGTTCGATTCTTTACGGGCAGACCATCGTCTTTTCCGCAATAGGCCATGGCCAGAATTTCACCGGTTTTGGGATCCATGAATACGGCGCTCCCGCCATCCGCCTCGGTGCTCCGTATTCCCGCTTTGAGTTCCTGTTCCACTATGCTCTGCAGCTCGATGTCAATGGTCAACACCAGGCTTTTTCCGTCTTTGGGCTGCTGGAGAGGGTACTCGGCTATCTGGTATGAGTTTCTGTGTCCATCACGTTGCAGGACGGTCTTGCCGTCTTCTCCACGCAATTGGCTGTCGTACCGCAGCTCCACTCCTGCCAGTCCCCGGTTGTCCACGTTGGTGAAGCCCAGAACCTCACCGGCCAAGTCTCCATATAGATTATACCTCTTGGTCTCCCCGATGGACCAGATGCCCTGCGGATTGCTCTGCTTGTACCTGCGGCTTTCCTCCTTTTCCACCCTTCTTTTTAGCCAGACGAAATTCTCCTTAGTGCGAAGATCGTCCTTAAGCTGGCGAAAACCCGACTGGCTGGAGCTGAAGAGTTTGGCCACAGCGTCCACGTTCTCCACGCTTTCCGGAATGGCGAAGAAGGATTCCACCGGCAGATTGATTACCAGGTTCCTTCCCTTGCGATCACGAACCTCGCCTCTTTTGGCTTCCAGCTTGATGTGCCGCTGATGCTGCCCGGAGGAGATCTCCTTGTATTCCGCGCCTTTAATTACCTGAATGAAAAACAGACGGGAGAATACCAGAACCCAGATTAAGCATCCCACCGCAAACAGGGGGGCCGATCTCCTTCTGGAAAGCCGGCTCCAGCTTCTTCGGCCCGCGCTGCTTGAACTGGAACGGTTGCCTCTTCTGGACTTGGTTCTACGGTTCATGTTTGATCTCTTTGGCGACGGCCTCTTCCCCGGGAAAGAGCTTTTTCTGAATGGCGGTCAGCTGGGTCCAGAGGCCACCGCTGGAGTTGCGTTTTTCCAGGTAAATCGAATCCGACGACTCCCGGATCCACTCTATCTGATCTAAGGACGGGTACACCAATCCCATCTCCTTGCCCAGTTCCTCGATCCTCTCCACCGAACCCAGTTTGGTCAATTCGACCTGAAGGTATTTCAGCGTTTCCTGTTTGGCTTCTATCTCCTGCTTCAACTCCTTGGCGCGGCTGGCCAGAGCGACCACGGTCACCCTTTGCCAGATGTACAGGCAGGACATTGAAATCACCACCAGAAAGACCAAAAGAACGCCGGTGCCGGCTCTTTTTCTCGATCCGGCTGCGGCATGCTTTCTCTTGTCTTTTCTGCGCGTCAACTCTCTTCTCCGAAGATGGTCAGCTCTGGTCGGTTCTCAGTCGTTCCGCCACCCACAGCTTTGCGCTGCGGGACTGCGGGTTTTCCAGTTTCTCGGCGGCCGACGGAAGAATGGGCTTGGGGACGACCGGTCTGAGCCTGGCCTGGACCCCACAGGTGCAAACGGGAAAATCGGGAGGGCACACGCATCCTCGGCTTTCCTGTCTTAGCTTCTCCCGGATCAATCCATGCTCCAACGAGTGATAGGAGATGACGGCCAGCCTGCCTCCGGGAACCAAATGACTTATGGCCTGCTCCAAACCCAATTTCAATTCGTTCAACTCGTCGTTCACCTCTATCCGAATGGCCTGGAATACCCGCGCCAATGATTTGATTCTGTGCTGGGGATAAAGCACCGGCTCGATCGCCCTTTTTAACTCGAAGGTGGTTTGTATGGCCGTTTTTTCTCTGGCTTTTACGATCGCCCTGGCGATGGCGCCGGCCAGTTTCTCCTGACCGAATCCTCGCAGGATGTCGGCCAGCCGCACGGCAGGATAACGGTTTATCACTTCTAAGGCTGTTTTGGATTGAGTACGATCCATGCGCATGTCCAGCGGTCCGTCCAATTGAAAGCTGAAACCTCTTTCTTTTCTCTCCAGGTGCAGTGCGGAGAGGCCCAGATCAAACAGAAATCCCCAAACCTGACCCACATTCGATTCGGAAAGAAAGTCCTCGATCCGGCTGAAACGAAGGTGGACGAATGTGATCCTGTCCTGGTATAGGGCCAGCCGATTTCGGGCTATTTCCAGCGCATCCTGGTCTCTGTCGCTGCAGATCAACTCTCCTTTGTACCTTGGGTCGGCGGCTATGGCCTCCGAATGTCCTCCGGTGCCCACCGTGGCATCAAAAACGATCCGGGACCTGTCGGTCAAAAGATGGTCGACAACTTCCTTCACCAAAACCGGTTTATGCATGTTGCCCATTCCTCGTCGGCTTCACGCCTCCGGAAAACGCTGCCGGACCGCTTTTGCGCCGCTGCTCCAGAGGTACCGCACGTGATCCCCAGGAATCCCACGCACCAAACGACATGGTCAGTGAATGCATCGGATTTGTGTTGTCAGAGAAACGGCCCGCGGCCCTTAGGCGAAACTACCTGATGAGTCAAATCATACGATGAGCGACAATCCCATGTCCCTTGAAACCCAAAAAAACAAAACCGGCGGCGGCAGACTCGATCAAACGGACTTCAAGATCCGAAGATCTGTTCGGCCGCCTCCTCGTAAGTCTGCTGATGTTGCTTCCGGTACTTGCCATACACCTCAGGCGACCAGATTTCGATGCGAGACAGAATCCCCAGTATCAAAACTTCCTTCGTGATCCGAGCCAGCTTGAGCAGCCGCTCCGGCACGATCAACCTTCCCACTCGGTCTACTCTCACGTCCTCTGACTCGGACACGAAAACTCTCTCTAAGAACCGGTGTTCCTTCAGTTCCACCTTCAGGTTTCTCAGCTTGTCTTCCTGCCTGGCCCACTCATCCGTGGGGTAGAGGAAGACACAGCCGTCGTAACCCGGCCCTATCACAAACTGCTCGCCGGAAGAAGGAAGCAATGCCTCCCTGAGCTTCTTGGGCAGTTTGATGCGTCTCTTGGCATCAACAGTGGAAGAGTATGTGCCTTTGAAGGACGCCATGGGGAATGGAACCTCCCACCCGGGAGACTGTGGTTGCTTCAAAAAAGCTCGTGTACAGAAGAAGAATGCTTTTGCGGAGACGGGATCAGAACTTTGCGTTCTTGACTATCGAGCACCCTCCCTCTTCGTGCCGGCCATTCGTAAGTCGTTTTCTTTCATCAGCAAGAAGCAGAGAAGATTCCAAGTCGGCTGAGGTTTTTGTTCCAACCCTGCTGTTTTCAATAACTTGCTGAGAAGAAACGGCCACTCCCTTGCTGTGCGACAAACCACTTCAACCCAAAATCGCCCACTTTCCTCCCCAATGATACACCCAGGCTCCCACCTTGTCAAGGAAAAAAAGCAAACTCGATGATTTTTTTTCTGGCTTCAAATCTTGTCGCACACTCGCCACAGGATATGGGACTATTCCCATACTCATCAAGCCAACTGCAGAACCATTTCCGCCCTGCTTGGTCATTCGAAAGCCCGGCTGGCTTCATAACTCGTTGATAGGAGTCCGGGTGGACTTGAAATCGAGCGGGACGCCAGAAAACCCTGCCGTGGGCACACCAGTTGCAAAATCAAATCGCGTGAGTTATGTCCATTTGAATGTGGATTGAAAAGCGGGGGAAATGATGGGCAGACGAGTTGCATTCTTCATGGTCGTGCTGGCCCTGTGCTTTTTTATACCCAGAGATGTGGCTTATCCCGGCACGCAGTTCTTCTCCATCAGCTACCAGGCGGTTTTCTCACAGGCGGATCTGGTTATAGACCAAACAGGCGGTTTCGACGTGATAAGGCTAACTGGTTGTGTTGGATCGCACGACACCGGCCTTCCCGATCTCCCATCCAGATTGATCCATCTGCTTATTCCACAAGGGAGCCGGGCAACTTCGGTATCCGTCAAAGCCGTTGATGAGGTGGACTTAGGTGGCGACTTTTTGATTTCTCCGGTTCAGCCTGATCTAAGGACGGATGGAATTTCCCACGGGCAGTGGGTCGGGCCTGATCCTTCAGTGTATGAATCCAACTTGTCCTATCCCCCCAGAGCGGTGGAGATAGTGGAGCAGGGGTACTTGGCAGGCAATCCGATTGTGACTCTTTCGGTCACACCTTTTAGATACCTGCCGAAGTCCCACGCCCTGACCTTCTATGCCAGACTGGATATCGAAGTGGAGTTGGAGCCTGATGATAAAGTGATTTCAACCGCCTTGATTCAGACGAGGGCGCCATCGGCGGAGCGTCTATACGGCGATGTCCTGTCTCGGGTAGCCAGCAACATTCAGGATGTCGTCCAACTGGGCTTCGGGGGCCAGTCTTCGGCCCAGTCGGGAATCGGGCCGGATATCGACCAATACTACCAATACCTGATCGTTACCTCCCCGGCACTGGCGCAGTCATTCCAGCCCCTGGCAGAGTGGAAGACCAAAAAGGGGGTAAGGGCCTGCGTGGTGAGCATAGACACCGTACTGGCGAACTACCCCGGAAGAGACGATGCTGAAAAGTTGAGGAACTTTCTCATAGGAGCATATAACCGAGGAGCGGTTTGGGTACTGTTGGGAGGAGACGAGGATGTGGTCCCGGTCCGGTATGCGTATCCCACGAATACCTCTTCGGTTCCCTCATATCCCAATCAGCAAATATGCGACCTTTACTTCTCCGACGTGGATGGTCAGTGGGATCTGGACAACGATGGAGTGTGGGGGGAGCCACAGCAGGACAGCCCGGACATCTATCCGGACCTGTTTGTGGGAAGAATTCCCGCCAGCGACCCGGACGAGGTGAGTGCTTTTGTGGAAAAATTAATAGACTACGAAAGAAACCCGGGAGAAGGCGCGTTCGATTATCTTACCCGAGCCTTGTGGCTGAGCTCGGATCAGATGAGGGATTGGGACGAGGGGATAGGACAGCACGGACTTCTGGCCGCCGGCATCCCGTCCAACTTCTCCCAGGACCTTAGTTCTCTGATAGAGTCCCCCAGCGGAGACGCGGAGAATCCCTTCGGGCCCGATGGAATATCTTGCGTGGATCAGATGAATCAAGGCTGGGGCATAATCGGAGTTCTATCTCACGGAAAATCCAGCGGATTCGTGGCCAAATCCAATCTGACCAATGGAAATCCCAAATCGTGGGTCCTGACCTATGCCGGAGACGGTGACGGAAATGGTCACATGACCAACCTGGGCAATCATCAGGAGTATGGAATAATGTATTCTATAGCCTGCAGCCAGGCGGCCATTGATGTGGACAAGTATCCTTACATGGGCGGAGAACCTTGCGTGGCCGAATTCTATCCACTGGTCTCGCAAAAAGGAGGAGTGGCGTTTTTGGGCAACACCCGATGGGGTTGGGTGGGTGTCTCATACAAACTCTTTGAGGAGTTCTTGGGAAATCTGCTCGACGAGAATTTGGACCATCATCTGGGAGTGGCGGAGGCGCTCTCCCGATGCGCTTATCCGGGATACCGGGATATCGACTACGGACACAATCTCTTCGGTGATCCGGAGATGCAGGTGTGGACACAGACCCCGGCGGTTCTGACGGTCATTCATCCGGAACAGGTAACCCTGGGCAAGCAGAATGTTATCTTGTCGGTGTCTTCCCAAGGCAGTGCCGTGGGCGAGGCTCAGGTGTGTATGACTCTGAGAGGAAGAACCATCTTCCTGGGCCGGACGGACCAGAATGGCGGAATCTCCTGCAGTCTCGATTTAGACGACATCGGGGAGATGAGCTTGGTGGTCACCAAGCCCAACCATATTCCCTACGAGGATTCGATTACCATAACTTTGGCGGCGGACGTAGACGACGATGATGCCGACGCGGGGATGTGGTCTTTTGAACTCTCGCAGAACCGGCCCAATCCCTTCAATCCATCCACTTGTATACAATACACTGTGGACAGTAGGCAAACTGCTGCGCCCACCACCCTGAAGGTTTACAACGTGCTGGGTCAGAGAGTGAGAACGTTGCTGGATGGGCAGAAAGAACCAGGGCGGTATCGAGTGGTTTGGGACGGCAAGGACGATAGCGGAAGCGACGTTTCCAGCGGCATCTACTTCTACGTTCTGCAAAACGGCGAAAGTCGAGGAACCAAGAAGATGGTTTTGCTCCGCTGAGCTTCCGGCAAGGCAGCCTGAGGGTCCCGTTCCCCGAAGACACTTGACGGTTTTTGCTCAAGGCATCGATCCAGCGTCGCAGCCTGTGCTTTCCGCTTTCCCCACCAGACAGTCAAATAGTCCTTGACATGCCGGTCTGTGCTGATATTTTGTGGTCGGCCCAAAAAAACCGGTTTCGATTGGTTCAGTTTCTTCGTATGAATTCGAGACCGGAACCCTCTTGGGGGTGTAGCTCAGTCGGTAGAGCATCTGCCTTTTAAGCAGGTGGCCGGCGGTTCGAGTCCGCCCACCCTCACCAAATTCCTCGAACATCGTTCCCCGGCCCGCCGTAGTAATCATTGAGCTTTGATCATAGCAAGGGAAAACCATGTTCAAGCTGTTTAGCCTGGAAGGGAAAAAGCTCTACGATTGGACTCTGGAACGCGGGGTGCACACGGTGGGGCGCAGTTCCGATTCCGACCTGGTGATCGATGACAGCACCGTGTCCCGGCGGCACGCCCGGATAGAGGTGGTGGATGAGGATATCGTGAACCTGACCGATCTGGGCAGCCACAACGGCACCAGCGTCAACGGGTATGCCATCACCGCCACAGCCGGACTTAAACCCAACGACATGATTTCCTTCGGCCGGGTGCAATTCAAAATCGTTCCCGCCGGCGAAGGGAAGGTCACCAGCGCCTTCAGCGTCGGAGACTCCGAGCAGGATTTGGCCCATGCCACATTGCTGCCGATAAGAGAGGCCCTGCGTCCCCTGCCGGCTGCGGTCATAGACAATCCCAAAGTATTTCAGGCCATCTCCGAGATGGGCCGCATGCTGATTCTTCCCGGCTCGAACCAGGAAATGTTCGGCAAAGCCTTGGAACTGCTGCAGGAGGCCGTTCCTGCCGAAAGAGTGGCCGTGCTGCTGGTGCAACCGGAAGACGGAAAGCTATTCCTGGCAGCCAGTCGCGCTTCCGGCAGACGGTCGCCGGGATCGTTCACCATATCCCGCACAATCGTAAGGGAGCTTCTTAATCAGAAAAACGCCATCCTGATTGCGGATCCCAAAGCCGATTCGCGATTCGCCCAGCAGCAGTCGATCGTGGGATCGGGCATAAGATCAGCCATGGCAGTTCCGCTGTTCGATCAGGACAAGGTTTTGGGAATCCTGTATGCCGACACATCCAATCCCCTGCATCACTACACCGAGGATTTTCTGAGGGTCACGGCCACGTTCGGAAACATCCTGGCAGCCAAGATCGCCAATCAGAACCTTCTCAAGGAGCGGCAGGCCAAGGAAGTGCTGGAGGCCGAACTGAAAGTGGCCTCCCAGATTCAAAACCAGCTTCTGCCTGCCCACCTGTTGAGCATCGAGGGATACAGCTTGAGCGCCTTTCAGGCTCAATGCAAAGCCGTGGGGGGAGATCTCTACGACTTGTCCCAACTGGCAGATGGTTCGGTTCTAATGCTTTTGGCCGACGTCTCGGGCAAAGGCATGGGCGCAGCCCTTCTCATGTCCAATGTCCTGGCGGCTTTCCGTATCCTGTATGACTCCCAGGACCTTAGCCTGTTGGAAATGACCTCCCGGGTTTCCCAGCAACTGGTGCGGTCAAGTCGGCCGGAAGACTTCGCCACTTTGTTCATCTGTCGGCTGTATCCCAAGACTCACACTCTGCGTTACCTCAATGCCGGTCATAATCCTCCCATGATGATCAGAAGCGATGGGAAAGTGGAGGAACTTGAATCCTCCGGAATCCCCATAGGTGCGTTTGATATCTCCCCTTGGAAGGAAGGCACCTCGGAGTTCGCAGTAGGGGACCTCTTGTTTATATTCACTGACGGCATCTCCGAGGCCACTAACCTCCAGGGCGAGATGTACCAGGACGAGAGGCTGAGACGATTCCTTCTGAACTCCCCGGGTCAAACTCCCGAAGAGCTGACCGAATCGGTCTTAGACGAAATTCGTGTTTTTATGGCGGGCGCTCCCCAGAGCGATGACATAACCACGCTGGCTTTGCGCCGGGACCGCTGAAGCAACAAACTCCTTGATTTCTGGGTAGGAGGTTCTATTTTGAGATTAGTTCGGGTGGGGATAATCTTGGAACCTTCGGATGACATGATATAAGAGTTACTCGGGATGTGGTGGTATAAGGATGAAGTACACGGAGAAGCCGCATGACTGGCCGGATAGAAGACGACGGTCTGGATAAGACCAGATCATTCAGCGTCATCACGCACGGGATGATTGTCTCCCACTACCGCATCGAGAAGAAGATCGGCGCCGGGGGGATGGGAGAGGTGTTTCTGGCTGAAGACACCCGGCTGAACCGCAAGGTGGCCCTCAAATTCCTGCCTACCGAATTCACCTCCGATCCGGAGGTCAAAGCCCGATTCACCCGGGAGGCTCAGGCCGCGGCAGCCTTAAACCATCCCAATATAATCACCGTCTACGAAGTGGCCGAGTTTCAAAACCGGCTGTTCTTGGCCATGGAGTACGTGGAGGGGCAGTCGCTGGGAGATTTGCTGGCTGAAAGGGAGCTTCGAATCAGCGAAATCATCGACATCGGCATGCAGATCTGCCAAGGTTTGGCCAAAGCCCATCAGGCGGGAATCGTGCACCGGGACATCAAGCCGCAAAACGTTTTGATAGACCGCGACCGCCGGGTGAGAATAGTCGACTTCGGACTGGCCAAGCTCAAAGGGGATGCCAAGATCACCCAGGTCGGTTCGACGCTGGGCACGGTTTCCTACATGTCCCCGGAACAAGCACAAGGCCAGGAGGTGGATCCTCGATCGGACATATTCTCTTTGGGGGTCATGCTCTATGAGATGATCACCGGCCGGCTTCCCTTTCAGGGAGAGCATCAGGCCACCATTCTCAACGCCATCCTGACCGAAGAACCCCAGCCTTTGTCGCGTTACAACAACCGGATCTCCCAGGAACTGGAGCGAATCGTATCCAAGGCCCTGTCCAAGGACAGGGACGAAAGGTACCAGCACGCCGACGACCTGCTGGCCGATCTCAGGCGCGAGCAGAAAATCTCCGAGCATCTCAGAAGCTCCGAACTCTCGCGCGCGGCGATAGCCGCCAGGCCCAAACGCAATCTGCTGAAGTTGGTGGTGCCGGCCTCCGTTGCTTTCTTGATAGTCCTGATTTTGTTGGTTCTCAAGCCCTTCAAGGTCGAAATAACCCCGGAGAGAACGGCTGTGGCCGAGGAGAGGTCTCTGGCCGTGATGTATTTCGAGAATCTGGCCGACCCCGGGGACGAAAACCGCCTGGGCGAGATGATCACCAGCCTGCTGATCACCGACCTGTCGGAATCGCAGTACTTCGTGCGGGTGGTGAGTCGCCAGAGGCTTTACGATATCCTAAAACTTCTGGGCAAGGAAGAGCTAAAGAAAGTCGACAGGACCGTGGCCTCGGAAGTGGCCCGAAAAGCTCAGGTCAGATGGATATTAACCGGCGACATCCTGCAAACCGAGCCCAATATCGTCTTGACCTCCGACATATCCGACCCGGCCACAGGCGAGATTCTGGCCACCTGGCGGGTGAACGGTGAAAAGGGAGAGGACATATTCGCCGTGGTTGACAAGTTGACGGCCCAGATAAAAAAGGATCTTTCGCTTCCCGGCAGCACGGAGAAGGGGCTGGACAAGTCGGTGGCCGACGTTACCACCCGCTCTCCCGAAGCCTATCGTTACTATCTGGAGGGGCTGGACAACTACAATCGGGTGTATTTCGCCGACGCCGAAAGAAGTTTTAGAAAAGCTCTGGAATATGACTCCACCTTCGCCATGGCGTATTTCAGATTGGCCACCTTAAGGCAGGGACAGGAGCGAAGCGAACTGCTGGCAAAAGCAGAGGAGTACTCGGACCGGGTCAGCAAAAAGGAGAAATTCTACATAAAGCTCCTGCAGGCCGGCGTATCCGGCAAAAACCAAGATTATCTGGAAGGTCTGCAGGAAATGGCCAAGTACTTCCCGGACGACAAAGAGGTCTTCGAGTGGCTGGGCGTTTCCTACTTCGAGATGCGTCAGTATCCGGAGGCCGTTTCCTACTTCAATCGGGCCTTGGAGCTGGACCCGCTCTTCAAGCTGGTTTACAACATGTTGGCCTATGCTTACTACCAAATGGGTGAGACGGAGAAGTCCATCTGGGCCATAAACAAATACATCTCCATAGCTCCGGACGAGGCCAATCCTTATGACACCCGGGGGGACCTGTACGCTTGGAACGGCAAGATTGAGCAGGCCATGAATTCCTATCGAAAGGCATTGGAGACGAAGCCCGATTTCTATGCCTCCTGGGCCAAGCTGGGACATATGCACCTGTTCAAAAGAGAGTACGCCCAGGCCGAGAGCTGCTACAAGGAACTCGCCGGCAGCGACCAAAAGGACGTTCGGTCGGAGGGCAGAGTCCTTCTGGCATATATTCCGGCCTATCAGGGGAAATTCGACCAGGCCCTGAAGCTTCTGGACGATGGCCTGGCTGCGGACCGGATGGAGCAGGTGGAGGGCGAAAACGTGGCGCGCAAGCACTCGCTGAAGGCATTGCTGTACCTGGAAACCGGCCAAGTGGAGCCTGCCCGGCAGGAGGCCGAAAAGGTTGTGGAAATCTCTCGTCGGGTCTATCCTGACAACAAGATTTGGGGAAGGCAACATTATGTACACCTGCTGGCGGAAAGCGGCGACTTGAAGAAGGCTGAGCAGGTGGCCTCTGCCTTGGAAAAGGACATCGGCGAAAACGATGAAGCCAGAATTTGCTTTTACTGGTACGCGCAGGGATGCATCGACTTCTTCAAGGGCAAGCCGGAGCAAGCCGTAGCGAGCCTGGAAAAGGCCTCGGACCGCCTGGACCAGTTCTATGTGAACTACATGCTGGCCCGGGCCTACCTGCAGTCGGGTCAACTGGACAAGGCCGTGACGCGATTGGAGAGCATGCTATCCAAATACGATGAGAGCAGGGCAGGCACGGTGATCTGGGCGGTCAAAGCACATTACCTTCTGGGACTGGCCTATGAGCAATCCGGCTGGAACAGCAAGGCGGTCGAGCAATACCAAGAGTTTCTGAAGATATGGAAAGATGCCGACCCCAAAGTGCCCGAGATGGGAGATGCAAAGCAAAGGCTGGAGCGGCTGACCGGCAGAGCGTAGTCTGCTTGTCGCCGACTTCTCCACGAATAAGAAATTGACTTGACATATACTTCACAGGTTTTATATTCCGTCAACGTATTTGGTG
>CAZWAO010000010.1:8535-24044 GCA_964631815.1 uncultured Ignavibacteria bacterium | reverse complement strand
TACTTCTTCAAAGTCGAGGCCGCAGGCGGACAGACCGAATGGGGAAAAGTGGTGGTTCTCAAATAATCTCAGGCGGACCGATAGTTGCGATAATTCGTTGCGAAGGAGAGCATCATGCTAAGAAAAATCTTCCTGCTGGCGCTGGCGGCAGTGATGATCCCGGTCGGGGCGGTTTGGGCTGAAACCGGAGACGGCGGCCAACCGGGTCCTTTTCTAAAGATGGGCTTCGGAGCCAGACCCCTGGCCATGGGGGGAGCCTTCGTGGCCGTAGCGGACGACGGCACCGGGGGATTCTATAACCCCGCCGGGCTGACCCAGTTGACCAAGCGCACCTTTGGTGCTTTCTATAGGAATATGACTCTGGACCGGAGGCTGACCTACGTGACCTATAGCCAGCCGATCTTGGAGGAGGCCGCCCTTTCCTTAGCCTGGGTCAATGCCGGGGTGGCGGACGTCATGGGAAGAGACGCCGACGGCAATCTCACAGAGGAAGTATCCAACTACCAGAATGCGGTGGAGCTTTTTCTTGGACGGAAGATAATAGAGCAGTTGTCTGTGGGCGTGGGCGTGGGATACATACAATACAATCTGGCGAACATCAACTCCTATGGAATCAGATTCGGATTCTCGGCTCTGGGACGGCCCATACCCCAGCTTCGTCTGGGATTGGCCGTGCAGAACCTGGCCATGAAATACTCCTGGACGTCCGGGGACTACTGGAAGGGCATCGACCCCGATATACTGGGTTCTTCAGTAGAAGAGGAATTTCCCATAAACGTCAAATTGGGGGCATCTTATCTTCTGCTGAAGGATCGGGTTCTCCTCTCCTCCGAAATCGAAAAAGACGAGAAGCAAGAGGCCCGGCTCCACCTGGGTGCGGAAGGCTGGGCTTTGAAGAACCTGGCGGGGAGGATCGGATACGACCAAGGGTCTTTCACTTTCGGCCTGGGTTTAAGACAAGAGGTGCGGTCCACGATTCTGGGACTGGACTACGCTTTCGTCGGCAGCCGGGTGGGGGACGATGCGGATCATCTGATCTCGGTTCAGTTTGAATTCTGACGGCGATGCTGCGCGCAAGGTCGGGGATTGGCTCATGATACTAAGGAGGCTCAGCGAAAGCACTTACTGCATTTTGGGCGGAGAGAGGGAGCCGAACATCGGTTTCGTGCTGGGAAGGAAGGGAATCCTGGTCATCGACGCCAGCTTCACTCCCTATCATGCCACCCAGGCGCTCAGGCAGATAAGATCGGTCAGCCAAAAGCCGATCAGGTACGTGTTCAACACACACTTTCATTCGGATCATACCTTCGGAAACCAGGTTTTCTCGGCCAAAGTGATCGCTGCCAGAGAATGCAAAGAAATGATGAGCAGTATGCTCCGAACAGAGTGGAGCAGGGAATCCGTGCAGAGATGGCTGGACGAGAATCCTGAATGGAAGGAATACTTAGCCGATCTCAATATAACCCTTCCGGACGTCTTGTTTGATCGGGAGTACGAGGTGGATTTGGGCAACCTCACGATTAATCTCCGACACCTGGGCGGACATACGAATGACTCTTCCATAGCCTATGTTCCTTCCTCGAAGGTTCTGTTTGCCGGCGATCTCATGTTCAAGGGGAGATACCCGTATATAAAGGATGCCAACCTGGCCCGGTGGGTTGCCGGCCTGAAGTCGATTCGGGAAATGGATTTCGATTCTCTGGTTCCCGGACACGGTTCTTTGTGTGACAGGGATGACGTGGAGTATCTCCTGCGGTATTTCGAAAACCTGCTGGAGAATTGCAGAAGGTTCATCCAAGAGGGGCTGCCGTTGGAAGATATAGTCAAAAGGGAGGAGTTTCTCCGGTATGCCAAGCGGAACGCGAACCTTCACCAGGAAAACATCAAAACGGCTTACGCCGAACTGACCAAAGGGGATAGAGTTGAAGAATAGAATACTTCTGCTGATCCTGATGTTGTCTCTGCCGGGTTTTTTTACTGCACCCTCAGCGAATTCCAAAAACGACCAAAGCGGCACATCCAGTCTGATCTTTTTGAAACTGGGAGCCGGCGCCAGGGCTGTGGGAATGGGGGAGGCGTTCACCGCTCAATCCGATGGAGTGGTTTTTCCTTTCTGGAATCCTGCGGCCATCTCTGGCGTGCAAGCGCCCAAGATGGGTTTCACCCATACCCAGTGGTTTCAGGATATAACCGCCGAGTTTTTCTCTTCTGCCATTAGGTCCGGCCGGAACGTGTTCGGTCTGGGCTTGTCGCTGGGCAAAGCCCCGGACATCGAAAAGCGAGATGCGCCCACCGAGGAGCCGATGGCGCTCTTCGATGCACATGATTTCGTGGCGTCGTTTTCCTATGCCCGCGACCTGGGAGAGAACTATCATCTGGGACTCTCGGCCAAATGGATCTACGAGAAGATCGACATCTCGTCAGCCAGCGGGTTAGGGCTGGACATCGGTGGGATATGCTCTCCCTTTGCGGAATCGGACAGGAGCCTTTTGAGGAACTTAAGCCTGGGCGCTGCGGTTCTGAATCTCGGCTCCAAGATCAAGTTCGAGAAAGAAAGTTATCCGCTTCCCACCCGGTACAAAGCAGGTCTTATGTATTCTGCCCAGGCAGAAAAGTGGCAAAGCGATTACGCCATAGGCCTGGATGTGGTGAAGCCCAGAGATGACGATATGAAATTGCATCTGGGCGGCGAATACGGCATGTACCAAACCCTCAAGCTGCGGTTGGGCTACCAACTGGGAGAAAATGATAAAGATATTTCTTTCGGAATGGGCGTGAAATACCATAAGTATGCCATCGACTACGCTTTTGTTCCCTACAAATCGGATCTGGGCGACGTTCACTGCTTCTCCCTGGAGATTGAATTTTAATTCATCGAAAGTGAATTCGGGACCCAGCTTCCCAGGTTCTCGACAAATCAGACAATCCTCTCACAAACACCGCACAACAGGAGGAAAATCCTAATGGCGAAATATAAGATTGCGTGGCTTCCCGGAGACGGAATTGGCAACGACGTACTGAAGGCAGCCAAGATAGTTTTAGATAGAATCAGGCTGGATGCAGATTATCTCCCCGGCGACATCGGCTGGGAGTATTGGTGCAAAGAGGGAAATCCTCTTCCGGACAGGACCATCCAGTTATTGAAGAACACGGATTGTGCCTTCTTCGGGGCCATCACCTCCAAGCCCAAGGAGGAGGCCGAAGCAGAGCTGGAGCCGTCCATGAAAAACAAAGGATGTGTCTACTTCAGTCCCATAGTCAAGCTGCGCCAGCTTTTCAATCTCAGAACGAATTTGCGTCCGTGCAAGGCCTATCCGGGCAATCCGCTGAACTATCGGGACAACGTGGACCTGGTGGTTTTCAGAGAGAACACCGAGGACCTGTATGCCGGTGTGGAATTCCACCCGCTTCCCGCCGAGGTGATGTCGGTTCTGTGCAAGCACAATCAGCGAATGAAGAAGTTCGAAAGCACGCCGCTGGAGGATATAGCCGTCAGCTTAAGGGTGAACACCAGGAAGGGCTGCCGGAATATCGTGCGGGATGCTTTCGAGTATGCCAAGAAGCACGGCAGGAAATCGGTCACGGTGGTGGAGAAGCCGAACGTGATAAGGGAGACCTCGGGCTTGATGGTCAGGGAGGCCAGAAAGATCGCCAAAGAGTACCCCCGGATTCCCCTGTGGGAGACCAATATCGACGCCATGTGCATGTGGCTGGTGAAGAATCCTGAAGACTACGACGTGTTGGTGACCACCAACATGTTCGGTGATATCGTGTCCGACCTCTCCGCCCAATTGGTGGGCGGACTGGGCTTCGCCTGTTCGGGCAACATCGGCGACGACTACGCCGTCTTCGAGCCCACGCACGGATCGGCGCCCAAGTATGCCGGCATGAACAAGGTCAATCCTATGGCTACTCTGTTGAGCGTCAAACTCATGCTGGACTGGCTGGGCGAAACGGAGAAGGCTTCCGAGCTTGAGTCTGCCATTGCACAGGTTATCAAAGAAGGCAAGATCAGAACCTACGACATGGGCGGTAAATCCACGACCACCGACGTGGCGGAGGCGGTGGCCAAGAAGCTCTAGCCGGAGTGCACCCGCTTGCTGGTGCGAAGTTTTCTCGGCAACGCCGCGGAGGCCCTGTAGGGGCAACACCGCAGAAGCCCCAAACGGGAATGTTCGCTCCTTCAGATGTTTTGCTTCGACAAGCTTCTGCACTTCGAAAAGCACGGAGGCAAGCCTCCGCACTCCTATTATGGTTTTTTGTGAATTCCCACCAACAGGATTTGGCTTTCTCTCATAATTGGTTATATTGAGTAGTTGTGTGCGCAGGTTTGGGTTACTGCAGCATGGATTTACAGGAGAGGATCGGATTATAACGAAAGAAACCATGTCACACCAGCTTTCTAAGAAAGTCAAACGAGACCTACTTCCTTTCGTGATGAAGCCCGGAAGGTATGTGGGAAATGAGTTGCATACGGTTCACAAGGACCATCAAGGAAAGCTGAAAGTCGCTTTGGCCTTTCCGGATGTCTACGAGATCGGGATGTCCTATCACGGCCTGGCTATCCTCTATCACATCATCAACCAACATCCGGATTGGGTGGCGGAACGGGTCTTCGCTCCCTGGGTGGATGCAGAAGGGGCCATGAGGAGCCAGGGCATTCCGCTCTTTTCATTGGAGAGCCATACGCCCCTCAAAGAGTTCGACATGGTGGGTTTCTCCTTGGCCTATGAATTGAACTATACCAACGTCCTCAACATGCTGGATCTGGCCCAGATACCGGTTTGGTCGGCTGAGCGCAGCGAGCAACATCCCTTGATTGTCGCCGGTGGGCCGTGCACGTTCAATCCGGAGCCGGTGGCGGATTTCTTCGATCTCTTTGCCATAGGAGACGGCGAAGAAATGGCCGCTGAGATATTGAGCACCATTCAAACATCGAAAGCCAACCGAGCCGGCAGAATGGAACTGCTGGCGGCGCTTTCTAAGATTCCGGGAGTTTACGTTCCCCGATTTTACCAGATCAAGTATGACCAGGCCGGCAAATTCGAAGCCATCACGCCTCAGTCTCCGGACTTTCCGGAGAAGATCAAAGTCAGGACCGTGCCCCAGCTGAAGAGCGAGTATTATCCGTCCAGTCCCATAGTCCCTTTCCTGGAGACCACTCACGACCGGCTGACCGTCGAGATTATGCGGGGTTGCCCCAAAAGATGTCGCTTCTGCGGGGCCACGGTGGCTTATCAACCCAAGAGGGAACGACCGGTTGGGGACATCGTAGTACAGGCAGAGAGAGGCATAGCCGACTCCGGCTGGGACGAAATCTCTTTGCTCTCGCTCTCCACCACGGACTATACTCATCTGCTGGAGTTGACCAAGACCCTCTCCGCAAAACTTTCTTCCAAGAGGGTTTCAGTTTCGCTTCCTTCTCTTCGGCCCAGCACCTTCTCGCTGGAGCTGGCCGGGCTTCTAACCCAGGTCAAAAAGCCCGGGCTTACCTTCGCCCCGGAGGCCGGCACGGCCAGGCTGAGAAACGCCGTGGGCAAGCATCTGAACGAAGAGGATCTGGTGCGAACTGCCCGGATAGCCTTCTCCTCCGGATGGAATCTGATCAAGCTGTATTTCATGATCGGTTTGCCCACCGAGACAGAGGAGGACTTAAGGGGTATTACAGCTCTGCTCAAGAAAGTCTTGGAGGCGGGAAAATCAGTGGGCGGACGGAACAACGTCAACGTGACCATTTCGCCCTTCACCCCCAAGCCGCATACTCCTTTCCAATGGGAGGGGATGGAGAGCATCCAGAGCCTGCAGGAGAAGATCGCTTTTCTTAAAGTCAACTGCCGGCGCGGAAACGTGCACCTGAAGTTCAGGGACCCGCAGGTATCCTATCTGGAAGGAATCCTGGGCAGGGGAGACCGGAGAACCTCGGCAGTAATTCATGCCGCCTGGAAGAAGGGGGCCAAGCTGGACGGCTGGACCGAACATTTCAATTACCGGTATTGGAGCGAGGCTTTTGCCGAACAGGGAATGAACATGGAACTTTTGGCGCAGGAGCGGAACCCGGATTTGCCGCTACCCTGGGGTCACATCGACAAGGGGATCAGAAATGATTTTCTCAGAAAGGAAAGGAACCGAGCTTACGCTTGCCAGGAAGAATCAGGTGGAGAGGAGCCATTAACCAGCGAGGAAGATGCAGGAGACGGCCACACCAAAACCGAGCTTAAGGTGAGCGATTTTGCACCTGCCGATCAACTGCAGCAGGCGATGCTCCCTACCTCCGGTTCTGCCGGAGCTTCAGCCTCATACGGTCGCAAGAAGAAAAGGAAGCCCTCATCCCCGGCCATGACCGTGGCCCGCAGCCGGGTCAGGTTGAAATGGAGCAAATCCGACGAGGTGAGATTTACCTCCCATCTGGACGTGGGTCGGATTGTGGAGCGGGCCATCCGCCGGTCGGGTATTCCCATTGCATACAGCGAGGGGTTTCATCCTCATCAGAAGGTGGCCTTCGGCCCTCCGCTCCCGTTGGGATTCGTGTCCGATGCAGAGTATCTGGATCTGCAGTTGAACGAACCATACAGCCTGCTGTTTATGCAGAAACTCAATCGAGCCTTGCCGCCCGGTTTCCAGTTTCTTGAGGGGAAGTCGGTGTTGGGCAAATCGGATTCCCTGAGTTTCATTATCAATCTGGCTACCTATGAAGTCAGGATGGGTCTTGGCTCGGACCAGGCCAATAAGCTGATCGAATCGATCATGGCCAGCCAGAATCTGGTGGTGCAAAGAACGTCCAAAGAAGTCACCAAAGACGTGGATATCAAACGACAGATAGTGAAAATAGACAGTCATGCCCGGGATGACGGTATCCTGCTGGACATGCACCTGGGACTGGGAACGGAAGGATATGCCCGACCCGAAGAGGTGTTGGTGCATGGATTCGGGCTTTCACCCAGGGAAACGGCCGGTCTGTTGATCAAAAGAACCGGGCTTTTCGTGCGAAAACAAGGGCGAATTCTGACGCCCATGGAAGTAGTGTAACCACCGGTAAGATCACCGCTGGAGTCTTCCGGTTTATTGCGGAAACTGAATCTCCGCTGAAACTTTCCTCTGCAGAGTGGGAATCAAACAAGACAAAAACCCCAGAGAAATCGCCCTAAGCATTCTCTACGACATAGAGGTAAAAGGCGTCTTCGCCGACAAGGCCGTCTTTTCATCCGTCCGGAATTTTCATCTTTCCTCGGTGGACAGAAGATTCGTCCAGGAACTGGTTTTCGGAACCACCAAGATGAGAAGGCGGCTGGACTTCGTCCTGGAACAATTTCTGGAGCGTAAGGCCGAAGACCTGACTTCGTGGATCAGAAATATCCTGAGGATGGGAATCTATCAGATAGACTTTCTGCAGAAGGTACCACACAGCGCGGCGGTGGATGAGTCGGTCAAGCTGGCCAAGAGGTTCGGACATAAGGGTACGGTGGCGTTGGTGAATGCGGTGTTGAGGAGCTATCTGCGGGACAAAGGGCGAGTGAGTTTCCCTGCCAGGGATACGAACCCCATACAGAACATTGCTCTATTCTATTCGTTTCCCGACTGGATGGTTGAGGAGTGGGCGCGATTGTTCGGCGAGGAGGATACCGTCCGATTGTGTGAGGAGTTCAATCGCAAACCACATCTCACCTGCCGGATAAACTCGCTGAAAATCGATCCCGAATCGCTGAAACAACAGCTTGAGATGGATGGCGTTAAGTTCAAGATGGGCAGGTACTTGGACGATTATATTGCGTTTGAATCCAGAATCGATCTCGATCGTTTCGCTCCTCTCCAAAGGGGTCTCGTGTACATACAGGATGAGAGCGCGGGACTGCCGGTGCGGCTTCTGGACCCCCAGCCCGGCGAACGATTATTGGACCTATGCGCCGCTCCCGGAGGCAAGGCTACCCACATGGCTGAACTCACGCGCGATCAGGGTTTAATTGTCGCAGTCGACCTCAGCTTCGGAAAACTAAAGATTCTGAACGAAAACTGCAAACGACTCGGGGTACAGTCGGTGATCTCCTGCTGCGCCGACGCGACAAGTTTCTCCTGCCATCCCATGGACCGGGTGCTGGTGGATGCACCCTGCTCCGCCTTGGGAACCCTGGGAGGAAACCCGGATGCCCGCTGGAGAAAACAGAAGGATGACCCTGCCCGTCTGCAAGTGCTTCAATTGGAGATTCTCTCGAATGCGGCCGGACTGGTTAAGGAGGGGGGAGTTTTGGTTTACAGCACCTGCACGCTGAGCGCGGAGGAAAACGAACAGGTGATCGAGAATTTCCTCGGTCGCCATCCGGATTTCAGGCTGGCGGATGCCTCCGATTTTGTTCCCTCTGATGTGGTCGATGACCGGGGTATGGTTCGAACCCTGCCTCACGTTCATAAGATCGACGGCGCTTTTGCCTGCCGGATGGAGAAAGCGGCTGGAGGTTAAACGCGTGATTTTGGACTGGATTTATCAGCGCAATCTCGTATCTTGCTTTGCGTGTTGAAAACCGGAATCCGATTTGCGGAGAGAAGATCGTGATTGATGCCGAAGGGCCGAAGTGGAAAAAGTTACCCCGCTTGCTTTGGGGAAAGCGATGGATCAGATATCCGGCCATCCTGTTGGCGACTTTGGTGGGCCTGTCTCTCCTTCTGGTTCTGACCGACAGAGTGATCATGCCCACCGTGGTTCACTGGGGAAACGTGGGTGTGATTCCTGATCTCACTGGCATGAGCGTGGACCAAGCGAAAGAGATTTTAGAAAACAAAGGACTCGGGCTGGAGGTGACCTCCGAGGTATATGATCTGACCAAACCTCCGGGAACCATCCTGTCTCAGATCCCCGGTCCCAACAGCAGGGTGAGGGAGGGACGGTCGGTGAAGGTCATAGTCAGCAAGGGAGGCAAGACGGTGCTGGTCCCCAAGCTGCAGGGGGTCTCCATGAGGCAAGCGGAGCTGCTTCTGGCGCATGAGGATTTGGAGCTGGGGGACGTCAGTTGGGTGGCCTCCGACTCCTTTCCGCAGGATGTGGTCATCGCCAGCACGCCGTCGTTCGAGACACCGGTTCCCCAGGGGATGTCCATCAACCTGATGGTGAGCCTGGGCCTGCAGCCGGATTCGGTGGAGGTTCCCGATCTTCTGGGAATGAACCTGCAGGCCAGCAGGAAAAGGCTGCGCGAGATAGGGCTTCAACTGGGAAAGATCAAATCCAGGAACAACGACGACTTTCTTCCGGAAACCATACTCAGCCAGTCGCCGGCAGCCGGCTTAAGAGTTCTGCGAGGAACGGAAATAAACGTGGAGATCAGCACCACGGAATGAGTCCCTCCCGCCTTTGGGTGCCGGACGTAAGGTTGAACTTCAAAACCCGTGAACGAGGTGTTGGATGGTAAGAATAGCACCCTCCCTTCTATCAGCCGATTTCAGAAACATACAGCGGGAAATCAAGCTGGTGGAAAAGTGCAAGGTGGATCTGCTCCATCTGGACGTGATGGACGGACATTTCGTCCCCAACATCACCTTCGGTCCGCTGATGGTCGATGCCGTGAACCGATGCACCAAACTGCCGCTGGACGTTCATCTGATGATCGAGAATCCCGATTCCTACGCGGAGCAGTTCGTCACGGCCGGGGCGGACTATCTAACCGTGAGCTTTGAGGCCTGCAAGCACCTGCACCGGACCATTAACCTGATCCGAAGCTTCAAGATCAAAGCAGGCTGCGCTTTGAATCCGGCTACTCCCTTCAGCGCGGTCAAACCGGTGCTGGAGGATTTGGATCTGCTGCTTCTGATGACGGTGAATCCGGGCTTCGGAGGACAGAAGTTCATCTCCTCCGTCTTGACCAAAATCGAAGAGGCCAAAGAGTTCATCGACCGGCAGGGCCTGAAGACCGAGATACAGGTGGACGGGGGGATCAATCCCCACACCGCCAAGTCGGTCAAGAAGGCCGGTGTGGATATACTGGTCGCCGGCGCCGCCGTTTTCAAAAGCAGAAGCTACTGCGCAACCATCAATGCACTCAGAAGGGCCTGATGCCCGCGCCCCGGCGGTTTTCGGGGATGGCAGCCGAACGCCGTTTACCGGAATTCAACGAAGATTTAAGTTGCCAAAAGGCGGGCTGAGGTTATATTATGGTTTTCGCGTTTCTGCCCGAAAGGACGTATTTGAGTTTTTGACGAAGCGTTAGATTTAGCAGATTTCGGCTTATTTGGGAGTGGTAGGTATGTTTGACGATCTGACCCTGAAGTTCGAAAGCATCTTCAAAAAGCTCCGCGGACGCGGAAAGCTCTCGGAGAGCAACGTCAAAGACGCGCTGAAGGAGGTAAGGCTTGCACTTTTGGAGGCGGATGTCAACTACAAGGTGGTCAAGGATTTCATCAACCAAGTGCAGGAAAAGGCTGTGGGACAGGAGGTTCTGCGCAGCATCACCCCGGCCCAGCAGCTTATCAAGATAGTAAATGACCAGTTGACCGCGCTTCTGGGAAACCAGAGGTCGGAAGTGAAGTTCTCCGCCCAGCCGCCCACCATCTTCATGCTGGTGGGGCTGCAAGGGTCGGGCAAGACCACGGCCTGCGGAAAGCTGGCGAGATATTACAGGAAGAAGGGCAGATTCCCCTTGTTGGTAGCGGCCGACGTCTACCGTCCGGCTGCCAAGGATCAGCTGAAGATTCTGGCCAAGTCGCTGGACGTTCCTTTCTTCACCACGGAAGACGATCCGGTGAGAATATGCCGGGCTGCTGTGGAGTACGCCAGAAAAGAGGGCAAGGACCTGATGATCGTCGACACGGCCGGAAGATTGCACATAGATCAGCCTTTGATGCAGGAACTTTCGGACATAAAGAAGGCGGTTTCTCCGCAGGAGATCATCCTGGTGGCGGACGCCATGACCGGGCAGGACGCGGTCAACATCGCCCAGACCTTCGAGGAGAAGATCGGGCTGGACGGCGTCTTCCTGACCAAAATGGACGGAGACGCCCGAGGTGGTGCGGCGCTTTCGGTGCGGGCCATCACCGGCAAGCCCATAAAATTCGTGGGAGTGGGGGAGAAGCTGGACCAGCTGGAGATGTTCCATCCGGACCGGATGGCCTCGCGCATTCTGGGAATGGGGGACGTGGTCTCTCTGGTGGAGAAGGCCCAGGAGTCGGTGGATCTGGCGGAAGCTCAGAAACTGGAAGAGAAGCTGAGGAAGGAAGACTTCACCTTAGATGATTTCTATCAGCAGCTCCAGCAGCTGAAGAGGATGGGACCTTTGGAGTCGATCCTGGAGATGGTCCCCGGAATGGGAAAGGCGCTCAAGGGACTGAAAATCGACCAGAAGGCCATGGTGCGGGTGGAGTCCATCATCAACTCCATGACCAAAGACGAGAGGCGAAGGCCGCATCTGGTGGACGGAAGCAGAAGGAAGAGAATCGCCCAGGGAAGCGGGACGTCGGTGCAGGACGTCAACCAACTTCTGAAGCAGTTTTTCATGATGCAGAAGATGATCAAGAAAGCTACCAAGATGGACATGAAGAAACTGGAAAAGGGTTTTATGTCCTTTCGTTAGTGTCGGCCCGGCCTAAAACCCGGCGACAATGGTTGATTCGAACAAGCCGGGGCTTGAAACAGAACGTCGGACGAGCGGTCGGGAGAGAATAGAAGAAAATTAACTACATGAAACGGAGGTTGATTTGGCGGTAAGAATCAGGTTGAGAAGGATGGGCGCGAGAAATCGGCCCAGTTACCGGTTCGTGGTCACGGATTCCCGGATGCCGCGCGACGGCAGGTTCATCGAGATTTTAGGTTACTACAGCCCCATCGATAAGCCGGCGAAAGTAGAGGTGAAAGAGGAGCGGATGTATTACTGGCTGGAGCAGGGTGCTACCGCTTCGGATACGGTAAACAGCATCCTAAAGCAAATCGGGCTGCTGCGGAAATGGGAGATGAAGAAGAGGGGAGAGGATATCTCCCAGGTTGCGCTTCCGGGCCAGATGAAGGACAAGGCCAAGAAGAAGAAGGGAAAGAAAGGCAAGGCTGCTGAGGCGGCCGCCGCAGCGGAACCGGCAGCTCCTGCCGAGAAGGCGAAAGAACCGGAGGCCAAGAAGGAAGAAAAGGAGCCAGAGCCGGAACCGACCCAGGAGAAGAAGGAGACGGAGAGCGCGGAGGACAAGGAGAAGAAGGAAGAACCCAAGCCGGAAGAGAAACCCGAGAAGTAGCTGCCACGTGTTAGGCCGTTGAAGAACGGCATGGGCGTTCGGGCCGGCTATCATCTCAGCGACGTTCATGCGTCGGTCCGAAGCGGCAATCTCCCTCCTTTGGCTCCCGTTCCCCCCAGGCGACTGAAGATGAACAAAGTCACCATCGGGCAGATAATCCGAGTCAGGGGATTGAGAGGCGAGATGGTGGTGCTGCCTCTGACCCACGACCCCAAGCGCTACTTCAGGCTGAAAAAGGTGACGGTCGCCAAAGAGGGAAAGTCCGGCCAATTCACGGTGGAGGGCGTCAGGGAGTTTAAGGACAAAATCCTGTTGCGCCTTAAGGACGTGGATGATCCCGAGAAAGCCCACCAGCTGATGGGCGGGTTCCTGGAAATAGAGAAAGACGAACTGGTAAAGCTTCCTCCCGGTTGTTATTTTGTGTTCGACATCATAGGGTTGGAGGTGGTGACCACCGAAGGGCGAAAGATCGGCAGGATCAAAGAGGTGATGTCCCTTCCGGGAAACGACGTTTACGTTGTAGAGCAGCAGGGAAAGCGGTACGACATCCCTGCGGTAAAAGAGATAGTCGAGAAGGTGGACTTGAAAAAGGGCCGGATGATCATCCGGCCGCCGGAAGGCCTGTTGGAAGTATAGCCGGTAATGACCCATGCTCATCGACATTCTGACCATTTTCCCGGAGATGTTCTCCGGGCCGCTGGACTACAGCCTGCTGAAAAGGGCGAGGGAGAAAAACCTCTTGCAGCTTCGAATTCACAATATCCGGGATTTCGCCGAGGACAAACACCAGACTGTGGACGATACGCCCTTCGGAGGCTTGGGCGGCATGGTGATGAAGCTGGAGCCTTTGTGCAAAGCGCTGGAGTCCATTCTAGATTCTGACCAGGATGTGCCCGAGCCGAGCATTATTCTGACTACTCCGCAGGGAGAGAGATTCTCACAAGACAAAGCCAAGGAGCTTTCGCTTAAGGATCATATGGTCTTCATATGCGGACATTACAAGGGCGTGGACGAGCGGCTGAAAACGCTCTACCCGCTTAGGGAGCTATCCATCGGCGATTACGTCCTAACCGGCGGAGAGATGCCTGCCATGGTGGTCATCGAGGCCGTGGTCAGATTGATTCCCGGGGTCTTGGGGGATTTCGAGTCTGCCCAGACCGATTCGTTCATCGACGGAATACTGGGCCCCCCGGAGTACACTCGGCCGGCGGAATTCAAGGGATTGCGGGTGCCGGAAGTTCTTCTCTCCGGAGACCACCAGAACGTCAGAAAGTGGCGCAGGAGAGAGGCATTAAAAAGGACTTTACAAAGAAGGCCGGATCTCCTAAATTGGGACCTGCTTTCCGAGGAGGAAAGGGACTGGATCGAGGAGATCAAAAGGGAAGGCCGGTGAGCTTTTCCCGCGATTAGTCTCCAACTGTTTGAAGGAAACCCACGTTATCTGTGGCGGAGGAGAAAAATGGATCCGATATCTTCAATCGAAGCCAAACATCTGAAGGACAATATCCCCGAGTTTCGTCCCGGAGACACTCTCAGGGTCCACACCAAGATCAGGGAAGGCGACAAGGAGAGAATCCAGATCTTCGAAGGTGTGGTGATTCAGCAGAGGGGAAAGGGGATCGGCAGTACCTTCACCGTTAGAAAGGTCTCCAGCGGTATCGGGGTGGAGCGGGTTTTTCCGCTGCACTCACCCAACGTCACCAAAATCGAGCGCCTGAAACAGGGACGGGTGAGAAGAGCCAAGCTTTTCTATCTGAGGGGACTGTCCGGAAAGTCCGCCCGCATCCGGGAGAAGAGAAAAGAAGAGACCTCGTAACACCGTTCTCTCTGCTTCGGGGAGATTTTCCCCCGCATTCTCCGGTTGAATCCCGCGACAGCTCGGTTCAGCATGGTTCCCTATAAGTGGCATCCTGCCTTGCACGGGCCTCAAAACGGATAATCCCTGCGTGGCTGACATACGTCCATGAGCCAGGCCGAAAATCCAAAGGGTGGCCCGGTCTGATAGCATTTTACCTCACCGTGAAAGATCTCGATTCTGACTTCCGGGATTCCCCCTGTGGCGTCGACACCTCCAGGCGATAAAGGTATTTGCCAGGCTTCGGTTTGGTTCCGTCGATTTTCATGTCCCATAGGATGCTGCCTGCGGGCATGACGCATCCCTCGATTGTGTTCACGAGTTGAAGCCCGGGTTCTTGCCCGGAATGGCTCCCGGCATATTGTGAATATATGCAAAGCTGCCACCGGCTAACCCTGATTCCCGGCTCCAACTCCGCCAGGAAAAGGAGGTACTCATCCTTGCCGATGAGTATCTGCTCTGCGCGGATGGGAAATTTGCGTATCTGGTGATCATCGGAGGCAAAGGAACTGAAGTCCGTTTCGTCGGGTTTCCTTGGCTCGTGCACGTAGGGAGTCCCTTCTCTCATCGTCAGCTTGTCTTGAGATTTGGGTATCCGGGGGTAGATGGTGATCGATATACGGTGGTCGCCGACAGAAGTCTCGGACGTTTCGTACGGGTATCCTTGCCAGCTGTAGTCGACCTCGCAAACCGAGCGGGCGCCCCGACATACCACACCCCATCCCACTGAAGGCTGTCTGATTTGCTGCCCGTTTTCCCTCCCCAGGGTATAGCCCGCTCTCAGTTTGAAATCCAGCCAGCCGGTTTCGAGAATTTGCTTCTCCATTCCCAGATTTGACTGAAGATCGCCCACTGGGGTGCCGCCGGCAACATTGTTCAGAGCCAAGTCGAACGCCACTTCTCCCCGGAATCTTTCAATCCGGTAGACAAATCCGGCCTTGACTGCCCGGCTCGGCTCGGGTCTTGACGCTGCTTCGGATCGGACATCCGCAGCCAAGAGATTTTGCACGGCCATACCCAGACGCAAATCGGCAGTGGCTTGAAAGAGAGCTCCCAGATCGAGATCCTCACCTCTGGTGTTTCCGTAGTTGGAGTTGTGAATGGATTTGGCCGACATGCCGACGGCCAACCGGCGATTAACCTGGGCTGCAAAACCCAACCCTTCAAGATTGCGAGTGACCACTCCGGTGTGATCGGCCCAGGAGCCGTTTTTAAGACCACACACGGCGACGGACATCCGGTCTTGCAGTGGTACCACCAAGATGCCGCACGCGGTGAAAGGGCTTTCACCCTCCCCGAGGTCATATCTTGATTCTCTGGTATAGTGAACGGAGAACCTCCAGGTGGGGATGCGCACCAAACCTGCAGGATTGCAGAACAAAGCGGAAGGGTCACCTACTGCCGCCACGAAGGCGTTTCCCATCCCGGAAGCTCTTGCGCTCAAACCCCAATTGGT